>NZ_JBTEYL010000025.1:0-78824 GCF_054330215.1 Pseudomonas sp. Ma2-10 | reverse complement strand
GGCCTGAGCCCTGTGGGATACAGAACTCAGGCCGCTTAGGCATAGACATGTAAATCGTCCAGCTTTGTGGGGTCAGTTCAGAGCGTGGGAACGATCGGTGTCCGGGATCAAACCCAGCCGCTGCTCTGCATCGCTTTGTACACCGCGACAATGGCGAGGATGAAGAAGGCCGACGCCGCCAGGCGACGAATTAACGTCAACGGCAATTTATCCGCAGCAAAGTTACCCGCCAAAACCACCGGCACGTTGGCAATCAACATCCCGACGGTGGTGCCGATGATCACCAGCCACAGCTCTGGGTATTGCGCAGCGAGCATCACCGTGGCGACTTGAGTCTTGTCGCCCATTTCGGCAAGAAAAAATGCGATCAGCGTGGTCAGGAACGGTCCGAACTTGCGGGCGGTGCTGGCTTCGTCGTCATCCATTTTGTCCGGCACCAGGGTCCACAATGCCGTCGCGGTGAAGCTCGCGGCGAGGATCCAGTGCAGCATCGCATCCGAGAAGAAACTACCGACCCAGGCGCCTACTGCACCGGCTGCCGCATGGTTGGCCAGGGTGGCGGCAACGATGCCGGCGATGATCGGCCAGGGTTTGCGAAAGCGGGCGGCGAGAATAAGCGCGAGCAATTGCGTCTTGTCGCCGATTTCGGCCAAGGCAACGATTGCGGTGGGAACGAGAAGTGAATCCAGCATCAGGGTTTTCCTAAGGGGCGGGTCGACACGGCTATGACACGTACAGCCTTCCCGCCCCGGGTAAGGTGTTCGTGTCATAGGTCTTGTCAAACCCTGCGATCCGTCTGATGCGGACGCTTGGGTCGCATACGCCATGGTCTGTTGACCAAGTATGTTGACGTATGCCGGACGAGCATGGCGCTCGTGGGAGACTACTCCCCTAGGACGGAGCGGATTCTGCCTAGGCAAATCCGATTGGGCAAGCCTCTTTTTTAAAAGAGGTTTTAGCCGCGTTTGGCCCGATAGATTCTGAAACCCTGCCCTTCAGCCTTGATCGCACAAACGCCCAGATGCTCCTCGATCAGCGGCTGGTACTTGAGGAAGCTGTTTGCTACCAAACGCAGTTCGCCGCCGTTTTTCAGATGTTTGGCGGCTTTTCGCAGCAAATTCTCGGTAGCGAAGTAGTCGGTGTGAACCCCGACATGGAACGGTGGGTTGCTCAGAATTGCACTCAAGCCCATCGGTGCTGCGTCGATACCGTCACCGGTAATTACGTCAGCTTCCAGACCGTTGGCAGCCAATGTCAGGCGACTACTGGCCGCCGCAAACGCATCCACATCAAGCAAGGTGACCTGGTTGTGTGGGTAACGACGTTTCACCGCTGCTCCCAGCACACCGGCGCCGCAACCGAAGTCCAGCAAATGGCCGCTCGGCAATTTGTCCAGATGCTCCAGCAGCAGCGCGCTGCCGCGATCCAATCGGCCATGGCTGAACACGCCAGGCAGGCTGATGACTTTTAGCGGACCTTCGGCCAGAGGCAACTCATACGTCTGGGCCAGGCTTTCCAGCGACTTGGCTTGCGGCGCAGTGGCCACGGTAACTTGCCACAGCTGGCAATGCCGCGCACTGTCGAGCTTGCGCGGTTTGCCGAAGGGGTTCAGTTGCTTGGCCGCGCCTTCGATGCCGCTGCGTTTTTCACCCACCAGATACAGTTCACGACCGGCCAGTCTGGAGGCGAGGGCGTTGAGGATGTAGTCGGTCAGGTCCTTGGACTTGGGCAAGAACACCACTGCGGTGTCGAACCCGCGCTCCGGTACAGTCACACCAAAATGGCTGCGCTCGGCGAAGCGGGCATCCAGCGCGGCTTGATCGCCGGCATGCCAGCACCAGCCATGAGCGTCGGGCAGACGGCCCAGCAGGTCATCGGCGGGCAAACCGGTCAGCAGCACCGAACCCTGGAATAACTCGGCCTGACGAAGCAGTACTTCACTGCGCGGATCCATACTCTGCTCCTGTGAAAAAAAGTGCCGCAGTCTATCAACTGACGACCCGCAGTGCTTTACCGCTGAAGTAACCCTGTGCGTTTTCGGTCAACTGGCCCACGATTCGCTGACGTGCCTCGCGACTGCCCCAGGCGTTGTGCGGGGTGACAATCAACCGTGGAATGTCTTGGGCCAGCAGCGGATTGCCGGCGGTTGGTGGCTCAACGCTCAACACGTCGGTGGCCGCGCCACCCAGGTGACCGTTGCGTAAGGCATCGGCCAGCGCCTGTTCGTCGATCAGGCCGCCACGTGCGGTGTTGACCACGAACGCACCGGGTTTCATCGAGGCCAGCTCGCGGGCTCCGATGAAGTGTCGGGTGTGTTCGTTGAGCGGACAGTGCAGCGTCAGCGCGTCGATCTGTGGCAGCAGGGCTTCCAGTGGCAAACGATCCGGCCGGGCAGGGCGCCCGGGAATCTGACCGAGCAGCACACGCATGCCAAAGGCTTGCGCCAGTCGTGCGACCGCGCCGCCCAGTTCGCCGTGACCGAGCAGGCCGAGGGTTTTGCCTTGCAGTTCGACAATCGGGTAATCCAGCAGGCAGAACTGTTTCGCCTGCTGCCAGCGACCTTCGCCGACAGCCTGCTGATAATCGGCCAGGCGCGTTGCCAGATTGAGCAGCAACATGATCGTGTGCTGCGCCACCGACGGCGTGCCGTAACCCTGGCAGTTGCAAACGGTAATCCCGTGGGCGCGGGCGGCGGCGAGGTCGACGTTGTTGGTGCCGGTGGCGGTGATCAGGATCAGCTTCAGTTCGGGGCTGGCAGCGATGGCGGCGGCGTCGATCAGGATTTTGTTGCTGATGGCAACGGTGGCGCCCTTGAGGCGTTCAATCACCTGGTCCGGCGTGGTCTGGGCGAAAAGCTGTAAATCGCTGAAACACTCTTGCAACGGGCTGAGGTCGAGGTCGCCCAGGTCCAGGGACGGGTGGTCGAGGAAAACGGCGCGGTGAGTGTTCGTCATCAACTGTACCTTTTGTGCAATGAACTGAAGGCGTAATCTGCCGAGCCTACCAGATGAAACAAACAGTTACGCTTGGCCAAAAGGAACCCCCATGTACTGGACAGAGTTTTTGACTGTTGCCCTGATTCACTTGCTGGCCGTGGCCAGCCCCGGCCCGGACTTTGCCGTGGTGGTGCGTGAGAGCGTGACCCATGGTCGTCGCGCTGGCACCTGGACGGCGCTGGGTGTCGGCACGGCCATTTTCCTGCACGTCGGCTATTCGTTGCTCGGCATTGGCCTGATCGTGTCCCAGTCGATTGTGTTGTTTAATGCCCTGAAATGGGCGGCCGCCGCGTACTTGCTGTACATCGGCTTCAAGGCCCTGCGAGCACAGCCGGCCCAACCTGCGACTGACGAGTTGCACAAGGAAGCGGGCGAGCGCACTGCTCGTGGCGCTTTCACTTCGGGTTTGGTGACCAACGGTCTGAACCCGAAAGCGACGCTGTTCTTCCTTTCGCTGTTCACCGTGGTGATCAATCCGCACACGCCGCTGGCGGTACAGGCGGGCTACGGCATCTACCTCGCGGTGGCCACCGCGGTGTGGTTCTGTCTGGTGGCGATGCTGTTCAGCCAGCAGCGCGTGCGCGCAGGTTTTGCCCGGATGGGCCACTGGTTCGATCGGACGATGGGCGCGGTACTGATCGCCATCGGTGTGAAGCTCGCGTTTACCGAGATGCATTGATCGCGTTGCGAGTCATGGGTTAAGTAATACCCGCAAATGCTGGCGCAACGCCAGCATTTGCACGACTTTGCAAATCATTCCTTTGGCTGATTTGGTGGGCGTCCAAGCGCACTAAAGTGCTTACTTTCAGCCACGACCGTGCAGTCAGAAAAAGGACTCTTATGTTGCAGACTCGCGTTATCCCCCCTGCCGAAGGCGCTTACCAGTATCCGCTGCTGATTAAACGGCTGCTGATGTCCGGCGCTCGTTATGAGAAAACCCGCGAGATCATTTACCGCGACCAGTTGCGCTACAGCTATCCGACCCTGATCGAACGGGTCGCCAGGCTGGCCAACGTGCTGACGGCGGCCGGTGTCAAGGCCGGGGATACCGTGGCGGTGATGGACTGGGACAGCCATCGTTATCTGGAATGCATGTTCGCCATCCCGATGATTGGCGCGGTGATCCATACCATTAACGTGCGCCTGTCTCCGGAACAGATCCTCTACACCATGAACCACGCCGAGGACCGCTTTGTACTGGTCAACAGCGAGTTCGTCGGGTTGTACCAGGCCATTGCCGGGCACCTGACCACCGTGGAGAAAACCCTGCTGCTGACCGACCTTCCTTCGAGTCCTGCCGACTTGCCGAACCTGGTCGGCGAGTACGAGCAGTTGCTGGCGGCGGCAAGCACGCAGTACGACTTCCAGGACTTCGACGAAAACTCGGTCGCAACCACGTTCTACACCACCGGCACCACCGGTAATCCCAAAGGTGTGTACTTCACCCATCGGCAACTGGTGCTGCACACCATGGGGGTGTCGACCATCATGGGCGCCATCGACAGCGTGCGTTTGCTGGGCACCAACGACGTCTACATGCCGATCACCCCGATGTTCCATGTGCACGCCTGGGGCCTGCCGTATGTGGCGACCATGCTCGGGCTCAAACAGGTCTACCCCGGTCGTTATGACCCTGAGTACCTGGTGGAGCTGTGGCGTAAGGAAAAGGTCACCTTTTCCCATTGCGTGCCGACCATCCTGCAAATGGTCCTCAATTCCAACGCTGCGCAAGGCACGGATTTCGGTGGCTGGAAAATCGTCATCGGCGGCAGTGCACTCAACCGTGCGCTTTACGACGCGGCCAAGGCCAAGGGCATTCAACTGACCGCCGCTTACGGCATGTCGGAAACCGGGCCGTTGGTGTCGTGTGCACACCTTAACGACGAGCTGATGGCCGGCACCGAAGACGAACGCACCACGTACCGGATCAAGGCCGGTGTGCCGGGGCCATTAGTGGAGGCGGCGATCGTCGACACGGACGGCAACTTCCTGCCCGCCGACGGCGAGACCCAAGGCGAACTGGTGCTGCGTGCGCCGTGGCTCACGGAGGGCTATTTCAACGAACCGCAAAAGGGCGCAGAGCTCTGGGTCGGGGGCTGGCTGCACACCGGTGACGTAGCGACCCTGGACAGCATGGGTGTGATCGACATTCGCGACCGGATCAAAGACGTGATCAAGACCGGCGGCGAGTGGATCTCCTCCCTGGACCTTGAGGACTTGATCAGCCGCCACCCTGCGGTACGCGAAGTAGCAGTTGTAGGCATTGCCGATCCGCAGTGGGGCGAACGTCCCTTCGCACTGCTGGTGGTTCGCGAAGGCCTTGAGATCGGGGCCAAAGAACTGAAGGAACACCTCAAGCCATTCGTGGAACTGGGGCATTTAAGCAAGTGGGCCATCCCCAGCCAGATCGCCCTTGTTACTGAAATTCCCAAGACCAGTGTCGGCAAACTCGACAAGAAGCGTATCCGCGTCGACATCACCGAATGGCAAGCTAACAACAGCACCTTCCTCTCGACGCTTTAAGCGTCACTTGGCGTGCCCAAAAGGGCACGCCAGCCCCACCAAGCAAGCGCTTGGCTTGTCAAATCCGAAATTTCAGCCATCCTTGCCGTGCCGACGGGTGTCGGCTTGGCAAAGGACTGTTCCAGAGTGGCTGGCAGCTGCAAATCACACTTTAGAGGGATCAAGCAGTACTACCTGCTGGCTATAGTCCGCTCAAGGATTTTTAAGAACGGAGCAAACGCACAAACCGGGGCGATGCAACTTTGGAATGGCTTAGGGACACCTTGGCTCCCAGTCATCCACAGCGTTTTTAGAAGTGCTCACTGCCATAACAATAATGCACATGGAGTAGCGTCGATGACATCAGTAAACCAGTTCTGGCGCCGGGCAAAACTGCCCCTGGCGGTCAGTCTTGCCTCTACGCTCGCCGGGCCAGCATTCGGCGTCAGTTTCAACGTTGGTGAAATCGAAGGTCAGTTCGACTCGTCTCTCTCCCTGGGTATGAGTGTCTCGACCCAGTCGCCAAACAAGAACCTCATCGGTGTCAACAACGGAGGGCATGGCCTGTCCCAGACGTCCGATGACGGTCACTTGAACTTCAAGAGCGGGCAGGCCTTTTCGAAGATCTTCAAGGGTATCCACGACCTCGAACTGAAATACGGTGACACTGGTGTCTTCGTACGGGGTAAATACTGGTACGACTTCGCGCTACAAAACGAGGACCTGGAGTTCAAGAACGTCAGCAATGACAACCGCAAGGAAGGCGCCAAGTCCTCCGGCGGCCAGATCCTCGACGCCTTCGTTTACCACAACTATGCCATTGCCGATCAGCCGGGTTCCGTGCGTCTGGGCAAGCAGGTCGTGAGCTGGGGTGAAAGTACCTTCATCGGTGGTGGCATCAACTCGATCAACCCGATCGACGTGTCCGCGTTCCGTCGTCCCGGAGCCGAGATCAAGGAAGGCCTGATCCCGGTCAACATGTTCTACGTGTCCCAGAGCCTCACCGAGAACCTCTCGACCGAAGCCTTCTACCAGCTCGAATGGGACCAGACCGTTACCGACAACTGCGGCACTTTCTTCTCGCAACCGGACGTGATTTCGGATGGCTGCGACAACAACCTGGCCGTACTGCGCACCCGTAACGGGCTCAACAGTGCACTGACGGCTGCGGGGCTGCCGGCTTCGTTGCGTAACGCCAGCATCAACACCCTGGCTGCCAAGGGGGTGACCTGGGGTAACCCGGATGAAGGTGTCATCGTTCGTCGCGGTCCGGATCGCGATGCCCGTGACAGCGGACAATTTGGCGTGTCCTTCAAATACATGTTCGATCCGCTGGACACCGAGTTCGGTGCCTACTTCATGAACTACCACAGCCGTGCGCCGATTTTCAGCGGCAAAGGTGCTCCGGCGAGCGCTTACAGTGCGGCGGGCCTGGTGGGCTCGCTGGTGGGTGCGGGTGTTCCTCTCAGTGTCGCGCGTAACCTGGCACCGACCTTGTTGCCGTTGGCAGTGGCCGGTAACTCCAGCTACTACGTCGAGTACCCTGAAGATATTCGCCTGTATGGCTTGAGCTTCTCCACCACGTTACCGACAGGTACCGCGTGGAGTGGTGAAGTCAGCTACCGGCCGAATGCTCCGGTTCAGCTCAATACCACCGACATTCTCTTTTCCGGTCTGACACCACTGAACTCTAACGTTTCCGTGCTCCAGGGTACGCCAGGACAGGATCAAAAAGGCTATCGCCGCAAGGAAGTGACCCAGCTCCAGACGACCCTTACTCACTTCTTCGACCAAGTGATGGGCGCCCAGCGACTGACCCTGGTGGGTGAGGTCGGCTTTACTCACGTTGGCGGTCTGGAAAGCACTTCCAAAGCGCGTTATGGCCGTGACCCGAGCTACGGCCCTGGCCCATTGCCGAGTGGCCAGTGCGAGGCATTGAACACCTCTACCCTGGCAGGCGGGCCGCAGAACAACGTCAGTCGTTATTGCGAAAACGACGGCTTCACCACCGCAAACTCGTGGGGCTACCGTGGTCGTGCCATCTGGGAATACAACGACGCATTCGCCGGTGTGAACCTCAAGCCGAACGTGGCCTGGTCCCATGACGTGAGTGGTTACTCGCCTGGCCCTGGTGGCAGCTTCGAGGAAGGTCGCAAGGCGGTCAGCCTGGGCGTCGATGCCGAGTACCAGAACACCTACACCGCAAGCCTGGCGTACACCAACTTTTTCGACGGCAAGTACACCACCGTCGATGACCGCGATTTCGTTGCGCTCAGCGTCGGCGTGAACTTCTAAGCACTGTATTTTCAGGACGAACACACCTATGAAAATGACAAAGAGTCTGTTCCACGTCGGAGTTCTGGGGCTTTCGCTGCTGGCGACCGGCGTCATGGCGGCGGTCCCTGCGGCCGAAGCGGACAAACTGGGCAAGAGCCTGACCCCGATGGGCGCGGAGATGGCGGGTAACGCCGACGGATCGATCCCGGCCTGGAAGCCGATGGCGAAAAACGCCGGTACTGTCGACAGCAAAGGTTTCCTGTCCGACCCGTACGCCAGTGAAAAACCGCTGTTCACCATCACGGCGCAGAACGTCGACCAGTACAAGGACAAACTCGCACCGGGCCAGTACGCGATGTTCAAGCGCTACCCTGAATCCTTCAAAATGCCGGTCTACCCGTCCCATCGCGGCGCGACCGTGCCGGATGCCGTGTTTGCCTCCATCAAGAAAAACGCCACCACCACTAACCTGGTGTCTGGCGGCAACGGTCTGGAGAACTTCGAAACCGCAGTTCCATTCCCGATTCCCAAGACCGGTATCGAAGTCATCTGGAACCACATCACCCGCTATCGCGGTGGCAGCGTGACCCGTCTGGTGACCCAGGCCACGCCGCAGCCAAACGGCTCGTACAGCCTGGTGTACTTCCAGGACCAGTTCGTGTTCCGCGACAAGATGAAGGATTACGATCCGGCGAACCCGGGCAACATTCTCTTCTACTTCAAGCAGAAAGTGACCGCGCCGGCACGTCTGGCCGGTGGTGTGCTGCTGGTGCACGAAACCCTCGACCAGGTGAAAGAACCACGTTCGGCGTGGGTCTACAACGCCGGTCAGCGTCGTGTGCGTCGCGCGCCACAAGTGTCTTATGACGGGCCGGGAACCGCCGCCGATGGCCTGCGTACCTCCGACAACCTGGACATGTACAACGGTGCGCCGGATCGTTATGACTGGAAGCTCGAAGGCAAAAAAGAGATGTACATCGCCTCCGACAGCTACAAGCTCGACTCGCCGCAACTCAAGTACGACGACATCATCAAGGCCGGTCACATCAACCAGGACCTGACTCGTTACGAACTGCGCCGCGTCTGGCATGTGGTGGCTACCTTGAAGGAAGGTCAGCGTCACATCTACGCCAAGCGTGACTTCTACATCGACGAGGACACCTGGCAAGCGGCCGTGATCGATCACTACGACGGTCGTAATCAACTGTGGCGTGTGGCGGAAGCTCACTCCCAGAATTACTACAACGTTCAAGTGCCGTGGTACACCCTGGAAACCTTGTACGACCTGCAATCGGGCCGCTACCTGGCGCTGGGCATGAAGAACGAAGAGAAATCGGCGTATGACTTCGGCTTCACCGCCACCACCAGCGACTTCACACCGGCTGCTCTGCGCCAGGAGGGTATTCGCTAAGCTGCCCTGAACAGAGGCCGCATCCTCGAAAAACGCCCCGACTGGTTCGGGGCGTTTTTTTTAATTTCATAACGGTCGTTGTAGTCGCTGTCGAGCTTGAACGCTACTACAGGGTGAGTTCAGATCAGGCGGATACCTTAACGTGTATTCTTTTTGTAGCCATTTGTAGCAATGACCTTCAATCCCTCTTCGTTTACCGCTAGGCTGCGGACATCTGCAACGCCGCCAACCGCCATTCAAACAAGAGCCGGCCATGACTGATCTGTTCCCACACTCGGGCCCTGCCAGCGTTGCCGTCGTGGCACTGAACGGGCGTTTTTTTCGGCCTCCGTTGCCTGACGGGCATGTGCTGCGGCCTCGTCTGTGCGAGCGCCTGAGCGCGGGTCTCGGTGGCAGGTTGTTGCTGGTCAGCGCACCGGCGGGGTTTGGCAAGAGTTCGTTGGCGGTGGAGTTCTGTCAGGGCTTGCCGGCTCACTGGCAAAGTCTGTGGCTGGGGTTGAGTCCGCGAGACAGCGATCCCGGGCGTTTTCTTGAGCGGTTGCTCGAAGGCCTCCAGGACTTTTTTCCGCAACTGGGCAGCCAGTCCCTGGGTCTGCTGAAAATGCGGCAGCGGCACCAGCCGTTTGCCTTTGAAGAATGGCTGGACGGTTTGCTCGATGAGTTGGCCGTGCACCTGTCTTCGAGTACGCCTCTGCTGTTGGTGCTTGATGACTACCATCTGGCGCAGGGCCCGGTTCTTGATCGCTGCCTGCAATTTTTCCTCAATCATTTGCCTGACGGCTTACTGGTCATGGTCACCAGTCGGCAGCGGCCGGACTGGCATCTGGCGCGCCTGCGGCTGTCGCGGCAACTGCTCGAGTTGAATGAACAGGACTTGCGCCTGACTCACGACGAAGCCTTGACCCTGCTTGATCGGCACAGCAGTTCCTTGCGCGGCGAAGCGCTGGAGAGCCTCATCCAGCGCAGCGAAGGTTGGGTCGCGGGGCTGCGTTTCTGGCTATTGGCGGCGTCTGAAGCGGGCTCCCAGGATGCTTTGCCGCAGGCCTTGCATGGTGGGGAAGGCCTGATTCGCGATTATCTGCTCGAAGAAGTCATCGATTGTCTGCCCGCCGAGGTGCAGTCATTCCTTTACGACACAGCACCTCAGGAGCGCTTTTGCAGCGAGCTGTGCGACGCCGTTCGCGAAGCCCATGACAGTGCCGAGATCCTGCGTTTTCTGCTGGCCCACCAGGTGTTCCTGGTGCCACTGGATGAAAACGGTCACTGGTATCGCTACCATCACTTGTTTTCCGACCTGTTGCGCACCCGGCCTGCGGCTCAGGCGATGGTGCCGGCGGCCAGCCTGCACCTGCGCGCCTGTCGCTGGTTCAATGCCCAGGGGCTGATCGACGAGGCGGTGGAGCAGGCGTTGCGTGCCGGGCACCTGGACGTCGCGGCGAATCTGGTGCAGAACCTCTCCGAAGAACAACTGCTGGCCGAACAGAACGTCGGCATGTTGCTGCGCTGGAAAATGGACTTGCCTGACAGCCTGCTGATCAGCACACCACGGCTGATCGTGCTGTACAGCTGGGCGTTGGGGCTGGCCTGTCAGCTGGACGCCGCCGAGGAGCTGGCCAGTCATTTGAGCCGCTTCCTGCCGGCCCCGTCGGCGACTGCGCAGAAATCCATGTTGGCGCAATGGCTGGCCTTGAGCGGGATCATCGCTCGCGGACGCGGCAATCGTGAGCTGACGCTGCTCTATTGCACCGAGGCGCAGGAGAGCCTGCCCGCCAAACGCTACGGGCAGCGCCTGATGTGCCTCTCGACCCTGTCCAATCTGGCCATTGCCGACGGCGACTTGTGGCGTGCGCGCGGGTTGAACCGTGAATCTCTGGAGTTGGCGCAACGGGTCGGCAACCCGCTGTTCGAAGCGCTGGCCCATTACGACCGCGCTCGCGTGCTGCAAGCACGAGGGGAAATCCTGCGTTCGCTGGATGAAGTGCATCAGGGGCTGCAACGCCTGCAACGGCTATCCCCGCAACGGCTCTATGCCGTACGCGCCCGACTGATTTTGTACGAAGGCTTTTTGTTAGCCCTGCGCTTGCAGCCCCAAGCCGCGCGGGCACGCTTGCAAGCCGGTTTGAGTGAAGCACGCGCCTGTCGTGACATCAGCGTATTGATCGGTCACTGCGTGATCGCAAGGCTTGAGGGCAGCAGCGGCGAATTCGCCAAAGCCTTTGCCGAACTCGCCGAAGCCGAGCGCCTGATGCACATCTGGGACGTGCCACCGATCTACTACCTGGCGATGATCACCCTGGTCAAATGTGAACTTTGGCTGGCTCAGGGGCGTACCGATCTGGCCGAAGCCTGGCTCGCTCGCTTGGGCCAGACCTACAACGGCCAACACGCGGCAGCCCCTCCGGAGTTCCATCCGCAACTGCCGCTGCATATCGAGTTGCAGCAGGCTTTGCTGGAGGTCATTCAGGGGCAGCCGATACTGGCCGAAGGACGATTGAATGCGTTACTTGAGCATGGGCAGCAAACAGGCAGGCAACTGCTCAGCGTGTTGGCTCTGACTCAGAAAGTGACGTTATTGCTGGGATGCGGACGCGAACCCGAAGCCCGTAAGGCCCTGGGTCAAGCACTGGAAGCAGCGGTCGGTGGAGTGCTGCAACCGTTTGACAGGTTGTTGACCGAGCATCCGGACTGGCTGCGTGGGCAACTTCAACTCGCTGTGCCGACGCCCGTTTCACAGAGCCTTTCAGAACAACTTCCGACAGTGGCAGCCCGTCCCGCCGCGGAGTCATTCGCCTCGCCGGAACAACTCAGTACGCGGGAAATGGCTGTCCTGCGACTGATCGCCCAAGGCTGTTCGAATCAGGAGATCAGCGATCAGCTGTTTATTTCGCTGCACACGGTGAAAACTCACGCCAGCCATATCAACAGCAAGCTTGGGGTTGAACGGCGCACGCAGGCGGTGGCGCGGGCGAAGGAGTTGGGTGTGTTGCAGTAAATTCCCCCGACACCCGAAAATCCGCGTTAGAGGCTTTCACTCATGCCGTTTCGGTTGAGGCATCACCCGGCAAAATCGACAGTAAACCGATCGAGCAATCGTCGCCGGTTTTGAGGGCAATGGACTGTTGCAGGTTGTCGGCCAATACGACCTTCATTTTTTTGCGCGGTAGCGTCGCATTCCACTCCAGCAATCTCTGCACGGCTGAGGCGGGCAGACCAGTGGATTTGTGATAAAGGCTCTCTGCGCTGCCGTCGCTCATGATCGCGAAGCCGGTTTGCGCTTCGATTGGCCCACGGTAAAGCCTCAACTTTGACACCGCTTTCGGGTCGGTCAGGAACAGTGTGGTGTTGGCGAATTCACCATTTTCAGGCGCGGAAAGCGTCTGCAATTGACCCTCGACATCCATACTGGCAATGATTCCGTCACCCAAATGCCCGGCCAGATAACGGCCGCGTGAATAGGCAACAAACGACAAGGTGCAGGCTAGTTCGCTCATATCGCAGCCGAGCTTCGTTGATTTGCGCCGAAAAGCATCGAGGCAGCGATTGGTCAGGCGCTGGGCGGCTTTCGCGTTGTGCTTGTCCATGTGTTGCCAGAGGGTTTCGAAGTTCTTGCAGACAAAACCCAGGGTCGCAGTCACCGCGACCTGGGCGCCGACGTCGGATCGGGCCCTGGAACCGGCACCGTCGGCCAATGCGATGCACGTCACGTCGTTCGACTGCCTCGCCGCGACGTAATCCTGACAAGGCGTCTGAGTTTTGAGGTGCGAGCGTCCGACGACGAAGGCGCAGGACGTTTTACCGCTGAAGTTCATCGGGAGTTCAGGCATGGTCAGATCGTTGCCCAGGCTTCGATGCCCTTGACGTCCAGCTTGATCTCGTCGCCTGGTGTCGACGCCGAGGCTTGGGAAACACTGCGGCTCAACCAGTCAAAGAACTCATTGAAGCGCAGGCCTTGCAGGCGTAACGGCGGGAGTTTTGGCGAGAACCGAGCCAGTGACTGCACATTCGCCGCTTCACCGATCGCAATCGGGAACACCGTCATTTTGCGTTGATTGATCAGGTTGCTGACGCGGGTGGCCACTTCTTCGATATCGTCGGTCGGTTCGCCGTCGGTCATCAGCACCATCCACGGCTGAAAGTAATCGACGCCGGCACGTTGATAATCGGCCTTGCGTGCTTCCAGCAGATCCAGTGCGATGCCCACCGCATGGCCCATCGGCGTCATGCCCGAAGCGACCAGCGGCGGAACGTCCTGGCGACCGATCGAGCTGAAATCGAGGACTTTTTGCGCCGTCCCGCCGAAGGTCACGATGCAGATCTCCGCAGCGTATTGCGCCACTTCATCGTCACGGATAGCGTCAAAAAACATCTTCACGCCGGCCTGTAGTTCGGCGATCGGCGCGCCGTCCATGGAACCGCTGACATCCAGCACCAGGCACACAGGCACGCGGGTGGTAGGGTTTTCGGCGAGATCTTCCTGGCGAAGGAGGTAATCGTCTTGCATGGCAATGTCCTTTTCAGTTGAGCGTTACAAGAAACGCTTCAAGAGTCGTTTGAGCCAGCGTAGCGCAATGCTTTCCTGGCGGGGCGCGCGTATTGGCGCGGATTGGTGAGGTTGTGCCCGAGGCGCCGTCGGCTGTCGCTGCGGCATCGGCGCAGCCACCGGTTTGGGCACAGGCTTGGGCGCAGGTGCTGGAATATTGCGTACTGGCGCCGGAGTCGGTCGCGGCGCGGGAGCGGGCGGTGGCGCTGGGCGCTGGACTGCCTGCTCGGTGTCCTTTCGGCTTTCTTCGGCGAGTTTTTTCAGTTTTGCGGCTTTCTGGCAGTCTGCACAGCGCGTTGATCGGCTGGCAGATTTCATTTTATCCAGCCACTTTTTTGATTCGGTGTAGGTTTTCTTGCAGCCGCCGCAGACGGCCTCGACCGGATCGGCAATATGAAACGCCTGCGGAAACAATTCGTCGGAATGCTTGCCGCCCTTGCAAAGATCTTTGCCGTACTGCTCCAGTAGCGCGAGCCAATCACTGATGGGCCGGCGCTGATTGTCTTCGAACGTGTTGCTGAACGCCTGTTTCAGCGGGTAAGGCAAATGGCTCCAGATGTTCTGCCACATGCCCACCGGCGTCACGCTGACCTTGCCCTTGCCGCTGTCCTTTTTGAACCGGTAAGGGAAGTTCATATTGCGGATGTTGTCCGCCGTCGTGCCGCCACCCTGCTGCGAATACGGTGGTTTGCCGGGCAGCAGGATCATGAACAGCATTGCCGCGACGGCGAATAATTCGTGATTTTTGTTGCGTAAATAGTTGCCATATTTTTCGCCCTGAATCTCCGGCGCGGTGAACGGCACGGTACCGACTTCGCAGGGGAAATGCTCGATCTGGAAGCTGTCGGTATCGACAATCCACACCTGGTTGCTGTCGGGCGTCACCAGCAGGTTCATCGGGTTGATGTCACCGATGATGATGTTCAGCGAATGCAGGTACTGCACTTGTTTGAGAAACGCGATCGCGACGTTCACCAGATCCCGGCGCGTCCACGTCGGGAAGTTTTTCATCAGCAACGGTTTCAAAAACACTGAGGTTGTCAGGGTTTTGCCCTGCGCCCGTGGCATGACGTAGCCGACAAATTCTTGTTTGGCGTTGAACACCAGCTCGGTTGGCCAACAGATGCCGGGCGCGTCGATGCGGCGCGTGACCATCAGTTCGATCTTCTCGCGGCGGCGCGTCGTGAGGTTGTCGGGGTGATAGATCTTGCATACCTCGCGGGTGCCCGCCACGGCGTAAATCGTCCCTTCGCCACCGGCGCTGATGAAGGTGTCGAGGGTCAACTGGCGGCCCAAAGCGGTCGAAACGACCGAGCCTTGCTTGATCGTGGCGCCGGTGTTGTGGATTTTGCGGTCGGGGCTGTTCAGCGGTTTTGCGGGCAAATCGAATGGCTTGATGGGCACGCTTGGCGCCTTCGCAGCAGCTTTCGGAAGAGACGCTGCTTTCGCAGCAGGCGCTGCTTTTGGTGCAGCCGGTGCTTTTTGCGCTGCTGCTTTTTGCACTGCAGCTGCTTTCGTCGAGGGACCGGTCCAGCGTATGGCTCGGGCCTGGGCAGCTTCGCACTGTTGCAGTTGTGCTTCATCGCACGTCAGCAGCAGCAGGTCGTAATCAAGGCACAAGTCGACGGCGTCAACCGTTGAGCCGACGGCCACTGTGGTGCGCTTGAGCGCGAATATCGGCTGGCCATCGAACGCACATTCGGCGAGCAGATCGTTGTCATGCAGCGCTGTGCCTTTCGGCAGCGCACGGTGTGGGCGCGACGGCTGGGCGACGAACGAGCGGAAAAAACGGCGAGCATTCTGGTGAATCTGCCCATTGCCCTTGGTCAGGGACCGCAGTTCCAGCAGCGCGTTATGAGCGACAAACGGCAGGCCATTCTTGCCGCGAATGCGGTTGATAATGTCTGGGTCCTTGAAAAGGACGCTTTGATCGACGAGCACGTGTTCCATAGAGGGGGGCATTGGCTTCCTGCCGTCTTGTTTCAAAATAGGCGGGCGCGAGGATACCCTATCAATTTTGCGGATCACAACCGCAGCACCGCGCTCAGGCACCAGGATCAAAACCATGCAGACCCCCATGCAAACCCCGAATACAGCCCTCATCCGCGAAACCTTCCCCGTCGGCCCTTTGCAGTGCAACTGCACGATCATCGGCGATCCGATCACCAAAAAGGCCATCGTGGTCGATCCCGGCGGTAATCACGAACTGATCCTCGCGCGGCTCGACGCGTTGGGCCTGAAGGTGGTCAGCATCATTCATACCCACGCGCACCTCGATCACTTCCTGGCTTCCGGTCAGTTGAAGGAAAAAACCGGTGCAACCCTGCACCTGCATAAAGAAGATCAATTCCTCTGGGACAACCTGGAGATGCAATGCCAGATGTTCGGCGTTCCTTACACGCCGGTGCCGCCGCCAGATCGCTGGTTGGCCGATGATGAAGAACTGGCCTGCGGCTGCGGCGTGGCGTTGCACACGCCGGGTCATACGCCCGGTTCCATGAGCTTTTGGTTTCCAGAGGCTAAGCTGCTAATTGCCGGTGACACGTTGTTTCGTCGCGGGGTAGGGCGCACGGATTTGTGGGGTGGCGATCAGGCGACCATCGTGCGGTCAATCAAGCAGCGCTTGTACACCCTCGACGAAGAGGCGACGGTGGTGACCGGGCATGGTCCGGACACCCGTCTGGGCGATGAAATGCGCGAGAACCCTTTTGTGCGAGCCTGATGTCTAACGTTGTGGGGGGATGGCGGAATTTTTTTCATCCGCAATGATCCAACGCCCGCAAAGGTTTAATGCCTTAGTCTGATGCACCACAGAATACAAAAAGTAGGAGCTCTTAATGTTCACCAAGCAGCGTTTTATAATTGTCGCTACGGCTGTGGCCTTGCTGTCTGGCTGCACTTCGCCTAACCCTTACGACAACCAGGGCCAGGCCGACGGTGGCTCCACGGGCATGAGCAACACCGCTAAATACGGTGGCCTCGGCGCTCTGGCCGGTGCTTTGGCCGGTGCGGCCATCAGTCACGATAACCGTGGCAAGGGCGCGCTGATTGGCGCTGCGGTGGTGGGTGCTTCCGCTGCCGGTTACGGTTATTACGCCGACCAGCAAGAGAAAAAGCTGCGCGCCAGCATGGCCAACACCGGGGTGGAAGTGCAGCGCCAGGGTGATCAGATCAAACTGATCATGCCGGGTAACATCACCTTCGCCACCGATTCGGCGAACATCGCGTCGGGTTTCTATCAGCCGTTGAACAATCTGGCGGGCTCGCTCAAGGAGTTCAGCCAGAACCAGATCGAGATCGTCGGCTACACCGACAGCACCGGCAGCCGCCAGCACAACATGGACCTGTCGCAGCGTCGCGCCCAGAGCGTGGCGACCTACCTGACGTCTCAGGGCGTGAGCGGTGCCAACCTGTCGGCTCGCGGTGCCGGGCCGGATAACCCGATTGCCAGCAACGGTGACGTCAATGGTCGGGCGCAGAACCGTCGGGTCGAGGTCAACTTGAAGGCGATTCCAGGTCAGCAGTATCAGTAACAGCCTGACTGAACCCCAGGTGTAAAAAAGCCCGCCCGATCCTAAACAGATCGGGCGGGCTTTTTTGTATCGTGTGAAACCTGATTACTTCTTCAGGCCGTAATGCTCATCGAGCATGCCTGGCGCGTTCGGGGTTTTTGGGGCGTAGTCGCGAGGCGGCTCCTGATTGCGCGGTGGCGTCAGGCGTTCCCGTGGGGCGGCTGCCGCATCGGCGTGCAGCGAGGCCAGCAGGCGTTGGCGGGTTTGCTCGTCCAGGGCCAGGCGGTTGGCACCCTCGGCGAGATGATCCTGCACTTCCTGATAGCTCGCAGTCAGTTTCTTGACCAGGGTTGCAGTGCTGTTGAAGTGGGTGACCACCTCGTTCTGATAACTGTCGAAACGTTCCTGAATGTCATCCAGCTGACGTTGTGTGCCGCTAGGCGCGGCATTCGGCACCAGGCGAGCGATCAGGAAACCAATGGCGACACCCACAACCAGGGCAAGAGTCGGCAACAACCAAACTAAGAGCGAGTGTTCCACGAGTCCTTCCTCTATAAACGGCTTTGCTTTACGTTAACGGCTCGAACCTGCGCTGTATACCGCGATTCACTCGCAATAGATTGGCACAGACAATTTGCTAGACGAGTCGACCCGATTCGAGGTCACGGAGTTCCTTCCTTGCTTATGCGCGAAACCCCTGTAGTGATTGATGGCCCGGTCGGCCAACTGGAAGCCCTGTATATGGAAAACAAGGGCCTGGACAGCGACCAGCCCCGCGGTCTGGCGCTGATCTGCCACCCGAACCCGGTGCAGGGCGGTACCATGCTCAACAAAGTCGTCTCGACCTTGCAGCGCACAGCGCGTGACGCCGGTTTGATTACTTTGCGTTTCAACTACCGTGGCGTCGGTGCCAGCGAAGGCACTCACGATATGGGCACCGGCGAAGTCGACGACGCCCAAGCCGTTGCCGAATGGCTACGAGCCAAACACCCCGAGTTGCCGCTGACGTTGTTCGGGTTCTCCTTCGGCGGTTTTGTTGCGGCAAGTCTCGGCGGACGTCTGGAAGCCAAGGGTGAGCAGCTCAAGCACCTGTTCATGGTCGCGCCTGCGGTGATGCGTCTGGGTGATCAGGATCAACTGCCGCAGGAAGGTGAGTTGACCCTGATTCAGCCGGAAACCGATGAAGTTATCGATCCGCAGGCCGTTTACGACTGGTCCGAGAAACTCGAGCGCCCCCATGAGCTGCTGAAAGTGGCAGAATGCGGGCACTTTTTTCATGGCAAGCTGACCGATCTCAAGGATCTGATCCTGCCGCGTCTTTCGAATTGATTGCAGTCTGACAAGCGATTACCCATGACGACTCGTACCCGTATCCTCACCGGCATCACCACCACCGGCACGCCGCACCTGGGCAACTACGCCGGCGCCATCCGCCCGGCGATCGTCGCCAGCCGTGACAGCAACGCCGATTCGTTCTACTTCCTGGCCGACTACCACGCCCTGATCAAATGCGATGACCCGCAGCGCATCCAGCGCTCGCGTCTGGAAATCGCCGCGACCTGGCTGGCCGGTGGCCTGGACGTGGACCGCGTGACCTTCTATCGCCAGTCCGACATCCCGGAAATCCCCGAGCTGACCTGGCTGCTGACCTGTGTTGCTGCCAAGGGCCTGCTCAACCGCGCCCATGCCTACAAGGCATCGGTGGACAAGAATGTCGAAACCGGCGAAGACCCGGATGCCGGTATCACCATGGGCTTGTACAGCTACCCGGTGCTGATGGCCGCTGACATTCTGATGTTCAACGCCCATAAGGTGCCGGTCGGTCGTGACCAGATCCAGCACGTGGAAATGGCCCGTGACATCGGCCAGCGCTTCAACCATCTGTTTGGTCAGGGCAAAGAATTCTTCACCATGCCCGAGGCGCTGATCGAAGAAAGCGTCGCCACACTGCCAGGCCTCGACGGTCGCAAGATGTCGAAGAGCTACGACAACACCATTCCGTTGTTCAGCAGTGCCAAGGAAATGAAGGACGCGATTTCGCGGATCGTCACTGACTCCCGTGCGCCGGGCGAAGCGAAAGATCCGGACAACTCGCACCTGTTTACCTTGTTCCAGGCCTTCGCCACCCCGGCGCAGTCCGACGAGTTCCGCAGCGAGCTGCTACAGGGCCTTGGGTGGGGCGAGGCGAAGAATCGTCTGTTCCAGCTGCTGGACAGCGAGCTGGGTGAGTCCCGCGAGCGTTATCACCAACTGATCGAACGCCCGGCAGACCTGGAAGACATCCTGCAAATCGGCGCCAAAAAGGCCCGCTCGGTGGCGACACCGTTCCTTCAGGAGCTGCGTGAAGCGGTTGGCCTGCGCTCTTTCGTCGCTCAAGCCCAGGTCGCGACCACCACCAAGAAGAAAGCGGCGAAAGCCGCGCGTTTCGTCAGCTTCCGCGAAGACGACGGCAGTTTCCGCTTCCGTCTGCTGGCGGCCGACGGCGAGCAGGTGCTGCTGTCGCGCAACTTCGCCGACGGTAAAACTGCAGGCCAGGTGAGCAAGCAGCTGCAATCCGGCCAGCCTCTGGATGTGCGCAGTGAAGACTCCAGCTTCAGCGTCTGGCTCGAAGGCGAGTGCGTTGCCGACAGCCCGACCTTCGCTGACGGTGCGGCTCGCGATGTCGCCATCGACACCCTGCGGGTTGCTCTGACGCCGGTTCAGGAATAAATCAGCGGCTCGGTCGACTAAGGGCCGATTGCCATTCCCACGGGCCGTCGCTACAGTGACGGCCCGTTTTTGTTGCCTTGCTAACGAATTATGACGCCCCTAGAACGATATCAAGCTGATCTGAAACGCCCGGAATTCTTCCATGACGCCGCGCAGGAAACTGCGGTGCGCCATTTGCAGCGCCTGTACGACGATCTGGTCGCGGCCTCGCACAGCAAACCGGGCCTGTTCGGCAAACTGTTTGGCAAGAAAGACGCGGCACCGGTCAAGGGTCTGTACTTCTGGGGCGGCGTCGGCCGTGGCAAGACCTATCTGGTCGACACCTTCTTCGAAGCGCTGCCGTTCAAGGAAAAGGTCCGCACTCACTTCCACCGCTTCATGAAGCGCGTGCACGAAGAGATGAAGACCCTCAGCGGCGAAAAAAACCCGCTGACCATCATCGCCAAGCGCTTCTCCGACGAAGCCCGGGTCATTTGTTTCGATGAATTCTTCGTCTCCGACATTACTGACGCGATGATCCTCGGCACGCTGATGGAAGAGCTGTTCAAGAATGGCGTGACGCTGGTCGCGACCTCGAACATCGTGCCGGACGGTCTGTACAAGGATGGCCTGCAACGTGCGCGCTTCCTGCCGGCGATTGCGCTGATCAAGCAGAACACCGAGATCGTCAACGTCGACAGCGGCGTCGATTATCGTCTGCGTCACCTTGAGCAAGCGGAGCTGTTCCACTTCCCGCTGGATGAAGCGTCCCACGAAAGCCTGCGCAAGAGCTTCCGCGCCCTGACGCCGGAATGCACGGCGGCCATCGAAAACGATGTGTTGATGATCGAGAATCGCGAAATTATCGCCTTGCGCACGTGCGATGACGTGGCCTGGTTCGACTTCCGCGAACTCTGCGACGGCCCGCGCAGCCAGAACGATTACATCGAGCTGGGCAAGATTTTCCACGCTGTGTTGCTCAGCGGTGTCGAGCAGATGAACGTCACTACTGACGACATCGCCCGACGCTTTATCAACATGGTCGACGAGTTCTACGACCGTAACGTGAAGCTGATCATCTCTGCTGAAGTCGAGCTCAAAGACCTCTACACCGGCGGTCGCCTGAACTTCGAGTTCCAGCGCACCCTGAGTCGTCTGCTGGAAATGCAGTCTCACGAATTCCTGTCCCGGGCGCATAAGCCGTAGGATTGTTCGGAAGATAAAAAAGGGCCTGCATTGCAGGTCCTTTTGTTGTATGCCGTGTGTCAGTTTTTAACGAGAAAGCGTGCCACTTCATCTTGTAGCTGGCAGCCGACGAGCAGCCACAGCAGGATTCGGGCTTTGCGTGGACAGAGAAATCCAGCCATCGATGCACCTTTACTGATCAGGTCCATTTCGCTGCCAATAAATCCGTAGGTCGATTGAGCCGTGGAGCCGGAACCTGTCCGGGTGGCGACGATGACAGGGATTTTTCTGGCGATGGTTTCAATTGCATCAACCCAGTTCGCGCCAACGTGTCCTGCACCGAAACCCGCAATCACCAGCCCGTCGTAACCCAGTTCGAGGATGTTCTCGATTAACAGGGTATCGGCGCACAGCGACGCTTCCAGCAGGGCAATCTTCTGTGTGGTCAACGGTGGCAACGGCAAGACCTTGCGTCGGACTGGCAGATGCAGATAATTGACAGCGTTTTCCATCACCATGCCGGCAGGACCAATGATGGGGGAGGAAAACGCCTGCAATGCCAATGAATCGGTTTTGCGGACGGCGTTCGCTGAATGAATCTGTCCATTCATCACCACGTGAACGCCTCGTTGACGGCTGCTTTCAGCCAGTGCAACCCGGCAAGCATCCAGCAGATTCGCCGGACCATCGGCCCCTGCCTGGGCTGCCGAACGCATGGCGCCGGTCAGCACCAACGGCTCGTCGTTGTCCCACAAATAGTCAAAAAATGTGGCGGTTTCCTCGAGGGTATCTGTGCCTTGAGTGATGACAACACCCACCGCACCTTGCCTGATTTGAACATTCGCCCAGGAAAGGGCACTCAGCAAAAAGTCGAAATCCAGTGAGGCGCTGGGCAACAGTCCGAGCGTTTCTACGGTGACCCGTGCCAAGGTCGCCAACTCTGGCACCGAGGCCAGCAAGGTTTCGCCGCTGACGGTCGGGATCACCCCTTCTCCGGCGTTCCTGGCTTGCATGCTCACGGTACCGCCGAGCGCCGCAATGGCCAGTTTGGGCAGGTCCATGTGATACCTCATTAGCGTGTGATGAGAAGTGGCTGTATCTGGATTTGAGTCCGTGATACAGCCCAATCGTGACGTTCGTTAGCGGGCTAATAGCAGTCCGATAAACGGAATGATCAGCAACGTACTGATAGCCATGGCCAGTACATTGCCGATGAAACCGTGCATGTCGGCCGGCAACCGCTTAGCAATCGCGCACGCCAGCGGTGGCGCAATCAGTGCCCCCAGCAGTGCGCTTGCGGCGATGACCTGCCAGGTGCCACCGTACGTCAGAACGGCCGCTGGCACGACAGACACCAACGGAACATAGGTGGGATACCAGCCGCGCAATATCCATTGCCGACGCCAGATCACTACCCCTAACGCCGAGGTCAACGCCTGCGCGGCGATCAGTTGGGGCAGCAAGCCCGTGCCATACACTGGGCTCGTCGGGTTCAAGGTGTAAGCCAGCAAGGCCCCCGCGATCAAGCCGAGACTGGCCCATTCATTGCCGAAGAACGGCGCTTCCGAAAAGTCAGCCAACACCCGACGTAGACTCCACACGACACCATAGTCGGGCGTTTTGGTTATGACGGGTGCGGGCACAGGGGCGGACGGCTTCTCGGGTCGGTCGGAGTTCACTAGGCTCGGCAGGTAACGGCAGAGCAGAAAAGCGCCGACGCTGGCGACCGCCATGCCCGAGACATTGCCAATCACGGCTGGCAATCCGAGGGGGTTGCAGACGTAATTGACGATCAGCAAGCACATCGGGGTGACTAACACGGCGCCCATGATTGCGCCATTGATCGTGACCTTCCAGCCGCCACCGAACATCAGCACCATCGCCGCGGGCAACGAAACAAAGGCGGCAAACGTGGGTTGCCAGCTGGTGGCCGTGACCGTCCAGCCCCACAGCAGGTTACTCAGCAACAACCCAAGTAATGAGCTGGTGACGAGCCACGGCCATAATCCGCTGCCGTAGCAAATGGTAAAGCCTTGCCAGGCTTTTGCCGTTCGATTCGCCCAGTAGGCCAGATAGGCGCCTGCAAGCAGCCCGATCGAAGCGAACTCATGTTTGTAGAACGCCACCTCGCTGATGTCTCCCAGCACCCAACGCAGCCAGGCACTCGGTTCAGGGAGGCTCGATACCATGTGACTGTAGTCTGGCCAATGGGCTGACCAGGATGTCCGGTAGGTGAATGAAAGCCAGATGATCAACAATGCCGTGCCGAGCATCAGCCAGATGATCGCGGTATCCAGCGGCGACCTGGCGGCAAGCCGGTTTTGCGGTTTATCGTTTGCGGTTTCCATCAGTCATGCCCCCTTATCAGCGCGGCAGACAAGGGTGCTGGGTGTAACCGAGCATTTGATCGTAGAGATCGGCTCGACGATCACGATGCAAATCGTTCAAGTTGTTCCAGATCGGCGCGCTGCGCGAGCTGGTCAGGTCGATGTCGGCAAACAGGATTTCCTGCTTGTCCGCTGAAGCCACCTGGCCAATCGGCCAGCCGTTGGTGCCCGCGATCAGCGAGCAGCCCAGGTAACGTGCACCTCGCTCTTCGCCGATCCGGCTCGCTGCCGCAATAAACACATTGTTGACGTGAGCCGCCGTCATCGTCAGGTACGACGCCATGCACTTGCCGGCGTCATCGAACAGGGGCGGCGGTGTCCAGACCCAGTTGTTCAGGCTGCAAATAATGTCGGCGCCTTGCTGGCTCAAAATGCGCGGTACTTCCGGGAACCAGATGTCCCAGCAGATCAATAACCCTATGCGACCGATTGGGGTGTCGAAAACCGGGAAGCCCAGATCGCCCGGGGTGAACCACAGTTTTTCCAGATTCCATAAATGTGCTTTTCGGTACTTGCCGATGAAGCCGTCAGGCCCGACAAGAACGCCGGTGTTGAACAGTTGCATGCCATCACGCTCTGTCAAACCGGCGACCAGATAAACCTTGTGCTGGCGGGCAAAATCCATCCAGCCCTGCACGCTCGGCCCGCTGGGAACAACCTCCGAATGCTCGAACGCATCCTGTCGGGTTTTGAAGAAGTAACCTGTGTTTGAAAGCTCGGGCAGGACGATGAGATTCGCCCCGTCATTTGCCGCTTCCAACGCTAATTCCAGACTCTTGCGCAGATTTTCTTCGCGATTTTGCATGCCGACTTGTGGATCGAATTGCACGACTGCTACACGAACAGGGCTTGTTGGCTCGTTCATTCCGATGACCTCTTTTTATTGTTATTCACGCTGTTTAATTGCGTGCTTATGAGAGTCGAATCGGCGAGAGCGCGTAAGTCAGCTACTTCCGTTTAGGGTGTAGTACGTATCCGAAGATGACTGCGCGAGGCGCTTGGCAGGAAGGTCGACAAAGTAGAGCCACTGCACGTCGTGTATGGCTCCTGGGCAAGGAAGGTGATCAGGTTCTGAGGTTATAGTGCGGATAGTCGCTCATGGAAAAACCGCCATGGAAGATCGCTGCTGTTTTGTTGCAGAGATGGATGACCGCATCGACAGCGCCCCGAAAGCACGGCTCGGTCCAGCCTGCATCGACTGAAAATGACTCCCCGGAAAAATACAGACCTGAGACATGCGCGAAGTCGCGGTTGTACTTCATCAGGCTGACGGCGTCGTAGTAGGTACCGGGTCGGTATAACTTTGCACAGCCCAATGCATTTTTATCGGTCATCCAGCGCTGGACCACGGCTTGATCCAGGCCAATGTAGGGAGAGATTTTCTCCTGGATATTGGCGCAATTCATGAGGATTCGATCCAGCTCTTCGACGCACTTGTTCGCCAGTTCCTTGTCGGTGAAAGAGGCCAGTTTGGTGGCGTCATCCTCCCATGTGTAACTTAAAAGGATGCAGTCATAGCTGTAGTTATCGTTGTAGCGGTAGGTGTAGACGTCGTGGATGAAACTGTCAGTGACGATGACCTGCGGGATGTTGCTGTTTTTCGAAAGGAATGATTTTTTTAACGGTGCGAAGACTTTGCAACTGGTTTCCCAGTGCGCGGTTTTATAGGCACTGATCGTCTCGAACGGCAGCATCTGTGGCGTGAAGTTTTCAAGCTTGATGCGCGTTTCGATCAGCCAGGAGGGAAGGGTCATGATGACCGAATCAAAGTCATCGTAGTGCTCCCGGGTTTGCTCGGGTTGGCTGTGTTTTGAGTTGTAGTACACGCGTGTTTTCTGGTTCGTCAGTTTTTTAAGTTTTGTAACGGATGAGTCCATGAGCAAGCCGTTGTTTCTTTCCTGGCAGTGTTCGTAGAAGGACTTTCCGGTTTCGTCGGCTTTCATGAACAGCAGGCATTCGTCCAGTGCTGCGAGTCCGATGTAGCGGGGCCTGTCGAAACTCAGCCCCATCGAGTCAAAAACGGCTTCGTTGTTCAGGCAGGGTGAATCCAGCGGATCGCCTATAGAGTCGACCCGACCGTGGATCAATTGCAGCTGACTGCTGAATCCAAAAATGGCGGTGCGCAGGGGATAAAGGGAGCAGACATCGTAAAAGGCACCCCAACTACCGTCGCCGATGCCAATGGCATAGAAAATCGCGGACTCCTCCGCGGACATTCCCATTCCGCCAAAGTCCCCCGGTGAGCGTTCATCCCAAACTTGCACGGTGGGCATACTGACCAGATCGCGAAACGAAACACTCTCATATTTTTTGACGATAGCAGCCCACATGACTTCCCATGCCTGACTGGCGTAAACCTCTGCGACGTGCCGGGTCATGCGATCGGCAAAGGCCTTCCACTTTGCATAAACCTTTTGCAGTTCTTCGCCGGGAGGGGGTGTCTGGCCATCTTCATTTTTCCAGATCAGCATCTGCGGAGTCTGTCCGCCGCCCATGCTGCCCTCTCGCAGATAGATCCCGGTCGAAGTGACCCACTGGCTTCCGGGATTGGCAAAATCTGAAAACGCCAGGTCGAACGCCTTGGCGTAGTAAGCCATCAGCGAGCGGCCCTCTGTCGGTGGCTCGTCCGCCCGATTGAAGAAGGGCATGCGCATGGCCCCCATTTCAAACGGTGTATGGCTCATCGACGAGTTCAGGCTTCCAGGGATGGTCAGGTGTCTGCCACCTATGCGTCTGGATTGTTCTATGAGGGTGATTTGGGTAAACCCGCAACGATACAGTTCTCTGGCGGCCGTCAGTCCGGTTACGCCGGCGCCAATAATGCAAATTTTATGGTGCGGGTCAGTTGCCTTGGCGATGCCGTTTTCTTGTTCAACCAGTGCTCGATAGTCGAAGCACAAGTCGGGTGGGTTTGGAAAACGAGTCACCCATTTGTTTTCAGTCGAACGCTTTGCACGAACGGCATTGGCGACGAATGACGGGTAGTTGTAGCTTGATCCGATGGTCACTGTTGATCTTCCCTGATGTCATTGGCAGGGAAAGATGTTGGCGTTTTTCGGGGGGCGTGTATGTGAGCAGAATTGAGTTCTGCGCTGCTCTGTATTCCCGATTTGGTGTGGGAAAAAGGCACTCGGAAGCCGCTGATACTTGTAGGAGCAAGGCTTGCGCGCGACTGCGCGACACGGGGTGTCATCGCTGATCGCCAGCAAGCGGTGCTCCTACAGGAGGCGCGCGTCCTTAAGCAGCTTGCTGAAACTGCTGCCGGTACTGGTTCGGCGACAATTCGGTGTGCTGGCGGAACAACCGTGCGAAGAAGCTCGCATCGTCGTAACCGACTTCATAGCTGATGGTCTTGATGCTCTTGCGGCTGCCGGACAGCAGGCCCTTGGCCGTCTCGATGCGCAGGCGTTGCAGGTAGTGCAACGGCTTGTCGCCGGTGGCTGTCTGGAAGCGTCGCATGAAATTGCGGATGCTCATGCCGTGTTCGCGAGCCACGTCTTCGAAGCGGAATTTGTCGGCGAAGTGTTCTTCGAGCCAGTGCTGGATCTGCAGAATGATCACATCCTGGTGCAGCTTCTGACCGCCGAAACCGATCCGTCCTGGCGAGTAGCTGCGCTGCACTTCATAAAGAATATCCCGCGCCACGGCCTGGGACACGTTGGCGCCGCAGAAGCGTTCGATCAGGTAGATGTAAAGGTCGCAGGCCGACGTGGTGCCGCCCGCGCAATACAGGTTGTCGGCATCGGTCAGGTGCTTGTCCTGATTGAGCTGAACCCGCGGGAAGCGTTCGGCAAACGCATTGAAGAAACGCCAGTAAGTGGTCGCTTCCTTACCGTCGAGCAGCCCGGCCTCGGCCAGCCAGAACACCCCGGTGGCTTCGCCGCAGAGTACTGCGCCGCGAGCATGTTGCTGGCGCAGCCAGGGCAGGACTTGTGGATAACGTTGGCACAGGGTGTCGAAATCGTCCCAGAAGGCCGGAAGGACAATGATGTCGGCATTTTCCAGGCCGCCGTCCACCGGCATGATCACATCGCTGAAGCTATTCACCGGTTTGCCGTCGGGGCTGACCAGGCGGGTTTCGAACGCCGGAGTCAGGCCTTGGCCCAGTTGTTTGCCGTAACGCAGGCTGGCCAGGTGGAAGAAATCCTTGGCTTGCATGAGGGTGGAAGCGAAAACCCGGTCGATAGCCAGGATGCTGACGCGCCGCAAGGGCGTGGAGGCTTGGTTAGACATAATTCAACTTTATTCTTATAGGGGAAAGTGGTCACCAGACGGCTGGATCGTCTTATTTTTTGTCTGATGTGTCCAGTGTCCTGTGTCGGATGCGGGGCTTAGTCTCTGAAGGTCCATTCCGGCTAACAATAACGATAGGTGCCGCATGATCCCCAGAACCTTGTTCAGCTCCGAGCACGAACTTTTTCGCGACAGCGTGCGAACGTTCCTCGAAAAAGAAGCCGTGCCGTTCCATGGGCAATGGGAAAAACAAGGCTATATCGACCGCAAACTCTGGAGCAAGGCAGGGGAGGCGGGAATGTTGTGCTCGCATCTGCCGGAAGAATACGGCGGCCTGGGGGCGGACTTTCTCTACAGCGCAGTGGTGATCGAAGAGATCGGTCGTCTCGGCCTGACCGGTATCGGTTTTTCCCTGCATTCGGACATCGTCGCGCCGTACATCCTGCATTACGGCAGTGAAGCGCTGAAACACAAATACCTGCCAAAACTGGTGTCTGGCGAGATGGTCACGGCGATTGCCATGACCGAGCCGGGTGCCGGTTCCGACCTGCAAGGGGTGAAAACCACCGCGGTGCTCGATGGCGACGAGTATGTGATCAACGGCTCGAAGACGTTCATCACCAACGGCTTTCTCGCTGACCTGGTGATTGTCGTGGCCAAGACGGATCCGAAGGCCGGAGCAAAAGGCACCAGCCTGTTTCTGGTGGAAGCCAACACCCCGGGCTTTGCCAAGGGCAAGCGCCTGGAAAAAGTCGGCATGAAGGCTCAGGACACCTCGGAACTGTTCTTCCAGGACGTTCGGGTACCCAAGGAAAACCTGTTGGGGCAGGCTGGGATGGGCTTCGCGTACCTGATGCAGGAATTGCCTCAAGAGCGCCTTACCGTTGCCATCGGCGGGCTTGCTTCGGCTGAAGCTGCGTTGCAATGGACGCTGGACTACACCCGCGAGCGCAAGGCATTCGGCAAGGCGATCGCCGACTTCCAGAACACCCGCTTCAAACTGGCGGAGATGGCGACCGAGATTCAGATCGGCCGGGTCTTTGTCGATCGCTGTCTGGAGCTGCACCTGCACGGCAAGCTCGACGTGCCGACCGCGGCGATGGCCAAGTATTGGGGCACTGACCTGCAATGCAAGGTGCTCGACGAATGCGTGCAGTTGCATGGCGGCTACGGTTTCATGTGGGAATACCCGATCGCCCGGGCGTGGGCGGATGCGCGGGTGCAGCGGATTTATGCGGGAACCAATGAAATCATGAAGGAGATTATTGCGCGGTCGCTGTGATGCCGCGTTGATCGTTCCCACGCCGCGTGGGGACGATCAACGTCTTGAGTTACGGCGCTGGGTTCGGGTGATCCTTGTGAATCGCCTCAATCCCCTCCAGTACTTCATCCGACAGCTTCAACTCGAAGCTCGCTAAATTGCTTTCAAGCTGCTCCATCGTCGTCGCGCCAATGATATTGCTGGTCACAAAGGGCTGCTGAGTGACAAACGCCAGCGCCATTTGCGCCGGGTCCAAGCCGTGTTCACGCGCCAGGGCCACATAACGACTGCACGCGGCTTCCGACTGCGGGTTGAAATAGCGGCTGAAGCGGCTGTAGAGGCTCAGGCGGCCTTTAGGCGGGCGCGCGCCACCTTCGTACTTGCCCGAAAGGAAACCGAACGCCAGCGGCGAATAGGCGAGCAGGCCGCATTGTTCGCGGATGGCGATTTCCGCCAGACCGACTTCGAAGCTGCGGTTGAGCAGGTTGTACGGGTTCTGGATCGACACGGCGCGCGGCCAGCCACGGGCTTCGGCCAGGGCGAGGAAGCGCATGGTGCCCCATGGCGTTTCGTTGGACAGACCGATGTGGCGGATCTTGCCGGCCTTGACCTGTTCGTCCAGCGCTTCGAGGGTGTCCTCCAACGGCGTGAGGTTGGCTTCGGTCTGGTGTTTGTAACCGAGTTGACCGAAGAAATTGGTGCTGCGCTCCGGCCAATGCAACTGGTAGAGGTCGATGTAGTCGGTCTGCAAGCGGTTGAGGCTGGCGTCCACGGCTTCGGTGATGTGCTGGCGGTTGTGCCGCAGGTTTTTGTCGCGAATGTAGTCGATGGTGTTGCCGGGGCCGGCGATCTTGCTGGCCAGGATCCAGTCGGCGCGATCACCGCGGCTTTTGAAGTAATTACCGATGTAGCGCTCGGTGGTGGCGTAGGTTTCGGCCTTGGGTGGCACCGGGTACATTTCGGCAGTGTCGATGAAATTGATCCCGGCGCTTTTGGCCCGTTCAATCTGGGCGAAGGCGTCAGCCTCGCTGTTTTGCTCGCCCCAGGTCATGGTGCCGAGACAGATGGCGCTCACGTTCAGATTGGTTCGGCCTAGCTGGCGATAGTCCATCGGGTGCTCCTTTGGCAAAACAATCATAAAAGCAGGTTGAATTATTTTTCGCAATCTGCATAATTGCGCACCTCTTTCTGCAGTGGAAGTGATGCGCCGCCGCCGAAGAATCTTGCCGTTGAACGGACGCACCGACCCGAGCCCCCGAAAGCGTCTGTATCCGGCTGCCTTTGACTTGTCAAAGTACGCACTATTTAGTAAGATCCGCCGTCTAATTTACAGGGCGGCCCCTGAGGCTATTAAAGAATGAAAACTTTTACTGCTAAACCGGAAACAGTACAGCGCGACTGGTTTGTCGTCGACGCTGCAGGTCAGACCCTGGGTCGTCTGGCCACCGAAATCGCGAGCCGTCTGCGTGGCAAGCATAAAGCTGAGTACACTCCTCACGTTGACACTGGCGATTACATCGTCGTTATCAATGCCGAGCAGATTCGTGTAACCGGTGCTAAAACCACCGACAAAATCTACTACTCTCACTCCGGTTTTCCGGGCGGCATCAAGTCGATCAACTTCGAGAAGCTGATCGCTAAAGCCCCTGAGCGCGTGATCGAGACCGCGGTCAAAGGCATGCTGCCTAAGAACCCGTTGGGTCGCGACATGTATCGTAAGCTGAAAGTCTATGCGGGCGCTGTACACCCTCATACTGCTCAGCAGCCCCAAGAACTGAAGTTTTAACGGAATAGTTCATTATGTCGGCGACTCAAAATTACGGCACTGGCCGTCGCAAAACCGCAACCGCACGCGTTTTCCTGCGTCCGGGTACTGGTAACATCTCCATCAACAACCGCACCCTGGAAAATTTCTTCGGCCGCGAAACTGCCCGCATGGTAGTTCGTCAGCCGCTTGAACTGACTGAGACTGGCGAGAAATTCGACATCTACGTCACAGTGATCGGTGGTGGTGTAAGTGGTCAAGCTGGCGCAATCCGCCACGGTATCACTCGCGCACTGATGCAGTACGACGAAACCCTGCGTGGCGCTCTGCGCAAAGCTGGCTTCGTTACTCGCGATGCTCGTGAAGTTGAACGTAAGAAAGTCGGTCTGCGTAAAGCGCGTAAGCGTCCGCAGTACTCGAAGCGTTAATTCGCTTTTACGTTCGAAAAGAACGCCCAGTTTCCTCGCGAAGCTGGGCGTTTTTTTATGGGTGCGTTTTTTCAAAGAATTGCTCTGTGACAACTTGCCACAGCCGCGGAAGCCCTATACTGCAAGGCTTGGCAGTGGAGCCCCTTGGTAATTACCTTGTCAGAATTGGGGCTTTTCATTACCATTCGGCAAAATTTTTATAAGTTCAGATTTTTACTTAGTAGACGCCTGATTTAACAGGCCACAAAGCTGATGGGAGAGGACTGAATGAGCAATGACGGCGTGAATGCAGGCCGGCGTCGCTTCTTGGTAGCAGCCACATCCGTGGTGGGTGCTGCAGGAGCGGTGGGGGCTGCGGTCCCGTTCGTGGGGTCATGGTTTCCCAGTGCCAAGGCGAAAGCCGCAGGTGCACCGGTGAAGGTGAATGTCAGCAAAATCGAGCCAGGTCAGCAGATGATTGCTGAGTGGCGCGGTCAGCCGGTGTTTATTGTCCGCCGAACCGCGGAAATCCTGGGGAATCTGAAAAAGATCGAGGGCCAGCTGTCTGACCCGACCTCCAAGAACTCGACACAACCGACCTATGTCGACCCGGAAACGCGTTCGATCAAACCAGAGGTTCTGCTGCTGATCGGTATCTGCACGCACCTGGGTTGCTCGCCGACCTTCCGACCAGAAGTGGCGCCTGTGGATCTGGGCAAAGACTGGGTAGGTGGTTATTTCTGCCCTTGCCACGGTTCCCACTACGATCTGGCTGGCCGCGTCTACAAGTCGCAACCTGCGCCTTTGAACCTGCCAGTTCCCCCGCATTCCTATGAGACCGATGACATCATTATCATTGGCGTCGATACGGAGAAAGCGTGATGAGCAAGTTCATGGATTGGGTTGATGCGCGCTTTCCCGCGACCAAAATGTGGGAAGACCATCTCAGCAAGTACTACGCCCCGAAGAACTTCAACTTCTTCTATTTCTTTGGCTCCCTTGCACTGCTCGTTCTGGTCAACCAGATCGTTACCGGTGTCTGGCTGACCATGAGCTACACCCCGTCGGCGGAAGAGGCATTTGCTTCCGTCGAATACATCATGCGCGACGTGGAGTACGGCTCGATCCTGCGTATGTTGCACGCGGTCGGCGCTTCGATGTTCTTCATCGTGGTTTATCTGCACATGTTCCGTGGCTTGCTCTACGGTTCGTACCAGAAGCCGCGTGAGCTGGTGTGGGTCTTCGGCATGCTGATCTATCTGGCGCTGATGGCTGAAGCTTTCATGGGTTACTTGCTGCCGTGGGGTCAGATGTCCTACTGGGGTGCCCAGGTGATCATCTCGCTGTTCGGCGCGATCCCGGTCATCGGCAATGATCTGACTCAGTGGATCCGCGGTGACTACCTGATTTCCGGTATCACCCTCAACCGCTTCTTCGCCCTGCACGTTGTGGCCTTGCCGATCGTGATTCTCGGTCTGGTGGTGCTGCACGTTCTGGCGCTGCACGAAGTCGGTTCGAACAACCCGGACGGCGTGGACATCAAGAAATTCAAAGACGAAAACGGCGTACCGCTGGATGGCATTGCCTTCCACCCGTACTACACCGTGAAAGATATCGTCGGCGTCGTGGTGTTCCTGTTCATCTTCTGCTCGATCGTGTTCTTCTTCCCTGAAATGGGCGGCTACTTCCTTGAGAAGCCGAACTTTGAAGTGGCGAACGCGTTCAAGACCCCAGAGCACATCGCTCCAGTCTGGTACTTCACGCCGTTCTACGCGATTTTGCGAGCGGTTCCGGACAAGCTCCTGGGTGTTATCGCCATGGGCGCCGCCATCGCTGTGCTGTTCGTCCTGCCATGGCTGGACCGCAGCCCGGTCAAGTCGATGCGCTACAAAGGCTGGCTGAGCAAGATCTGGCTCTGGGTGTTCTGCATCTCGTTCGTGATCCTGGGTGTACTGGGTGTTCTGGCTCCGACTCCAGGCCGTACGTTGCTGTCGCAGGTGTGTACGTTCCTGTACTTCGCCTACTTCATTCTGATGCCGTTCTACACCAGGCTCGAGAAGACCAAACCGGTTCCGGAAAGGGTGACTGGCTGATGAAAAAGCTATTTGCTGTACTGATTCTTGCTGCTATGCCTGTGTTCTCGTTCGCGTCGACAGCGGGTGCTCCTGAGCTGGAAAAGGTCGACATCGACGTTTCCGACCAGGCGGCCATGCAGGATGGCGCACGTACATTCGCCAACTACTGCATGGGCTGTCACAGCGCCAAGTTCCAGCGTTACGAACGTGTCGCCGATGACTTGGGCATTCCGCACGACCTGATGCTCTCGAAACTGGTGCTCACCGGCGCCAAGATCGGCGACCACATGAGCATCGGCATGCAGCCGGCTGACGCCAAGACCTGGTTCGGTGCGGCGCCGCCCGACTTGACCCTGGTCGCCCGCGTTCGTGGCACTGACTGGCTCTACGGTTACCTGAAATCTTTCTACGAAGACCCATCGCGTCCTTGGGGCGTGAACAACAAGGTATTCCCGAACGTCGGGATGCCTAACGTTCTGGTCGGCCTGCAGGGTCGTCAGGTGGTAGGCTGTAAACAAGTTCAAATCGTCGAAGACGGCAAGAAGCAATACGATCCGCTGACCGGCACCGCTTTGACGCATGAAGCCTGCGACCAGCTGACCATACTGCCGAAAACCGGCACGCTGAACGAAGAGCAGTTCGACGAGAAGGTCAAGAATCTGGTGACCTTCCTGGCCTACTCGGCCAACCCGGTGAAGCTGCAGCATCAGCGCATCGGTACCTATGTGTTGCTGTACCTGGCGTTCTTCTTCGTATTCGCATACTTGCTCAAGCGTGAATACTGGAAAGACGTCCATTGATATTGCTGTAAAATTGCTGTCAATCGCGCGCGCCCAAGGGCGTCTCTGAAGGTGTAACGAGCCTGGTGATCCAGGCGTTACGGGAGGCGCCCTCTGGGCGCGCGCGTTTTTCCGTTTCCGATAATTTCAACAAGCGAGGAGGACCGCCATGGGCGTGACCAATCGGTTGGCCTGTTACTCCGACCCCGCCGACCACTATTCCCACCGAGTGCGTATCGTACTTGCAGAGAAGGGTGTCAGCGCCGAGATCATTTACGTGGAAGCTGGTCGTCAGCCGCCTAAACTGATTGAAGTGAACCCTTACGGCAGCTTGCCCACCCTGGTTGATCGTGACCTGGCGCTGTGGGAGTCGACCGTGGTGATGGAATATCTGGATGAGCGTTACCCGCACCCGCCTTTACTGCCGGTTTATCCAGTGGCGCGTGCCAACAGCCGTCTGCTGATTCATCGTATTCAGCGTGATTGGTGTGGTCTGGTGGATCTGATCCTGGATTCCCGGTCCAAGGAAGCAGCCCGTGTCGCGGCTCGCAAAGAGCTGCGCGAAAGCCTGACCGGCGTGTCGCCGTTGTTCGCCGACAAGCCGTTTTTCCTCAGTGAGGAACAAAGTCTGGTGGATTGCTGCCTATTGCCAATACTCTGGCGATTGCCGATTCTGGGTATAGAACTGCCGCGGCCAGCCAAGCCGCTGCTTGATTACATGGAGCGCTCGTTTGCGCGTGAGGCTTTCCAGGCGAGTCTGTCTGGTGTCGAACGCGATATGCGCTAAGGCTTAAGGAGCCGCTATGAACTCCAGTCGACCTTATCTGGTCCGCGCGCTCTACGAGTGGATTGTGGACAACGATTGCACCCCGCACATGCTGGTCAATTCCGAGTATCCGTCGGTGCAGGTGCCTCAGGGTTTTGCCAGTGACGGGCAGATTGTCCTGAACGTATCGCCGGCAGCCGTGCGTCATCTGCACATGGATAACGAAGCGGTCAGCTTCGAAGGGCGTTTCGGTGGTGTGCCGCACACCCTGTACGTGCCTATCGCATCGATCCTGGGCGTTTACGCTCGGGAGAACGGCCAGGGCATGGTGTTCGATCTGGAATCGCCCATGGAGGACGAGGAAGAGATCGAGCCGGATGACGATATTCCGCCACCCGACAGCGAGCCGCCGCGCCCCAGCGGTCGACCCAGTTTGAAAGTGGTGAAGTAATAAAAAAGGCGATCCGGATGGATCGCCTTTTTTGTGCCTGCGTGTTGTGTATCAATCGATGTATTCGAACAACTTCACGATCTTCTGCACGCCGGAAACGCCTTGCACCAGGTTAGTGGCTTGAGCGGCTTCCTGTTTGGTCAGCAGGCCCAGCAGGTAGACGATGCCGTTCTCGGTGACAACCTTGATGCGCGAGCCTGGAATATTCGGATCTGTGAGCATCTGGGTTTTGATCTTGGAGGTCAGCCAGGTGTCGTTCTGGCGGGCAAGGAAGCCAGAAGGTGGCAGGACTTGCAGTTCGTTGTGGACTTTTTTCACGCGCTGAACCGCCGCAGCGGCCTGTTCGGCTTTGGCCTTGAGGTCGGCACGCGGGGTTTGTCCGGCGAGCAGCACGATGCCATTGAAGCTGGTGACGACGATGTGCGAGTCGTTATCCAGGGCTGGGTCGGCCTTGGCAATGTTCACGCCGACCTTGGTGTCGATCAACGAGTCGTCGATCTTGCTACCGAAGGTGCGGGTGCCGCGGTCATCTTCAATCGGTGCTTCACGGCTGGCGTTAACCACCGAGGTGCAGCCGCTGATGCCGAGGCACAGGGTCAAGGCCAGAAGGCCTAGGCGATTAGGGGTCATTCTTCACTCCCGAACAGTTGGCTGTCGATCAAATCGCAAAGGCAATGGATCGCTAGCAGGTGGACTTCCTGAATACGTGCGGTGACGTTGGCCGGTACGCGAATCTCGACGTCCTCGGGCAATAGCAGTGATGCCATGCCGCCGCCATCGCGACCGGTCAATGCTACGACAATCATTTCGCGATCATGTGCGGCCTGGATCGCTTGAATAATGTTTGCCGAGTTGCCGCTGGTGGAAATCGCCAGCAAGACGTCTCCTGGCTGGCCGAGGGCGCGGATCTGTTTGGAGAAGATTTCGTTGTAACTGTAGTCGTTGGCGATCGAGGTGATCGTTGAGCTGTCGGTGGTCAGTGCAATCGCTGGCAGGCTCGGACGCTCGCGCTCGAAACGGTTGAGCAGCTCGGACGAGAAGTGCTGGGCATCACCGGCAGAGCCGCCGTTGCCGCAGGACAGCATTTTGCCTTCGTTGAGCAGGGCGTTGACCATCACCTGGCTGGCTTGCTCGATGTGCGGTGCAAGTACGTCCATCGCCATTTGCTTGGTATCGATACTGGCCTGAAAAAGCTGGCGAATTCGGGATTGCATGTCCATCTGTGTGACCTTAATTAGCGCGGCTACTCGGCACATGAATGTGCAGCCCGCAAAGCAAAGAGCAAAAGTGTTGGGTGAAAGTGTCCGGTTCGGGGCGCTCGCGATCAGCTGTCGAAGGCATTCTGCAACCAGTTCAACTGATCGAGGTTGCTGTCGATGGCAACCACGTCGAAACGGCAAGGGGAATTGGCCCAGCGCGACTCGTGCTGAAGAAAATACTGCGCGGCAACGATCAGTTTCTGCCGTTTGCGCTCGTCGATGCTACCGAGCGCGCCGCCCCATTGAGTGTTTTTTCTGTAGCGGACTTCAACGAATACTACTGTATCGCCATCAAGCATGACCAGATCAAGCTCGCCGCGTTTGCACAACCAGTTCTGCGCCAGCAGGCGCAGACCTTGTTGTTGAAGATGCTCGAGCGCATGGCGCTCGGCATCTTTACCGCTTTGCTGGCGTGATCTGTCGGGCATCAGCGCGGGGTGTCCGGCAGGCGTTGAACCTGGCCGTTGACGAACTGTGCCCACGGCAACTGGCGGACCACACGTTGGTTCTGGGTCATGCCCAGGCTGCCCGATTGACCTTCGATGCGGACGTCCGGCAGGGCCTTGAGTTGCCCCAGGCGTGGTGCCAGGCGATAGGCATCAGCCCCCATCGCGTACAGACGCCCCAAGCTGCTAGCAGCCTGCGGCCACTGAGCGGTCACTTGTTTGCGCAGTGGGTCGTTGGCCTCCAGCAACCATGGGGTTTCGCAGAAGCGAATGCCGTTCATGTCGTTGTACTGATTCACATCGCCGCTGGCGCTGTACACGTGGGAGGTGGCATAAACCGGCACGTCGCCGGCGTACTGGAAGTTCAGTGTCGGCTTGATTTGCTGGGCCTGTTGAGGCGTTGCGGCCAGGAAGATGAACTCGATGTCCTGGCGACGCGAAGGCTGGGCGGCTACCTGTCCGCCAACGGTGCTTTGCAGGCTCTTGGCACGACCTTCGCTCTGACGCAGCTGGAACATCTCGGCAATCTGCTTGGCCAGTTGAACCGGTTGGTCGACGCGTTCGGTGGCAACGATGCTGCCACCGTTAGCCTGCCAATCCTGGCTGAATGCTCTCAAGACGCGATCGCCCCATTCGCCTTTTGGCACCATGATGGCCGCGCGATGCAGACCATCGGCGCGAGCACGGCGGGACACTTCGCGGGCTTCATCTTCAGCAGCAAGACCGAACTGGAACAGCTGGGCCGGACCTTGTGCGCCTTCGCTGTAATTCAGCGCCAGGGTGGTGATCGGCAGTTGCGGGCGAGCGCTAAGTTGTTTGACCAGCGGTTTCTCCAGCGGGCCGATGACCAGTTGCACGCCGTCGGCCTGGGCCTTGCGATAGAACTCGTCGAGGGACGTCAGGCGCGTGCTGTCATAGAACTCGATGGCTGGCGCCTTCTGCCCGGCTTGTTGGGCCTGGTAGTGAGCAGCCATGAAACCTTCGCGCAGTGCTTTGCCGACCGCCCCCAGCGGGCCGTCTTGTGGCAGCAGCAGGGCGATTTTGCTCAGGGGCTGGCTGGCCAGCTCCTTGAGCTTGGTCAGTGGCAGCGGCAATTGAATGGCGGCCGGGTGTTTTGGATTCTGTGCACGCCAGGTGTCGATCGCGGCTTGTTGCTGTTCCAGGGTGCCGGCAGTTTTCACTGCCAGTGTCAGGCCCATCCAGCCGCCGAGGTCATCGGTGGAGGTTGGCTGCAACTGGTCGGTCGGTAACGAGGCGATCAGGGTCCAGATCGCTTCGTGGTTTTTGCTGGCGGCTTCACCTTCAAGCATTGGCGCGATGAAGATGCGCTCCCGTGCGGCGGCCAGCGTCTGGCCATCGGCCTCAAGCGCGCGGGCATGAACGGTGCCGGTGCGAACCTGTTGCTCAACCGACAGTTCACTCAGGCGTTGCAGGCTCGGATGACTCAAGGCTGTCAGCGCCGCTTTGGGCTGATTGCGAACCATGGCCAGTTCAGCTGCCAGGGTACTGGCGAACACCTGTAGGCCAGGCTTGAGTGATTCGAGGGGGACTTGTTGCAGTATTTGCGCGGCCTGGCCGCCATTCCCCTGACGATAGGCGAGATCTGCCGCGCTCAGGCGCAACAGGGAGGCTTTTTCCGGGTCTTTGCTTTGAGCGGCCTGTGCGAGCAGTTGCTCGATACTGGCATCCGGGGTCCGTGGAAGTTCGCCAAGGCTGGAGGAGGGCGAGCTGGCGCAAGCCGCCAGCAAGGCAGCGAGGCAGAGGGCAGTGAGCAGCCGCAGGCAAGCGATCATGTAAGTGTTCCTGATACTCGATCAAATTAGCGTGGAATTGTACCCAAGCACTGGCCGGGGCGCGATGTTACTGGTGTGAATCGATCAATTTAGCTCGTGCAAATGTTGCGGCGCTGCACAAAAGGCTGCAAAACCATGGGTTGCTTGCGCGTATCGCGAACGTCACGACGCGCTACAATGGCGGCTTTTACCGATCATGAGGTGTGCGCTTTGACTGCTCCAGGTGCTTTGAATTCCGCTGCAGGCTCGCTTTATGTGGTGGCGACGCCCATCGGCAACCTGGACGACATCAGTGCGCGTGCGCTGAAAATCCTGCGCGAGGTCGCCTTGGTCGCCGCCGAAGATACCCGTCACTCACAGCGATTGATGCAGCATTTCGGTATTCCAACGCCGCTGGCGGCCTGTCACGAACACAATGAACGGGATGAAGGTAGCCGCTTTATCGCCCGCCTGCTCGCCGGTGACGATGTGGCACTGATTTCAGATGCCGGCACGCCGTTGATTTCCGATCCTGGTTATCACCTCGTGCGTCAGGCTCGTGCTGCGGGTATCAATGTGGTGCCGGTTCCGGGCGCCTGCGCGTTGATCGCAGCGTTGTCGGCGGCGGGGTTGCCGTCAGACCGTTTCATCTTCGAAGGCTTTCTGCCGGCCAAGACTGTCGGTCGGCGAGCCCGTCTTGAGTTGGTAAAGGAAGAGCCGCGCACGCTGATTTTTTATGAAGCCCCGCACCGGATCCTTGAGTGCCTTCAAGACATGGAGTGGGTGTTTGGTGGTGAGCGTCCGGCGTTGCTGGCGCGCGAGCTGACCAAGACTTTCGAAACCCTTAAAGGCTTGCCTCTGGCTGAGTTGCGCGAGTTCGTCGAGTCGGATAGCAATCAGCAACGCGGTGAGTGCGTTGTGTTGGTGGCGGGTTGGTCGGCCCCCGAGACCGAGGACGCCGTCAGCAGTGAAGCAATGCGCATTCTGAATCTGTTGCTTGAAGAAATGCCGCTCAAACGAGCCGCGGCGTTGGCGGCGCAAATTACCGGTGAGCGCAAGAATGTGCTCTACCAGGTCGCGCTGGATAAACAGAAGGGCGAGTAAAAACCGACGTGCAGGCGTAGCCCAAGGCGTTTAGCGCTTGTCCTCCGGCCGCTCTGCCGTTAATCTTCGCGGCGGAGAGTCGATCGGACAGTCGCTGCCTTCTATGAAAATTAGGGGGGGGAGGAAAGTCCGGGCTCCATAGGGCGAAGTGCCAGGTAATGCCTGGGAGGCGTGAGCCTACGGAAAGTGCCACAGAAAATAACCGCCTAAGCGCTTCGGCGCCGGTAAGGGTGAAAAGGTGCGGTAAGAGCGCACCGCACGTCTGGCAACAGTTCGTGGCTAGGTAAACCCCACTTGGAGCAAGACCAAATAGGGTCCCAAGGCGTGGCCCGCGCTGGGACCGGGTAGGTTGCTAAAGATGTCCAGTGATGGCCATCGTAGACGAATGACTGTTCAAGACAGAACCCGGCTTACAGATCGACTCTCCACCTTTTCCCCCTCCCTGCTTTAATCATTGAGCAGGGTGTCTGTAGTAGCAATTTCCCTCCTTACAAAATCAACAGCAGAAGCACTTTCCTAATACCGAAAAAATCTTACTCTTAACAAATTACTTTAACTTTCGAACGCAGCCTTCAGTGCTGGTTCAGGTTATTGAGCAAGACGACACGTCAGATTCTCGCTACCCCTCCTTTTACGCTCCTAAATCTCAGTTCTGTAAGGGTTTTCCTTTAATCCGCGCCTTGACGGTGCGGTGGCCGCATTCCTATAGTGTGCGCAAGTGGCGGAAAGTGGCATGAAGTGGGTTTTTTGAGCTCAAAACGCTAATATTTGGAGAAACGCTGACGTGTTTCGCGGAGCTAACGCTATCAGTCTCGACGCAAAGGGCCGTCTCGCTATGCCGAGCCGATACCGTGACGAGCTCGTTTCGCGTAGTTCTGGTCAGTTAATCGTCACAATTGATGCCGTTGATCCATGTTTGTGTGTTTACCCCCTCGATGAGTGGGAAATTATTGAAACCAAACTGCGCACACTCCCTTCGTTTAGCGAAGAGAGCCGCCGCCTGCAACGTTTACTGATTGGTAATGCCGTCGACCTCGAGCTTGATGCCAGTGGTCGTTTTCTGGTTCCGCCGCGTCTTCGTGAATATGCCAAGTTGGATAAGCGCGCGATGTTGGTAGGCCAACTGAACAAGTTCCAATTGTGGGACGAGAGTGCCTGGGATGCGGTTTCTGCCGCTGACCTGGCTGCCATTCAACAACCGGGCGCCATGCCTGATGAACTGCGTGATTTGATCCTGTGACTATTGATAGCGGCTTTAACCACATCACCGTACTGCTTGACGAAGCCGTGGAGGCTCTCGCCGTACGTCCTGATGGCTGCTATCTGGACGGTACGTTCGGGCGCGGCGGACACAGCCGGTTGATCCTCAGCCAGCTAGGTCCCGACGGTCGGGTGCTCGGATTCGATAAGGATCCTCAAGCGATTGCCACCGGGCAAACGCTAGCGGCCGAAGACGGCCGCTTTGTCGTTGTGCAGCGCAGCTTTGCCGAGCTCGGTTCGGAAGTTGCCGAGCGCGGTCTGGATGGCAGGGTCAGCGGCGTTTTGCTCGACCTCGGTGTGTCTTCGCCGCAGCTCGATGACCCTGAGCGTGGTTTCAGTTTCCTCAACGACGGCCCGCTGGACATGCGTATGGACCCGTCACGCGGGATCAGCGCTGCCGAATTCGTCAACACCGCGCCGGTGGAAGAAATCGCCCGGGTGTTCAAGCAATACGGCGAAGAACGTTTCTCCGGCCGGATGGCCCGTGCTGTCGCCGAGCGTCGCGATATCAAGCCGTTCGAGCGCACTGCCGATCTGGCTGAAGTCCTGAAAGTCGCCAACCCTGCATGGGAAAAGGGTAAAAATCCGGCGACCCGTGCGTTTCAGGGCTTGCGTATTCACGTCAACAACGAACTGGGTGATCTGGAAGCTGGCCTCGAAGCCGCACTGGAATGCCTGGAAGTCGGTGGCCGCCTGGTGGTCATCAGCTTCCACTCGCTGGAAGACCGTATCGTCAAACTGTTCATGCGCAAACTGGTGAAAGGCGAAGCCGACAACTTGCCTCGCAATCTGCCGGTACGTCACGTCGCCTTCGAACCAATAATCAAAACCCATGGCAAAGCACAGTCCGCCTCCGAGGCCGAACTAAAAGCCAACCCACGTTCCCGTAGCGCCGTCATGCGCGTCGCGGAGAAGCTGCGGTGAGCAATCTTTTCGCCAAGCCACTTCCCGGCGGAAGCTTTTTCATGTTTCTGCTGTTTGTTGGCATGCTCGCATCGGCCATCGGCGTTTCCTATAGCGCCCACTGGAACCGTCAACTGTTGAATTCGCTGTTCAACGAGTTGAGCGTGCGCGACAAGGCGCAAGCGGAGTGGGGCCGTTTGATTCTCGAACAGAGCACCTGGACTGCGCACAGCCGTATCGAAGTCCTGGCGACCGAGCAACTGAAGATGCGCATTCCTGGCGCCGCTGAAGTGCAGATGGTGACGCCATGATGAAACTCGAGGGCGCACTCTTTCCATGGCGGTTCCGCCTGGTCCTGGGTTTGCTCGGCGTCATGGTCGCGGCGATAGCCTGGCGCATTATCGATCTGCAAGTAGTCGACCGTGCCTTTCTTAAAGGTCAGGGCGATGCGCGCAGCGTTCGTCATATTCCGATTCCGGCTCACCGTGGTCTGATCACCGACCGTAACGGCGAGCCTTTGGCCGTGAGTACCCCCGTCACCACCCTTTGGGCCAATGCCAAGGAAATGCAAGCGACCAAAGAGAAGTGGCCTGCACTGGCGGCGGCCTTGGGGCAGGACCCGAAAGCCCTGGCCGATCGTCTCGAGGCTCAAGCCAATAAAGAATTCATCTACCTGGTGCGTGGGCTGACCCCCGAACAGGGCCAGTCGGTGCTCGATCTGAAAGTGCCGGGCGTTTATGGCATCGAAGAGTTTCGTCGTTTCTACCCGGCCGGTGAAGTCACTGCCCATATGGTCGGTTTTACCGACATCGATGACCACGGTCGTGAAGGTATCGAGCTAGCCTACGACGAATGGCTGGCCGGGGTCCCCGGTAAGCGACAAGTGATCAAGGATCGGCGTGGCCGACTTATCAAGGATGTCCAGGTCACCAAAAACGCCAAGGCCGGCAAGCCCTTGGCGTTGTCCATTGACCTGCGTCTGCAATACCTGGCCAACCGCGAGCTGCGTAACGCGATCATCGAGAACGGTGCCAAGGCCGGCAGCCTGGTGATCATGGACGTGAAGACCGGCGAGATCCTCGCCATGGTCAACCAGCCGACCTACAACCCGAACAACCGTCGCAACCTGCAACCGGCGATGATGCGCAACCGCGCGATGATCGACGTGTTCGAGCCGGGTTCGACCATGAAAGCGATTTCCATGAGCGCCGCGATTGAAACCGGGCGCTGGAAGCCGACCGATACGGTGGAGGTTTATCCGGGCACTCTGCAACTGGGCAAATACACCATTCGCGACGTATCCAGGACTGAAGGCCCGGTGCTCGATCTCACCGGCATTCTGATCAACTCCAGTAACGTGGGCATGAGCAAGGTCGCCTTCGATATCGGCGGCGAAACGATTTTCCGTCTGGCGCAAAAAGTCGGCCTCGGCCAGGACACCGGCCTGGGCTTCCCGGGCGAGCGCGTCGGCAATCTCCCCAATTACCGCGAATGGCGCAAGGCTGAAACCGCCACGCTGTCGTACGGCTACGGTATTTCGGTGACCGCGATCCAGTTGGTCCACGCTTTCTCGGCCCTGGCTAATAACGGTCGTCTCGCGCCGTTGACCCTGATCAAAACGGACAAGCCAGCGCAAACCACACAGGTATTGCCGGAAGCGGTCGCGAAAACCATGCAAGGCATGCTGACTCAAGTGATCGAAGCCCCGCGTGGTGTCTTCCGTGCGAAAGTGCCGGCGTATCACGTGGCAGGCAAGTCGGGTACCGCGCGTAAAACGTCGGCCGGCACCAAAGGCTACGCCGTGAATTCCTACCGCTCGCTGTTCGCCGGTTTCGGCCCGATGAGCGATCCGCGCTACGCAATTGTGGTGGTGATCGATGAACCGACCAAAGCCGGTTACTACGGTGGTCTGATCTCGGCCCCAGTGTTCAGCAAAGTGATGTCCGGGACCTTGCGCCTGATGAACGTCACCCCGGACAACCTGCCACCTACTCAACAAGCGAACGCAGCACCGGTCGTTCCGCTGAAAGCCAATGGAGGGCGCGGCTGATGTCTCTGAGTCTGAACAAGATTTTTGCCCACGCCGGCCGCGATTTATTGATCCGCGAACTGACCCTGGACAGCCGCAACGTGCGGGCTGGCGATCTGTTTCTCGCCGTCCCTGGCGGCAAATTCGACGGTCGTGCGCACATTGCTGACGCCCTGCAACGCGGCGCTGCGGCTGTGGCGTATGAAGTCGAAGGCGCGACTGTATTGCCGATTACCGATGTGCCGTTGATTCCGGTCAAAGGCCTGGCCGCGCAGCTGTCGGACATCGCCGGGCGTTTTTACGGTGACCCTAGTCGTCACCTGAACCTGATCGGCGTGACCGGCACCAACGGCAAAACCAGCGTGACACAGTTGGTTGCACAAGCCTTGGATTTACTCGGCCAACACTGCGGCATCGTCGGCACGTTGGGTGCCGGTTTTTACGGTGCGCTCGAAAGCGGCTTGCACACCACGCCGAACCCGATCGCCGTGCAAGCGACCCTCGCTGACCTGAAAAAGGCCGGCGCCAAAGCAGTTGCCATGGAGGTTTCATCTCACGGTCTGGATCAGGGCCGCGTGACCGCGCTGGCGTTCGATGTGGCGGTGATGACCAACCTGTCCCGCGATCACCTGGATTACCACGGCACCATGCAAGCCTACGGCGAAGCCAAGGCCAAGCTGTTTGCCTGGAATGATTTGAAGTGCCGGGTGGTTAACCTCGACGACGAATTCGGCCGCGAACTGGCCGCCGATAAACGCGAGTCGCGCCTGATCACCTATAGCCTGGAAGACGCCAGCGCCTACCTTTATTGCCGTGAAGCGCAGTTCGATGACGAAGGCGTGCGCGCCACGTTGGTCACGCCGCAGGGCGAGCATCATTTGCGCAGCACCTTGCTTGGTCGCTTCAACCTGAGCAACGTACTGGCCGCGGTTGGCGCCTTGCTCGGTCTGGATTACGCGCTGGACGAAATTCTCAAGGTCCTGCCAACACTTGAAGGCCCGGCCGGACGCATGCAGCGCCTCGGCGGTGGTACTCAGCCGCTGGTAGTGGTCGATTACGCCCACACACCGGATGCGCTGGAAAAAGTCTTGATGGCCCTGCGTCCTCACGCCAAAGGCCGTTTGCTGTGCCTGTTCGGTTGTGGCGGTGATCGCGATCGCGGTAAACGTCCGCTCATGGCTGAAGTGGTTGAGCGTCTGGCTGACGGCGTATTGGTGACCGATGACAACCCGCGCACCGAAGATCCGGCAGTGATTTTCGACGACATCCGCGCCGGTTTTACCGCTGTGGATAAAGTCACCTTCGTCGTTGGCCGTGGTCAGGCGATTGCCCAATTGATCGCCAGCGCTTCGGCGGATGACGTGATTGTCCTGGCCGGTAAAGGTCATGAGGACTATCAGGAAATCAATGGCCAGCGCCACGCGTTCTCGGATCTGGTCGAGGCCGATCACGCCTTGACCGCGTGGGAGGTGGCCCATGCTTAAAGCCCTGAAACTGAGCGAGCTGACCGGCGCGCTGAATGCCCGCTTGCTCACGGCCGATGCCCGCTTCGACGGCGTCAGCATCGACAGTCGCGCGATCAAGGCAGGCCAACTTTTTATCGCCCTGACCGGCCCGCGTTTCGATGGTCACGATTATCTCAATGACGTAGCCGCAAAAGGCGCCGTAGCGGCGCTGGTCGAGCGTGAAGTCGCCGACAGCGCACTGCCGCAGTTGCTGGTCAACGATACTCGTCTGGCCCTGGGGCAACTCGGCGCGTTGAACCGTGCGGCTTACACCCATCCTGTTGCGGCGATCACTGGTTCCAGCGGCAAGACCACGGTCAAGGAAATGCTTGCCAGCATCCTGCGCACGCGCGGTCTGGTGTTGGCGACCCGTGGCAACCTGAACAATGATCTCGGCGTGCCGCTGACCCTGCTCGAACTCGCACCAGAACATACCGCCGCAGTGATCGAACTGGGTGCTTCGCGTCTAGGCGAAATTGCCTACACCGTCGAGATGACCAAACCTCATGTGGCCGTGCTCAACAACGCCGGGACCGCCCACGTCGGCGAGTTCGGCGGGCCGGAAAAAATCGTTGAAGCCAAGGGCGAGATTATTGAAGGGCTGGATGCCGATGGCGTCGCCGTTCTCAATCTTGACGACAAGGCGTTCGACATCTGGAAGGCTCGCGCTGCCGGTCGCAAAGTGCTGACCTTCGCCCTGAGCAATGTCAGTGCCGATTTCTACGCCAGCGATCTGGATCGCGACGCTCGCGGTTGCCCGGCGTTCAACCTGCACAGTCCTGAAGGTATGGAGCGCGTTCAACTGAACCTGCTCGGCGCCCATAACGTTGCCAATGCCATGGCCGCGGCCGCCGCCGCCCATGCGCTGGGCGTGTCGCTGTTTGGCATCGCCACCGGTCTGGGCGCGGTGCAACCGGTCAAGGGCCGCACCGTCGCGCAACTGGCCAGCAATGGCATGCGCGTGATCGATGACACGTACAACGCGAACCCCACTTCCATGTGCGCCGCCGTTGATATACTCGCCGGCTTTTCCGGCCGCACCGTTCTGGTGCTCGGAGATATCGGCGAGTTGGGCGATTGGGCGGAGCAGGGGCACCGCGATGTGGGCGAGTACGCCCGCGGCAAGGTTGCCGCGCTTTACGCTGTCGGGCCAATGATGGCTCACGCCGTGAACGCTTTTGGTCCACAGGCCTTTCACTTCAGCACTCAGGCTGAACTGATCAAGGCCCTGGGCGCCGAGCAAGACACAAACACCACTATTTTGATCAAGGGCTCGCGCAGCGCGGCGATGGAAAACATCGTCGCCGCTTTGTGCGGGACCAGCCTGGAGAAACATTAATGCTGCTGCTACTAGCGGAGTATCTGCAACAGTTCTACAAAGGCTTCGCGGTCTTTCAGTACCTGACCCTGCGCGGGATCTTCGGTGTGCTGACCGCGTTGGTTTTGTCGCTGTGCTATGGCCCGTGGATGATCCGCACTCTGCAGAACCGTCAGATCGGCCAGTCCGTTCGCAACGATGGTCCGCAATCGCACCTGTCCAAATCCGGCACCCCGACCATGGGCGGCGCGCTGATCCTGTCGTCCATCGGCATCAGCACTTTGTTGTGGGCTGACCTGAGCAACCGTTACGTGTGGACCGTGCTGCTGGTGACCTTGCTGTTCGGCGCGATCGGCTGGGTCGACGACTACCGCAAAGTCATCGAGAAAAACTCCCGAGGCTTGCCGAGCCGCTGGAAGTATTTCTGGCAATCTGTGTTTGGCCTCGGCGCGGCGATCTTCCTTTATATGACCGCCACCAGCCCGGTGGAAACCACGCTGATCCTGCCAATGCTCAAGGATCACAGCATTCCGCTGGGCATCGGTTTTGTGGTGCTGACCTATTTCGTGATCGTCGGCTCGAGCAACGCGGTCAACCTGACTGACGGCCTCGACGGTCTGGCGATCATGCCCACTGTAATGGTCGGCGGCGGGTTGGGTATTTTCTGCTACCTGTCGGGTAACGTGAAATTCGCTGAATACCTGCTGATTCCATATGTGCCGGGCGCAGGCGAGTTGATTGTGTTCTGCGGCGCCTTGATCGGCGCGGGGCTAGGGTTTCTCTGGTTCAACACCTATCCGGCTCAGGTGTTCATGGGCGACGTCGGCGCACTGGCGCTGGGCGCGGCACTGGGCACCATCGCGGTGATCGTCCGTCAGGAAATCGTCCTGTTCATCATGGGTGGCGTATTCGTGATGGAAACCCTGTCAGTCGTCATCCAGGTTGCTTCCTTCAAGCTCACCGGTCGCCGTGTGTTCCGCATGGCACCGATTCATCACCACTTTGAACTCAAGGGCTGGCCCGAGCCACGCGTGATCGTCCGTTTCTGGATCATCACCGTGATTCTCGTGCTGGTTGGCCTTGCCACCCTGAAGCTGAGGTAGAACGAGTGTCTCTGATCGCTTCTGACCACTTCCGCATCGTTGTCGGCCTCGGCAAGAGCGGCATGTCCCTGGTTCGCTTCCTGGCGAACCGGGGCACGTCGTTTGCTGTCGCCGACACGCGGGAAAATCCACCGGAACTGGCCACGCTCAAGCGTGACTATCCGCACGTGGAAGTGCGTTGTGGCGAGCTGGACGTCGAATTCCTGTGCCGCGCCGACGAGCTCTACGTGAGCCCCGGCCTGGCGCTGGCGACCCCGGCCCTGCAGGCTGCCGCCGCCCGTGGCGTGAAATTGTCCGGCGACATCGAGCTGTTCGCGCGTAACGCGAAGGCGCCGATCGTCGCCATCAGCGGTTCCAATGCAAAAAGCACCGTCACCACACTGGTCGGCGAGATGGCTGTGGCGGCCGGCAAGCGTGTCGCCATCGGTGGCAACCTCGGTACGCCGGCGCTGGACCTGCTCAGCGACGACGTCGAGCTGTACGTGATGGAACTGTCGAGCTTCCAGCTCGAAACCACCGATCAACTCAACGCCGAAGTGGCGACCGTGCTCAATGTCAGCGAAGACCACATGGACCGCTACAGCGGTCTGCCGGCTTATCATCTGGCCAAGCACCGGATCTTCCGGGGTGCCAAGCAGTTTGTGGTCAACCGTCAGGATGCCCTGAGCCGTCCGCTGATAGGCGAGGGTCAGCCATGCTGGACCTTCGGTTTGAGCAAACCTGATTTCAAGGCATTCGGTATCCGCGAAGAAGACGGCGAGAAGTACCTGGCCTTCGAATTTCAGAACCTGATGCCAGTGCGCGAGTTGAAAGTTCGCGGTGCCCACAACCAGTCCAACGCCTTGGCGGCATTGGCGCTGGGCCACGCGGTCGGCCTGCCATTCGACGCCATGCTGTCGAGCCTGCGCACCTTCGCCGGGCTTGAGCATCGCTGCCAGTGGGTCCGTGATCTCAATGGCGTGAGCTATTACAACGACTCCAAAGCCACCAACGTCGGCGCTGCGCTGGCTGCCATCGAAGGTTTGGGCGCGGACATCGACGGCAAGCTTGTGTTGATCGCCGGTGGCGACGGCAAAGGTGCCGAGTTCAAGGGCTTGCGTGATCCGGTGGCGGCCAACTGCCGCGCCGTGGTGCTGATGGGCCGCGATGCCGAGCTGATCGCTCAGGCCATTGGCGATGCCGTGGTGCTGATTCGTGTCAACTCGCTGATCGAAGCGGTCGAGCAATGCCGCGCTATCGCACAAAAGGGCGACGCGGTGCTGCTGTCCCCGGCCTGCGCCAGTTTCGACATGTTCAAAAATTACGAAGACCGTGGTCACCAGTTCGTCCGCGCTGTGGAGGATCTGGTATGAGCCTGATGAACATCATCAAGCCCTATCCGTCCCCGCTCATCACCGGGCGCGGCATCGACCTCGACTTCCCGATGCTTGTCGGCTGCCTGGCATTGATCGGCCTTGGACTGGTCATGATTGCATCGGCCTCGACCGAAGTGGCGGCTCTGCAGACGGGCAGCGCCCTGTATTACATGATTCGCCACCTTATTTACATCGTGCTGGGCCTGGGTGCCTGCATCGTCACCATGATGATTCCGATCGCCACCTGGCAACGGCTGGGCTGGCTGATGCTGATTGGTGCGTTCGGTTTGCTGGTGATGGTGATCATTCCGGGAATTGGCCGTGAAGTGAACGGCTCGATGCGCTGGATCGGCTTCAGTTTCTTCAACGTTCAGCCATCGGAAATCGCCAAGGTATTTGTCGTTATTTACCTTGCCGGGTACTTGGTGCGTCGTCAGAAAGAAGTGCGTGAAAGCTGGATGGGCTTCTTCAAGCCGTTCATCGTTCTGCTGCCAATGGCGGGTCTGTTGCTGATGGAGCCGGACTTCGGTGCCACCGTCGTGATGATGGGGGCTGCTGCTGCGATGCTGTTCCTCGGCGGGGTGGGTCTGTTCCGATTTTCCCTGATGGTTGTCCTGGCGGTCGCGGCAGTGGTGTTGCTGATTCAAGTGCAACCGTATCGAATGGCGCGCCTGACCAACTTTGCGGATCCGTGGGCCGACCAGTTCGGCGCCGGCTATCAGTTGTCTCAAGCCTTGATCGCTTTTGGTCGCGGTGAATGGCTCGGCGTTGGCCTGGGCAATAGCGTGCAGAAACAGTTCTACCTGCCGGAAGCCCACACCGACTTCGTGTTCTCGGTCCTGGCCGAAGAACTGGGCGCCGTCGGTTCTTTGTGCACGGTAGCGCTGTTCGCCTTTGTCTGTGTTCGTGGCATGTACATCGGTTATTGGGCCGAGAAGGCCAAGCAGTATTTCGCCGCCTACATCGCGTACGGCTTGTCGTTCCTGTGGATTGGTCAGTTCCTGATCAATATCGGAGTGAACGTCGGTTTGTTGCCAACCAAGGGCCTGACCCTGCCGTTCCTCAGCTATGGCGGCAGTTCGTTGGTGATCTGCTGTGCCTGTCTCGGCTTGTTGCTGCGTATTGAATGGGAAAGTCGAACCCACTTGGGCAGCGAAGAGATGGAGTTCCATGAGAGCGACTTCGCCGAGGAGCCGACCCATGGGCGCTAACGTATTGATCATGGCGGGCGGCACCGGTGGCCATGTGTTTCCGGCGCTGGCGTGTGCTCATGAATTCCAGGCCCGTGGTTACACCGTGCATTGGCTCGGGACACCGCGTGGCATTGAGAACGATCTGGTCCCGGTGGCGGGCATCGAACTGCACCGGATCAATGCCAGCGGATTGCGCGGCAAGGGCAAGTTGTCCCTGCTCAAGGCGCCGTTCATGTTGCTCAAGTCGATCTGGCAGGCACGGGCGATCATTCGCCAGCTGCGGCCGGTGTGTGTGGTCGGCTTCGGTGGTTATGTGACCGGCCCGGGTGGTGTTGCAGCCAAACTGGCGGGTGTGCCGGTGATCGTTCACGAACAGAACGCCGTGGCCGGTACCGCCAATCGGTTGCTGGTGCCGTTGGCCGCCCGAGTCTGTGAAGCGTTCCCCGACACCTTTACCCTGTCGGGCAGCCGACGGACCACCGGTAACCCGGTGCGCACCGAGCTGTTCCTCGAAACACCGCGACAGGCTTTGGCGGGTCGCAGGGCGCGTTTGCTGATCCTGGGTGGAAGCCTGGGCGCAGAACCGTTGAATAAGCTGCTGCCTGAAGCCCTGTCGCAAGTCGCTCCCGACCTGCGCCCGGAAGTGTTTCATCAGGCCGGCAAAAACCACGATGACGTGACTGCCCAGCGCTATCGCGCGGCTGGCGTCGAGGCGCAAGTGCAGCCTTTCATCAAAGACATGGCCCAAGCCTATGGCTGGGCCGACCTGGTGGTGTGCCGCGCAGGCGCGCTGACCATCAGCGAACTGGCCGCCGCCGGTCTGCCCTCGATGCTGGTGCCTTTGCCCCACGCGATCGACGATCACCAGACCCGCAACGCCGATTATTTGGCCCGTGAAGGCGCTGCCTTCCTGATGCCGCAAAGAACGACTGGCGCAGCGGATCTTGCCGCACGCCTGACAGAGGTCCTGATGCAACCACAACGACTCTCCGACATGGCTACCGCGGCACGCCGCCTGGCCAAACCCGATGCAACCCGTAACGTGGTCGATACCTGCCTGGAGGTGGCCCATGGTTGAGAATCAGAAAGCCATGCCGCAACCGGAGATGCGCCGCATCCGTCGCATCCACTTCGTCGGAATCGGCGGCGTGGGCATGTGCGGCATTGCCGAAGTGTTGTTGAACCTGGGCTATGAAGTGTCCGGTTCCGACCTGAAAGCTTCGCCGGTGACCGAGCGTCTCGAGTCCTTCGGCGCCCAGATATTTATCGGCCACCGCGCCGAGAACGCCGCGAACGCCGATGTGCTGGTCACCTCCAGTGCCGTGAACACCTCCAACCCGGAAGTCGCCACCGCCCTGGAACGCCGCATTCCGGTGGTGCCTCGCGCTGAAATGCTGGCTGAGCTGATGCGCTACCGCCACGGCATCGCCGTCGCCGGTACCCATGGCAAAACCACGACCACCAGCCTGATCGCTTCGGTGTTTGCCGCCGGTGGCCTGGACCCGACATTCGTTATCGGTGGTCGTCTCAATGCCGCAGGCACCAATGCTCAGCTGGGCACCAGCCGTTACCTGATCGCTGAAGCTGACGAAAGCGACGCCAGCTTCCTGCACTTGCAGCCGCTGGTGGCCGTGGTTACCAACATCGACGCCGACCACATGGCAACCTACGACGGTGACTTCAACAAACTGAAGAAAACCTTCGTCGAGTTCCTGCACAACCTGCCGTTCTATGGCCTGGCAGTGGTGTGCCTGGACGATCCAGTGGTACGTGAAATCCTGCCGCAGGTGAAACGTCCGACCGTCACTTATGGCTTCGGCGATGACTGCGACGTGCGCGCGATCAATGTGCGTCAGCAGGGCATGCAGACCTTCTTTACCGTGCTGCGTCCCGATCGCGATCCGCTGGATGTGTCCGTGAACATGCCGGGCAACCACAACGTGTTGAACGCACTGGCAACCATCTGCATCGCCACCGATGAGGGCGTCAGCGATGAAGCCATTGTCCAGGGACTGTCCGGGTTCCAGGGTGTCGGCCGTCGCTTTCAGGTCTACGGCGAACTGCCGGTAGACGGTGGCAGCGTGATGCTGGTCGACGACTACGGTCACCACCCGACCGAAGTCGCCGCGGTGATCAAGGCCGTGCGCGGTGGCTGGCCGGAGCGCCGTCTGGTGATGGTCTACCAGCCTCACCGTTACAGTCGCACCCGCGACCTGTACGACGATTTCGTCAATGTATTGGCCGACGCCAACGTCCTGCTGCTGATGGAAGTCTACCCGGCCGGTGAAGAACCGATCCCGGGCGCCGACAGCCGCAAACTGTGCAACAGCATTCGTCAGCGCGGTCAGCTCGACCCGATCTACATCGAGCGCGGTGTTGACCTCGCGCCGGTGGTCAAGCCGCTGCTGCGTGCTGGCGACATCCTGCTGTGCCAGGGCGCCGGTGACATCGGTGGTCTTGCACCGAAACTGTTGAAAAGTCCGTTGTTCAAAGGCGCCGTTGTTGCGCCGAGTGTGGGGAAGTTGAAATGACTGCTGCTTACGCCAACCTCGTCTCCACTATTGCACCGAAAGATTTCGGGCGCGTCGCCGTGCTCTTTGGTGGCAAGAGTGCCGAGCGTGAGGTTTCTCTAAAGTCGGGTCGCGCGGTTCTCGACGCGTTGCTAAGCGCCGGTGTGGACGCGTTTGGTCTCGACGTGGGCGATGATCTTTTGCAGCGTCTGCTGACTGAAAAAATCGATCGCGCCTTCATCATTCTCCACGGTCGTGGCGGTGAAGACGGCAGCATGCAGGGCCTGCTGGAATGCCTGGGTATTGCGTACACCGGCAGCGGCATTCTTGCTTCCGCGCTCGCCATGGACAAGCTGCGCACCAAACAGGTCTGGCACAGCCTGGGTATTCCGACGCCGCGCCATGCCGTACTGAGTTCCGAGGCCGATTGTATTTCGGCGGCGACGGAACTGGGCGTCCCTTTGATCGTCAAACCGGCCCATGAAGGTTCAAGTATCGGGATGGCCAAAGTGACCTCTGTGTCGGAGTTGATCGACGCGTGGAAAGCGGCCAGTACCTACGATTCGCAAGTGTTGGTCGAGCAATGGATTCAAGGTCCGGAGTTCACCATCGCCACCCTGCGTGACCAGGTGTTGCCACCGATTGCCCTGGGCACGACGCACAGCTTCTACGACTACGACGCCAAGTACGTGGCTTCCGATACCCAGTACCGGATTCCGTGTGGCCTGGACAGCAGCAAAGAAAAAGAACTGATGGACCTCACGGCGAAAGCCTGTGAGGCGCTGGGTATCGCCGGTTGGGGCAGGGCTGACGTGATGCAGGACGCCGACGGGCAGTTCTGGTTCCTGGAAGTCAATACCGCACCGGGCATGACCGATCACAGTCTGGTGCCGATGGCGGCTCGCGCTGCCGGTCTGGATTTCCAGCAACTGGTTCTGGCGATTCTGGCCGCAAGTATTGAGCCGCGAGGTTAAGAGCATGCAAGGCGCACAGCTTAGACATCAGCCCCCCGTACCGACCGGCCGTAAACCGGTACCCCGGGGTGCCAGCCGAATGGTGGCCAAAGAGCCGATGTCTGCGCGCCTGCCGAAAGCCAACTTTGGTGTTCTCAAAGCCTTGTTCTGGCCGGTGTTGTTGGTCGCGCTGGGCTTCGGTACTTACGAAGGCGCGCAACGTTTGCTGCCGTACGCCGACCGGCCGATCACTAAGGTCAACGTGCAGGGCGACTTGAGTTACATCAGCCAGCAAGCGGTGCAACAGCGGATCGCTCCCTACGTGGCGTCGAGCTTCTTCACCATCGACCTGGCGAGCATGCGCACCGAACTCGAACGGATGCCATGGATTGCCCACGCCGAAGTGCGTCGGGTTTGGCCGGATCAGGTGGTGATCCGCCTGGAAGAACAACTGCCGGTGGCCCGTTGGGGCGACGAGTCGCTGTTGAACAACCAGGGTCAGGCGTTCAACCCGCGAGAGCTGGCGAACTATGAACACTTGCCGCAGCTGTTCGGCCCACAACGGGCCCAACAGCAAGTGATGCAGCAATACCAAGTGCTGAGCCAGATGCTCAGGCCGTTGGGCTTCTCGATTGCGCGCCTGGAGTTGCGTGAACGAGGCAGCTGGTTCCTGACCACCGGCGCCGGCAGCGCGGGCCCGGGAATCGAACTGTTGCTGGGGCGCGGTAACCAGGTGGAAAAGATGCGCCGCTTCATTGCCATCTATGACAAGACGCTTAAAGAACAGATTACGAACATTGCGCGCATCGATCTGCGCTACGCCAACGGCCTCGCTGTTGGCTGGCGGGAACCTGCAGCGCCCACGACAGCCCAACCCGCTGTCGCGAAGAATTAAGAAGAGGCAGGACCCATGGCAAACGTGCAAAGCGGCAAAATGATCGTCGGTCTCGATATCGGCACCTCCAAGGTGGTGGCGCTGGTCGGCGAGGTTTCGGACGACGGCACGCTGGAAATCGTCGGGATCGGCACTCATCCGTCCCGTGGCCTGAAGAAAGGCGTGGTGGTGAACATCGAGTCCACCGTGCAATCGATCCAGCGCGCGATCGAAGAGGCGCAGCTGATGGCTGGTTGCCGTATTCACTCGGCGTTCGTCGGCGTGGCTGGCAATCATATCCGCAGCCTGAACTCTCACGGCATCGTGGCGATTCGTGATCGCGAAGTCAGCTCCGCCGACCTCGAGCGAGTTCTCGACGCCGCCCAAGCCGTGGCAATTCCGGCTGACCAGCGCGTGCTGCACACCCTGCCGCAGGATTACGTGATTGATAACCAGGAAGGCGTTCGTGAGCCTCTGGGCATGTCGGGCGTACGTCTGGAAGCCAAGGTTCACGTGGTCACCTGCGCCGTCAACGCCGCACAGAACATTGAAAAATGCGTGCGTCGCTGCGGCCTGGAAATCGACGATATCATTCTCGAGCAACTGGCTTCGGCCTACTCGGTTCTGACCGACGACGAGAAAGAGCTGGGCGTGTGCCTGGTGGACATCGGTGGCGGCACCACCGACATCGCGATCTTCACCGAAGGCGCGATCCGTCACACCGCGGTCATCCCGATTGCGGGCGATCAGGTGACCAACGACATCGCCATGGCGTTGCGCACCCCGACCCAGTACGCCGAAGAAATCAAGATTCGCTACGCCTGTGCCCTGGCCAAACTGGCCGGTGCCGGTGAAACCATCAAGGTCCCTAGCGTTGGCGACCGTCCACCACGCGAGTTGTCCCGTCAGGCCCTGGCCGAAGTGGTTGAGCCGCGTTACGACGAACTGTTCACGCTGATCCAGGCCGAACTGCGTCGCAGTGGCTACGAAGACCTGATCCCGGCCGGCATCGTGCTGACCGGTGGTACGTCGAAGATGGAAGGCGCCGTCGAATTGGCCGAAGAAATCTTCCACATGCCGGTCCGCCTGGGCGTGCCGCATGGCGTCAAGGGCCTGGACGATGTGGTCCGTAACCCGATTTATTCCACTGGCGTTGGCCTGTTGATGTACGGCCTGCAGAAGCAGTCCGACGGGATTTCGTTCTCGGGCATCAGCAGCCGTGACAGCTACAGCAATGAAGAACCGAAAGTCGCCTTGCTCGATCGCTTCAAGAGCTGGGTACAAGGCAACTTCTAAAGATTTACCGCAGCATCGTTGTAGATACAGGCAGTAGGCGAAAAAACTAGAGAAATGAAAGGAGAGGGAAAATGTTCGAACTCGTAGACAACATCCCCGCAAGCCCGGTTATTAAAGTTATCGGTGTTGGCGGAGGCGGCGGCAACGCCGTCAACCACATGGTCAAGAGCAACATTGAAGGCGTTGAATTCATCTGCGCCAACACTGATGCCCAAGCGCTGAAAAGCATCGGCGCGCGGACCATTCTGCAACTGGGCACCGGCGTGACCAAAGGTCTCGGCGCTGGCGCCAACCCTGAAGTGGGTCGTCAGGCCGCTCTCGAAGATCGTGAGCGCATTGCCGAAGTCCTGCAGGGCACCAATATGGTGTTCATCACCACGGGCATGGGCGGTGGCACCGGTACCGGTGCTGCGCCGATCATTGCTGAAGTGGCCAAGGAAATGGGGATTCTCACCGTTGCGGTGGTGACTCGTCCGTTCCCGTTCGAAGGCCGCAAGCGCATGCAGATCGCCGATGAAGGCATCCGTCTGCTGTCTGAAAGCGTCGACTCGTTGATCACCATTCCCAACGAGAAGCTGTTGACCATCCTTGGCAAGGACGCAAGCCTGCTGTCCGCATTCGCCAAGGCCGACGATGTACTGGCCGGTGCCGTTCGCGGTATCTCCGACATCATCAAGCGTCCGGGCATGATCAACGTCGACTTTGCCGACGTACGGACCGTGATGAGCGAAATGGGCATGGCGATGATGGGCACTGGCTGCGCCAGCGGTCCGAACCGTGCACGTGAGGCCACTGAAGCGGCCATTCGCAACCCGTTGCTGGAAGATGTGAACCTGCAAGGTGCACGCGGCATCCTGGTGAACATCACCGCCGGTCCTGACCTGTCCCTGGGTGAGTACTCGGACGTGGGTAGCATCATCGAAGCCTTCGCTTCCGAACACGCGATGGTCAAGGTCGGTACTGTTATCGATCCGGACATGCGCGACGAACTGCACGTGACCGTGGTTGCAACCGGTCTGGGCGCGAAAATCGAGAAGCCTGTAAAGGTCATCGACAATACCGTTCACACCTCCATGGCTTCGCAGCCACAACAATCGGCTCCCGCTCGTCAGGAAGCGCCAGCGGTGAATTACCGTGACCTGGACCGTCCGACCGTCATGCGCAACCAGGCTCAGGCCGGTGCTGCGACTGCCGCGAAGATGAATCCGCAAGATGATTTGGACTACCTGGACATCCCGGCTTTCCTGCGTCGTCAGGCCGATTAATGGAATGTATCAGGGCTATGAAGGTGATTGGTGTTCAGCAAAGGTCTGGTCTGCTATCATCGCCAGCCTTTGTTGATACCAGTTCGCAATTTGCGCTGAAGCGGCCCAAGCCATGATTAAACAACGCACACTGAAAAATATTATCCGTGCTACAGGTGTAGGCCTGCACTCCGGGGAGAAGGTATACCTTACCCTCAAGCCCGCACCTGTCGACACCGGCATTGTGTTTGTTCGTGCCGATCTTGACCCTGTGGTGCAGATTCCTGCCCGCGCGGAAAACGTTGGTGAAACCACGATGTCGACCACATTGGTCAGTGGTGACACCAAAGTGGATACGGTGGAGCACTTGCTCTCGGCCATGGCTGGCCTGGGCATCGATAACGCCTACGTCGAGCTCTCCGCGTCCGAAGTCCCGATCATGGATGGTAGCGCTGGACCCTTCGTATTTCTGATTCAATCGGCTGGCCTGGAAGAACAGGACGCTGCCAAGAAGTTCATCCGGATCCTGCGGGAAGTGACAGTGGAAGACGGCGACAAGCGCGCCACTTTCGTCCCTTTCGAAGGTTTCAAAGTGAGTTTCGAGATCGATTTCGATCACCCGGTTTTCCGTGACCGCACACAAAGTGCAAGCGTGGATTTTTCCAGTACTTCGTTTGTAAAAGAAGTCAGCCGCGCCCGTACCTTTGGTTTCATGAGTGATATCGAGTACCTGCGCAAGCACAACCTCGCACTCGGCGGCAGCGTTGAAAACGCTATTGTGGTCGACGCGGATGGTGTACTGAACGAAGACGGCCTTCGCTATGAAGACGAATTCGTGAAGCACAAGATCCTCGATGCAATTGGTGACCTCTACCTGTTGGGCAATAGCCTGATTGGTGAGTTCAAGGGCTTCAAGTCCGGACATGCATTGAACAACCAGCTGCTGCGCAAGTTGATTGAGCAGACAGATGCTTGGGAAGTCGTGACTTTCGAAGACGCCAGCACTGCACCGATCTCTTACATGCGTCCAGTTGCGGCCGTGTAAGTAAAAAAACCTCTCTAGTTTTTAAAGGCTACCTTCGGGTGGCCTTTTTTTCTGTGCGCGGGAAACGACTCAGTTCGAAGCGACAACCCGATTACGCCCACTTTCCTTGGCTTGATACAGTGCCTTGTCCGCTGCAAACAATAGCTGTTCCAGACTGATCTCGGCGGCGGTGGTCCAGGTGCTGATACCGATACTGACAGTAATCGGCGACTCGGCACCTGGCACCAGCGGCAATTGCTCCACTGTCGCTCGAAGGTGTTCGGCAATCTGTTGCGCACCCTGGCTGTCAGTTTCAGCGAGAATCACCGAAAACTCCTCGCCGCCGTAACGGGCCACCAGATCCGCGGGTCGCCTCACATTGGCGCAGATCACCTTGGCCACCGAGCGCAAGGCATCATCGCCCCCCTGATGCCCATGTCGGTCGTTGAAGGCCTTGAAGTGATCGGCATCAATCATCAGCAGCGATAACGGCTGGCCGGAACGTTGAGCGCGGAACCACTCATGACGAAGGACCTGATCCAGCGTTCGGCGGTTGGCCAGGCCGGTCAAGGCATCGGTGGCCGCCAGCTGCGCCAGTTCCTGTTCGGCGTTATGGCGCAGGCGCAGTTCCCGGCTGAGCAGCCAGGTCAGCCAGAGCAAGCTGATGCACAGCGCTATCGTCGCAACGCTAACCACCACCGCCGTGCGCTTCCATGAGGCAAACACTTCATCACTGGACAGTGCAACGATGACGATCAACGGCAAGTTGCCCACCTTGGAAAAGGTGTACAGGCGTTTGTCCTTGTAACGGCTTGAAGCGCTGGTGAAGCTGCCGCTGCCCTCTTTGACGATGCGCTGAAAGTGGGGGTGGTTGCTGAAGTCCTTGCCAATAAGCTCTTCGGCCAGACGGGGTTCCTTAGCCAGAAGAATCCCGTCCGAGCTGATCAGGTTGACCGAGCTGTCACGACCAACGCTCAAGCTATTGAACAACTGATCGAAATAACTCAAGCGTATGGCTGCTTCGGCGACGCCAAGAAATTCGCCCTGTGAGCCGCTGACTCGGCGACTGAAGGTGATTCGCCAATCATGTTCGGCCTGTCTGGAACGCAAGGGACGGCTGATGAACATGCCCGGGTCGCGATTGTTCACGTGCGACTGAAAGTATTCGCGGTCAGCAAAATTGCCCTTTCTGGGCTCCACCGAGGCCGAATCAGCGATCACGTCGCCCTTGTTGTCCAGCAACAAAATGTCGCCCTTGTACGGCGCGGTAGTGGCACGGTCAAACAAGGCCAGATGGCGGATGACAGGGGACACGCTCTTGAGGTCTTCACGTTGCGAGGCAGCGATCAAGCGGAGCAAGGACAGGTCATAGAGTTCGACATTGCGTAGCACGTCGGCGTCAATCAACTGCACGATGTTGGTTGCTGCGCGGGTGGCCGACTGTTCGGCATTGGCGTGTTCGCGAATGAGCAGGAATGCGACGATGCTCAATATTGCAATCACTAGCAGCAAACTGCCGAGAACCAGAAGCCGCTCCGATCGCGTCGACCGGATCGGATGATGAGATGTAGCACTGCTCACACTCATGGTTCTGGCTTCTGCAAATGAGGCGTTGTGAACGTGTTTTGCAAGACTCAGGACGAGGCACCCGGATAAAAAAAAGGCCAGCAAAAAATGCTGGCCTTTTACTTATTGAAGCTTAGAAGACATTGAGCGGGTAGTCGACGATCACCCGGTATTCATCGGTGTCCTGATCCAGCGCGCCGTAGCCGTTGCCTCCACGGTTGGTCGCCCATTGCAGGCGCAGCGCCAGGTTTTTCGCCTTGCCGCCCTGAACCACATACTTGAGATCAATGTCGCGTTCCCAGTGCTTGGCGTTTTTTCCGTCAGCGCTGTACCACGAGGCATAACCGGGGCTGTCCGGATCGACCTTGGTCAGGTCCAGTTCACCTCGGGAGTAAGACACCGCCGAGGTCAGGCCAGGAAAGCCGAGCCCGACAAAGTCGTAGGCGTACTTGAGTTTCCATGAGCGTTCGTTCGGGCCGTTGAAGTCCGAATACTGCTGGGAATTGTCGAGGTAGACGCTGTCGCCTTGGCTGATGTAGTCAAACGGCGTGTTGCCGTTGACCCGCTGATAGGCCGCTGTAACGCTGTGATTGCCCACACCAACGGTGAAATGCAGGCTGTAGGCGTTGTTGTCGATGTGGCCCAGCAGCGCATCGCCGGTGTCTTGTGTGTGATAGGCATGCAGACCCGGGTTGAGGCTGACCAGGTCATTCAGCGCGTAGGTGTAATCCAGGTCGTAGTAATACTGGTTCCAGATGTCCTTGAGTTCGGAGGCATAGAGGCTGCTGGTCAGCCCCGGCAGGCCGCTCCAGGCCACGCCGGCCCAATTCAGGTGCTTGCTGTCGTCACCGTCGGCCAGGCTGCCGTAGGACGTGCCGATTCGGGTGTGTCCACTCTGGTTGTAAGGCTTGGTGAAACTTGCCTGGCCTCCTTCAATCATCCAGCCGTCGAGGCTGTGGTTGGTCAGGCTGACGCCGCGAAAGGTTTGAGGCAGCATGCGGGTTTCGCCGCCGGCGATGACCGGGTTGGCGAGAAACAAGTCACCGGCCTTGAGTTCGGTATTGAAGGCCCGCATTTTCAGCGTACCACCCGCCGTCGAGAACGAACCCGGCGCTTTGCCGTTGCCATCGCTGACCGGCAGGATACTTGACCCGTCGGTACCGCCACCGCCGTCGAGCTTGAGCCCGAGCATGGCGTGGGCATCAATACCGAAACCGACGGTGCCCTGGGTGTAACCCGATTCGAAGAGGCCGAGGAAACCCTGGCCCCATTCAATGTTGTCGTCCGTCTGCTGCAGGCGATTGCGATTCATGTAGTAGTTTCGGGCGTTGAGGTTGAGGCTTGAACCTTCGACAAAACCTTCGGCGTTTGAGTCGTCTGCGGCATGAGCGGCATGAGCGGCAGGAATCACCGTTGCAGTGAGTGCAATGAATAACGGGCTGAATCTGAGAGGGGAACGCACTGGCGGTCAAGCTCCTTGGGTGAACTAAGAACCTCATTGTTTTGAGGCTCGGGATATTTCTTGTTAGGGAAGACGAACTAAAGGTGTTCAAAACCACAACGAAAAAAAGCCGCTGATAGCAGCGGCTTTGAAGACAACTTTTCAAAGGGAAGAGCCGATGAAAAGTGTCGAGGGAAACAGAGCGATATTTGGCGATCAGCTGTCTTTCTCAATCCGCTTATGGGCTTGAGTGGCCGACGCTTGAGGGGTTTGCGCAGCTTCCTGAACCTTGGCCGTCATTTCGTTTTGATACTGTTCGAATGCAGCAGCGCGTGCGGAATTTTTCGCGACGAACGTCTGCGACTCTTCAGCGATGGCGAACGGAGACAGAAACAAAGAGGACAAAACGAAAGCGCTGGCAATACCCATAGTGTTGGACATCTTTAAAACCTTCTTGCTTGGCAAGTGCTGTTTGGTGCGGCAAAGATAAGGGCGATTGGAGAGGTAAAAAAGAGTGGATTCGTGAAAGGACTGTTGCGTTATAAGCAACAGTAGGTGGTCGGAGTGGGCAAAATCCTGTGGCGAGGGGGCTGGTCTGTAGGTCTGTTGGGCGGGTGGCTGTCCGCGAAGGCGTCAGTTCAGTCAGCACAAAACCCGACGGACCCTCTTGAGGCAGCTTGTATTGCCCCATCCAGTTATACTGCTGCCTTTCGCGGCTCGCTGACCGGGCCCGACTCTATGTGCATCACCCGGAGCTTTCATGACTTCCCCGACACAACCGCCGGTTGCCGACGCTTTGAGCGACGACCAGGTAGACCTGCCAGACAGCGTCGACTCCAGCGCAGACAGCGACCAAGCGGCGATCCCTGCGTTCAAGTTCCCGTTCAAGCCGGGCGACCTGGCCGCAGCGAAGAACGCCAGCCAGCCCTGGTACAAAAACGGCGCCAAGAACGGCCATACCAAAACCCCGGGCGCAGCGCCTCCCGGTACTCGTCGTTCGATGGGCAAGCGCTGAGTTTTAAACTCTGCGGTGCCTGGCCTACCGTTTTCGCGAGCACGTACGACGCCAATCCACTGTGGGAGCCGAGTTTGCTCGCGAAGAGGCCATCAAAGGCAATACACCTTCTGGGTCAAGCCGCCCGCAACGAAATAAACGCATAATTCACTGGCGTATCTGTCGCCACTTGCGCTCCCGCCGCCTGCACTTGCCCGGCAATATCCTCGCCCGACACATGAAACAACCAGTCAGCGCCTGACTCAGCCATTGGCTGTGTCGCAACTTGGTCGATGACCACGGCGAACGCCGTCATATCCGGCAGATAAGCAGTAAACCCATCGCCTTTCAGTGCTGTAGTCCGAATCCCCAGCAGCGCGCAAATCGCATCCTTGGTCCGAATGTCATCGCGATCCGCCTGACGGGAGCGCTGGATTAATCCGACCAGCTCCTGATCCACCAATGCCCCACCCACAATCAGATCCGGTCCCTTTTCCCACGACTCGGGAGGACATTCCTTCACGGCGATGTTCAGGGGGATATGTGGATTGATTTCCATCGGGTAGATGCGACACACCAGCGGCCGGCGTTCGTAGATGCGGCAGAGGTTGTCTTCGTCAAGATTCCGGCAAGGACCGACGTTGTAGGCGGCAAAGGTGATGGCGATGTACGCCTCGGAGGCGCCGCTTCGAACCCTCACCGAGCGACGTTCGCAGTGTTCGCGTTGCTGCACTGGCAGGCCCAGGCCATTGCCCAGAAAACCTTCCACCAGCACGATGACCTGACCGCCATCGGCGGCCCACATCCGGGCTTCAGGCAGGGTCAGGGGCACGTGGTGGTCGTTGCAGCATTTGCCACAACCTACGCAGGAAAACGTCGTATTCATTGAACGGCCAGTCGTATAAAAGGAGATGAATCGGCGACAGAATGCCGCCGCAAAGGCCGCTATCGAAGCAAGTTATGCGCCAGTCACTGCACCTTGGTGGTGGAGCGGATGGAGTCCCATTCGGTGACGTAAGCGGTTTTGCTTTTCTTGTTGTAGAGACACAGTTCGGTGCCTTGCTGGCCTTTCATGTGTTTTTGCGGGTATTGGCCTTGCAGCAGAAGTGCGCTGTAGCCAACCCGGTCATCGAACTGCGCGGCGTTGCCCATGGGCTTGGCGTTCGTCAAGCCGCTGGCTTTGGTGCAACTGACGAGCACCGTTTTGTCGTAAGCGGCCCAGGCGTCGGGGCTGGAGGCGTGGGCCTGGGTGGCGAGAGCGGCGAGACAGAGGAGGGTAAGGGTCGAGGCGTTCATGTTCGGCATCCTTGGGGGGGTATTGACCAAGGTCTGAGTATGTCAGGCCGGAACCGGTTCCCGGCGGATTACTCGCATTCCGCCGTTTTCATACAGACGCTGCGCCCGAAGGTTGCCTTCCAGTACCTTCAAATCCACAAAACCTTCGCGTCTTTGCTGAAATATCTTGAAAGCATGTAGCAGCAACGCGTGTCCTAATCCTTGCCTCTGAGCCCGTGGATGCACCACCAGGTTTTTGATGTAGGCACTTGTCCAGCATTGGCAAACACCGGCAAGACCTTTGGCATCCAGAGCGATAAAGCACAGGCTCGGATCATATTCAGGGTCGGTTTCAAAACGTTGTTGCCAGACGTCCAGTGTCGGCACGCGACCGCCACCTTGCTGATAACCCCGTTCCATCAAACGATGAACAGCTTCTGCCAGTTCGGGGCGGTATTCACTGAGGACAATACCCTGAGGCCAAGAGATCGCAGGCACAACTTCAGCGAGGTTGCGCCGCATCAGCAAGCAGAATTCCTCGCTCAAGCCTCAATGACCTTGTTCAGCGACAGCCTTGGCTGCTTCGATCAGGCACTTGGTCAGTTCTGGCGAGGAGAACTTGGTCAACACCGCGTTCGCGCCGGCAAGACGGGCCTTTTCGCTGTTCATCGCGCTGTCCAAGGAAGTGTGGAGCAACACATAGAGGTGCGAGAAGTCCGGGGTTTCACGCAAGGTACGGGTGAAGGCGTAGCCGTCCATCTCGGACATTTCGATGTCTGAGACGATCAGGTTGATCTGCTGGGCCGTGCCTTGCAGGTCCAGCAGGCAGTCGATGGCGTCCTTGGCGCTGCGGGCGGTGTGGCATTGCAGGCCGAGGTTGCGCAGGGTGTGCACTGATTGCTGCAGCGCCACCTGGCTGTCATCGACCACCAGAATCCGCGCGTTGCCGAGTACTTCGGCGTCTTCCATGCTCAGTTCGGTCGGGGCCGTTTCGATCTGTGCCGGGGCGATGCCATGGATCACTTTTTCGATGTCCAGCACCTGTACCAACGTACCGTCGACCGAGGTCACGCCAGTGATATACGAACGCACGCCGCCAGCGCCAAAGGGCGGCGGACGGATGTCGGTGGTCAGGCAGTGGACGATCTTGCTCACGGCTTGAACGTGCAAACCCTGCTTGGAGCGGCTGACATCGGTGACGATCAGGCAGCCACCGTTGGGGTCTTCCAGCGGCCGTTCGCCAATGGCACGGCTGAGGTCGATCACCGACAACGATGCACCGCGCAGGGTGGTGATGCCTTTGACGTGGGGGTGCGACTCCGGCAGCCTGGTCAGCGCCGGGCAGGGAATGATTTCACTGACTTTCAGCAGGTTGATCGCCATCAGCTTGCCGCTGCGCAAGGTAAACAGCAAAAGCGAAAGTGAATCTGCGCGGGCTTTGTTTGAAGACATAAAAACCTTCTGTGGAAAAAGGTGACGGGCGAGCGCGAGGATCGCCAACTGCTATCGATATCGGGTTATCGACTTGTTGCGGGTAGGCTTTAGCAATTCAGGTGAACGGTATGACGCCATCGCGAGCACGCTCGCGATGAGGCCTTCACTTCACTCCCAGTCGCTTGGCCATTCTTCCAAGATTCGCCCGATCCAAGCCTAGCTCACGCGCCGCACTCGCCCAGTTGTTATGGTGCCGTTCCAGGCAGGCGTTGATCAGTCGACGCTGATAGTCCTCGGTCGCCGCCCGTAAGTCTCCTGCGACCAAAGCAGCCGGGTTGACAGGGACTGGCTCGGCTGCAACCTCAACGCTGCCATTGGGCAAATCGAGATCCGCGGCACTCAAGCTGAGAATTTTCGGCCGCTCCTTGCAGTTACCCAGTGCCTTCAAGGCACTGCGGCCAATCAGATGTTCCAGTTCCCGCACATTGCCCGGCCATGCATACGCCAGCAATGCAGCTTGCGCATCGCTGTTCAGGCGCAGACTGTTGAGGCCCATGCGCGAGCGGTTCTGCTCGAGAAAATAGCCGCTGAGTAGCAGCACATCCCGCCCGCGATCACGCAGTGCGGGCACCAGCAATGGATAAACGCTCAGGCGATGATAAAAATCGGCACGGTAGCGGCCGCTGCGCACTTCCTCCGCCAGGTCGCGGTTGGTCGCGGCGATCAGGCGTACGTCCACCTGATGTTCTTTATCCGATCCCAATCGCTGCAACTGACCGCTTTGCAGCACGCGCAGCAACTTGGCCTGGACGGTCAGGGACAGTTCACCGACTTCATCGAGAAACAGCGTGCCGCCATTGGCCAGTTCAAACTTGCCGCGCCGATCGTTCATCGCGCCGGTGAAGGCGCCGCGGACGTGGCCGAACAATTCGCTCTCCACCAGCGTGTCCGGCAGCGCGGCACAGTTGAGGCTGATGATCGGCTTGTCGGCCCGAGGTGATGCGGCGTGGATGGCCTGGGCGACCAGTTCCTTGCCAACCCCGGTTTCGCCGGTGATCAGCACGGTCAGATCGCTGCCGCCCACCAGATTGATTTCTTCCACCAGCCGTTTGTGGGCCTTACTCTGGCCAATCATCTCGCGGTTCTGCTGGCCGCTGGCTTGTCGGTAAACCTCGGCACGCTGATGTTCGTCTTCGGCACGATTGGCCAGGCGTTCGATGCGCTCGGCGGCGTTGACCGTGGCGGCGGCGAGGCTGGCGAAAGCATCCAGGGCGTCCAGTTCGATCGGTTCGAAGCGCTCCGGATCGAGGGCGTCGAGGGTCAGCAAACCCCATGGGCGCTCGTCGATAAACAGCGGGCAGCCCATGCAGTCGTGGACTTCCAGATGCTCATCGAGGCCGTCGATCAGTCCGTCGTAAGGGTCGGGCAAGTCGCTGTCGGCGGCGAAACGGGTCGGGCCGTGGCTGCTGAGCAGCGCTGCGAAACGAGGGTGTTCACTGATTTTGAAGCGTCGGCCGAGGGTGTCGGTACTCAACCCGTCGACGGCCAGCGGCACCAGCCACTCGCCATCAAGGCGCAGCAGGGCAGCAGCATCGCATGGGAGCAAGGCGCGCATGGCTTCGAGCAAGCGCCGATAGCGCTCGCCTTCGGGGAGTTCGCGGGACAGGTCGGAGACCAGTGGCAGCAGTGCGGTCAGTAGCGATTTTGCAGTCATAGTGACTCCATGTAGTCGGTATGACTATAAGTCAGTGTGTGTCCAAATGACTATGTAAAGTTTAACTACTTGATTTATAAGGTTTTATATCTTGGCACGGAAACTGATAGGTACAAGGCAGTCAGTTAGCAATTCAAGTAGATCAGGAGTCGCCTTATGCTTAGCGTTCAAGACCGTGCAATCGTCAAATCTACCGTGCCCTTGCTGGAAAGTGGTGGCGAAGCATTGATCACTCATTTCTATCGCATGATGTTGTCCGAGTACCCGCAAGTTCGCCCGCTGTTTAACCAGGCCCACCAGGCCAGTGGCGATCAGCCGCGCGCCCTGGCCAATGGTGTCCTGATGTATGCGCGGCACATCGACCAGCTCGACCAGTTGGGCGACCTGGTGGCCAAGATCATCAACAAGCACGTGGCCCTGCAAATCCTCCCGGAACACTACCCGATTGTCGGCGCGTGCCTGCTGCGAGCCATTTCCGAAGTGCTGGGCGAGGAGATCGCCACCCCTGAAGTGATGGCCGCCTGGGGAGCTGCCTACGGTCAATTGGCCGACATCCTGATCGGCGCCGAAACCAGCATCTACGACCAGAAGGAACAGGCACCGGGCGGCTGGCGCGGGGCGCGGGAATTCATCGTGGCGGCCAAGGTCGAGGAAAGTGCGGAAATCATCTCGTTCTACTTCGAACCGGCCGACAAAGGCCCGATTCTGGCGGCAGAGCCAGGTCAGTACATCGGCATGAAGCTGATCCTCGATGGCGAAGAGATTCGTCGTAACTATTCGCTGTCGGCCTTGGCCAACAAGGGCCAGTACCGGATCAGTGTCAAACGTGAGGCCGGCGGTCGCGCCTCCAACCACCTGCACGATCAACTGCATGTAGGCGCAACCATTCAGTTGTTCCCGCCATCGGGTGAATTCACCCTGACCGACAGCGACAAACCGCTGGTGTTGATCAGCGGCGGCGTCGGTATTACGCCGACGCTGGCGATGCTCGAAGCGGCGCTGGCGACCGAACGGCCGGTGCACTTTATCCACTGCGCGCGTAACGGTAGCGTTCACGCGTTCCGTGACTGGATTGATGGCTTGGCCGAGCGTCATCCGCAACTCAAACGCTTCTATTGCTACGACGAAGATGATGGCGTGAGTCCGGCGGCGCACAAGGTTGGTCTGTTGAGTCAGGAACAACTGGGCGAGTGGTTGCCGCAGCAGCGTGACCTGGACGCTTACTTCCTCGGACCTAAAGGCTTCATGGCGGCGGTCAAGCGTCACCTGAAAGCGTTGGGTGTGCCGGAGAAGCAAAGCCGTTACGAATTCTTCGGGCCGGCTTCGGCCCTGGAGTAACGCTAACGCCGGGTACTCTGTGGCGGGGAGCAAGCTTTCTCGCCGCAGGGTTCAGCCTTTCAGTTCCTTCAAATGTTTGTACACCGTTGCCCGCCCCATGTTCAGCACGTTCGCCACATAGTTGGACGCGCTTTTGCCTTTGAAGGCGCCCTCGGCGTGCAGTGCCAGCACCAGTTCGCGTTTATGGTCACGGGTCAGCAGGTTCAGGCTCAGCTGACGTTCGCGCAGCCAGGCGTGGAGGAACGTGTTGATGCGCTCCTGCCAGTCATCGCGAAACAGCGAGTCAGGTTGCGCAATCAACTTGCTGGGCGACAGGAACAGGTCCAGCGCGGCTTTGGCATTTTCGAACAACGATATATTCAGATTAATGCACAGCACCGCCAGCGGATGACCTTCGCTGTCGCGCAGCACACTGCTCAGGCTGCGAATCTTCTGGCCATCCCAATTGAGCTTTTCGTACGGCCCGATGTTTCGTTCGCTGATCTCTTCGCTGAGCATGTCCTCCAGCGCCGAGTCGTCACCTATTTCCCGTTTGGACAGGTTGTTGGCGATGTAGTCGACCTTCTGCGTGCGCAGATCGTGCAGCACCACCTCGGCGTGAGGAAAGAACAATGTGGCGATGGCATCGGCGATCGCACGGAAATTGCCCAGCGGCGAACTCTTCAATGCAGAGTCATCACCGGCCGGTTTTTGTTCTTGGGCGTTCATAAAGTGGTGCTCCAGACAGCATCAGCGCCCTGTCAAAAAAGGGCGCTGGAAGTTTGCCGTAATCGTGTCCACACGTCACCTGCGTCCGAACGTCAGCCCAGCCGCGACGGGGAGAGCATCTGGGTGTTCAGACCGAAGCGAGTCAGATGCTCAGGCAAGGCTTCACCGCGTACCAGTGCCGCACTGGCCTGGCCCATGGCCGGCGAAGTCTGGATGCCATAACCGCCTTGTGCCGCTACCCAGAAAAACCCCGGTACCTGCGGATCGAAACCGGACAGCAAATCACCGTCGCTCACGAAACTGCGCAAGCCAGCCCAGGTGCGGGTCGGGCGGCGGATGGTCAGGGTGGTGGCTTCTTCGATCTGGTAGATGCCCATCGCGATGTCCAACTCTTCGGGCTGAACGTCGTGCGGTTCCACCGGGTCGGCGTTGGCGGGCGAGCCGAGGAACATTCCGGCGTCGGGCTTCATGTAGAAGGATTCGTCGAGGCTGACCAGCATTGGCCACTGGTGGATGTCCACGCCCTCAGGACCGGCGAAGATGAACGCCGCACGGCGCTTGGGTTGCAGGCCCAGCGGTTTGGCACCGGCCAGTTCGCCGATTGTATCGGCCCAGGCGCCTGCCGCATTGATGATGATCGGGGCGCTGAAGGTCTGACCGCTGGTTTGCACGTGCCACACACCTTCGGTGTCCCGGGTCAGGCTCAGGACCTCGCTGTCGGTATGAACTTCACCTTTGTTGCGTCGGATACCGCGCAAGTAACCCTGGTGCAAGGCATCGGTGTCGATGTCGCTGGCGGTCGGGTCGTAAATCGCACCATGGACTTTTTCCCGACGCAGAATCGGCAGGCGCACACAGGCCTCGTCGGCACTGAGCCGTTGCATCTGTGGCACCGTTGCTTTGGCGCTCAGGTATTGATTGTTCAGTTCGTCCGGGTCCCCGGTGAAATCCACGGTCATCTCGCCTCGCGGGGTCAGCAGCGGATGTTCGCAAAAACCGGCGGGCGGCGCGTCGAAGAAATCACGACTGGCCTGGGTCAGCGCCCGAACTTGAGGCGTACCGTATGCGGCGGTGAACAGTGCGGCTGAACGTCCGGTGGAGTGGTAAGCCGGATGGGATTCGCGCTCGAGCACGATCACTCGGGCGTGCTGCGACAACCAGAAACCGGTGGAAGCGCCGGCAATCCCGCCGCCGATGATGATGAAATCTGCCTGGCTCATGAACGTCTCCTGTGGGGCCGGGCTCAAGCGCCGTGCCGTTGCAAATGATAAAGGGCATTGGCCAGTGCGATGTCTTCCAGGCCCAGGCCGATGGAGCGGAAGAACACATGACGGTCGTAGTCGGGGCGCTGGATTTTTTCGCTGAGCAGATCGGGCAGGTCGCCGATGATCGCGTTTTTGTCCCAGCCATGTTGTTCACCGGCTATCAGCATCTCTCCAGCGGTGTCTGGGGTGGTCAGACGATAGTCGCAGAACACTTGCATGTCATTGAGGCTCTGCGGCGGCACTTCGTGGGCACGCGGAGCGTTGGTGCTGATGGAGGTGATCAGTGCCGGTTTGCTCACGCTTGACGGGTCGATCACCGGGCCTGCGGACGAGGTGCAGAGCATGATCACGTCGGCGTCTTGAACGGCCATTTCGCGACTGTCGACGATGGTCAGGCGAGGGTCGAGACTTTGGAGCTGTGCCAATACTTCGGGATTCTTGTGGTTCAGGCTCGGCGAGTAGAGGTTGATACTCTGCCAGTCGCGCAGGCTTTTGACGTAGTGCACGTGCGCCTGGGCAACCTTGCCGCTGCCGATGATTGCCAGGCGTCGGGCCTTCAGCGGGGCGAGGGCGTCGACCGCCACGGCGGTTGTTGCGGCGGTGCGTGCCGTAGTCAGCTCGCCTGCATCGCAGAGCAGCAACGGCTGGCCGGTCTGCATCGACATCAGCAACGTCCAGGCGGTCACCAGCGGACCTTGTTCACGCGCGATGTACGGCGAGGTCTTGACCCCGTAAACGCCGTCTTTGGCCAATACACCCAGGTAGTTGATGAAGTCGCCAGCGCCCTGCGGGAACTCCACCAGTTGCTGCGCCGGTTGCACCGCCTGCCCGACGGCCAGGTCGCGGAACAGTTTGCGCAGGATCTGCGGAACGTCGACCTGCGCCAGCAGTTCGCGGGCCTGAGGTTGGGTGATCACATAAGGCGTACTGGGCATGGTCGGCTCCGAGCGCTAGAAGTAAACTAATTTGTCCATTATGGACTTTTAGTTATTGCGAGCAAGCTCCTGTTGAAAAAAAGCCGGACGAAAAAAAAGCGCAGTCCGTTTCCGGCTGCGCCTCTTTTAGTGCGACCCGCGTTATGGGCGCTTGCGCTCAACCGCTCGCAGCAGATGCGTCGCTGGCGTTTCGCAGCTGATCTTGCGACCCAGTAACGCCTCGATGGACGGTAGCTGGTAGGAGTCATCCTCACCGGCAAAACTGATGGACACACCATCGGCGCCGGCACGACCGGTACGACCGATACGATGCACGTAGTCGTCCGGGACTTCCGGCAGGGTGAAGTTGATCACGTGACTGATGCCGTCGATGTGGATGCCGCGACCGGCGACATCGGTGGCGACCAGTACGCGGATTTTGCCTTCGCGGAAACCTTCCAGGGTCTTGATGCGCTTGTGCTGCGGCACGTCGCCGGACAGCTGCGCGGCGTTGACGCCGTCGCGCACCAGACGTTCTTCGATGCGCCGCACTTCATCCTTGCGGTTGGCAAACACCATCACCCGCTCCCAACCGTTGTCGTTGACCAGGTTGTAGAGCAGTTTGTATTTGTCGGCGCCGGCCACGGCGTAGATGTGTTGCTCGACGTTTTCGCTGGCCACGTTCTGCGACTCGATCTCGACGATCGACGGGTCGGTGGTCCATTGCTTGGCCAGGTTCATCACATCTTCGGTGAAGGTGGCGGAGAACAGCAGCGTTTGACGCTCGTTCTTCGGCGGAGTCTGGCGAATGATCTGACGCACTTGTGGGATGAAACCCATGTCGAGCATCCGGTCGGCTTCGTCCAGAACCATGACTTCGACCATGTCCAGGTGCACATCGCCACGCTGGTTGAAGTCCAGCAGGCGGCCCGGTGTGGCCACGAGGATGTCGCAATGACGGGCTTCGAGGTGCTTGAGCTGCTTGTCGAAGTCCATGCCGCCAACGAACGTCATGACGTTCAGACCGGTGTATTTGGTCAGGTCGGCTGCGTCTTTGGCGATCTGCACCACCAGTTCACGGGTCGGCGCAATGATCAGCGCCCGCGGCTCGCCCATATAACGCTCTTTCGGCGGCGGGGTTTCCAGCAACTGGGTGATGATCGAAATCAGGAACGCTGCGGTTTTGCCGGTACCGGTCTGGGCGCGGCCAATGGCATCTTTGCCGGCCAGGGTGAAGCCGAGGACTTGTGCCTGGATCGGCGTGCAATACGGGAAGCCCAGGTCCTGGATGGCGTGCATCAGTTCGGGGGCGAGTTTGAAATCGTGGAAACGGGTTTTGCCTTCCTGGGGTTCGACGGCGAAGTCTTCGAGTTTCCAGGGGATAACCGGTGCTTTTGGCTTCGGTTCGCGACGCGGCCTGGCAGGTTTCGCAGCTTCGCTGCTTGGTTCTTCAGAGGCCTGAGCCTCAGCGGGTTGGACGGCCGGTGTGGTCATCGGCTCGTGCTTCGGTACCGCTACGGTTGCGGTCCGGCCAGACTGATTACCGTCGGTGCGGTGGCTGGGATGGTGAGACGGGGCGCTGGAGACTGGCGCGAGTTGCTCAGTCTCGCTTTTACCGAACATTTTCTTGAGTGCTTTGAGCACGGTCATCTCATCAATTGGTTAAGGAATATACGCCGGCCAGTGTAATGCAAGAATCGGGCGCGGCGTAGTGGGATGGATCAATGGGCTGCTTTTCACATAAACAGTTAACGCAAACGCCCGGTGAGCCAGACACCAATGTCGCGAATCTCCTCGGGTAACACTTCGTGACCCATTGGGTATTCCTGCCATGTCACGGTGACACCATGCTGCTTTAAATACTCGTAAGCGGTGCGGCCCATTGAATTTTGAACGACGTCATCATACTGGCCGTGTAAAGACAGCACGGGAATGCGCTGCTGGCTGGCGGAAAGCTCCAGTTCATCGCTGAAGGTCGGCGCATAGGTCGAGAGGGCAAGTACGCCACCCAGCGGTCCCTGCCATTTCAGAAACGCGGTGTGTAACGCCACTGCGCCACCTTGGGAAAAACCTGCCAAAAATATCCGCGAGGCGTCTATTCCGCTGGCTCGCTCCACTTCGATCAAATTGACGATCCTCTGTGCCGACTCTTCCAGCTGCTCGCGGTTGATCGCGCGCGCGGGGCTCATGGCCAATATGTCGTACCAGCTCGGCATCTCGTAACCACCATTGATGGACACGGCGCAGGTCGGTGCCTGAGGGAGAACGAAGCGGGTCGTCAGCAGGCTTTCCTGCAACGCCTCGGCCACCGGCAAGAAGTCGTAGCGATCGGCGCCCAGGCCGTGCAGCCATATAACGCAGGCGTCTGCGGGCTTGACGGGCTGAAGAATCAAGGGCTCGGTCATGGTTGCTCCAATGTTGTGCAGGCGCTCTCATTGAGTGCGAGGTCTGAGGGCGTGCCTGGTTGATCAGTTAAGAAGATGTCGCAAGGCTACAAGTTTTGCTATTGACCTGCCGCACAATTGCTTCGGCGAGCGGTCTGGTACGGGCTTTGCTATGGGGATACGGTGCAGCTCATCTCGCGCCTTGCGGTAACACTATCAGTGTACTGCTGGCGGTGGGATAGCAAAAAATCCGGTGATGGATGTTCGCCAGTGGCCGCTACGGGCTTCGCGAACGTGAAAGGGTTACCGCCCGTTCGGCCGATTGGTGAGAAGTGAGTTGTCCATGATGTGGATTTTCTCCTACTAGACTCATAGCGCAGGTCTTACGTCGGTTGACCCCAAAAAAAGCCAACACGGGTCAACAACGCCTCATAAGGGTGCGACTGGACTCAAGCTCCGACACAACAAGAGCAAAACTGGAGGTTTGAATGAAAATGTTGAAATCCACCCTGGCTATCGTGACTGCAGCCGCAGTACTCGGTGTCAGTGGGTTCGCTCAGGCGGGCGCAACCCTGGATGCAGTGCAGAAGAAAGGTTTCGTGCAGTGCGGCGTCAGTGATGGTCTGCCGGGCTTCTCGGTTCCGGACTCTACCGGCAAGATCCTGGGGATCGATGCTGACGTTTGCCGCGCTGTGGCCGCTGCCGTCTTCGGTGACGCGACCAAAGTCAAATTCAGCCAGTTGAACGCTAAAGAACGCTTCACCGCGCTGCAGTCCGGCGAAATTGACGTGCTGTCGCGTAACACCACCATGACCAGCTCCCGTGACGCGGGCATGGGCTTGAAGTTTCCTGGCTTCATCACCTATTACGACGGCGTAGGCTTTCTGGTTAACAGTAAGCTGGGCGTGAAAAGTGCCAAGGAACTGGATGGCGCGACCATCTGTATTCAAGCCGGTACCACCACCGAGCTGAACGTTTCCGACTACTTCCGTGGCAATGGCCTGAAGTACACCCCGATCACTTTCGACACCTCCGATGAAAGCGCCAAGTCGCTGGAATCTGGTCGTTGCGACGTGTTGACCTCCGACAAATCCCAGCTGTATGCACAGCGCACCAAACTGGCCTCGCCTAAAAGTTATGTGGTTCTGCCGGAAACAATTTCCAAAGAGCCTTTGGGGCCGGTCGTGCGTAATGGTGACGATGAGTGGCTGGCGGTCGTTCGTTGGGTTGGCTATGCAATGCTCAACGCCGAAGAAGCTGGTATCACGTCGAAAAACGTCGAGGCTGAAGCCAAGTCGACCAAGAACCCGGACGTCGCCCGTTTGCTGGGCGCTGACGGTGAATACGGCAAGGATCTGAAATTGCCGAAAGACTGGGTCGTGCAAATCGTCAAACAAGTCGGTAACTACGGCGAAATCTTCGAGAAAAACCTCGGCAAGAATACTCCGCTGGAAATCGACCGTGGCCTGAACGCCCTGTGGACCAATGGCGGCATTCAATACGCACCACCAGTGCGCTGATGGTTCTATCACCCGGTGGGCCAACCGCCGGGTGATGTTCTGTTCCATTATTTGCGGGGCACTTCATGCAAAATTCAATCGGCGCACCAAAGCAGAGGCTCAGCCTTAGCGATCCCAAAGTGCGTGCGTGGCTATTTCAGATCATCACCATTGTGGCGGTGGTCTCGATGGGCTGGTATCTGTTCGACAATACGCAGACCAACCTTCAACACCGGGGCATTACCTCCGGTTTCAGCTTTCTGGAGCGCAGTGCCGGTTTTGGCATCGCCCAAACCCTGATCGACTACACCGAATCGGACAGTTATGCCCGAGTGTTTGTCATCGGCCTGCTCAATACCTTGCTGGTGACTGTCATCGGCGTGGTCCTGGCGACGATCCTCGGGTTCATCGTCGGTGTGTCACGACTGTCGAAGAACTGGATTATCAACAAGCTGGCGACAGTCTATGTAGAAGTTTTCCGTAACATTCCGCCGCTGCTGCAAATCCTGTTCTGGTACTTCGCGGTGTTCTTGTCCATGCCAGGGCCGCGCAACAGTCATAACTTCGGTGACACCTTCTTCGTCAGCAGTCGCGGCCTGAATATGCCAGCAGCGTTGGCGGCAGACGGGTTCTGGCCGTTTGCGGTCAGCGTCATGGTGTCCATCGTCGCCGTCGCGCTGATGTGTCGTTGGGCCAACAAGCGCTTCGATGCCACCGGGGTGCCGTTCCACAAGTTCTGGACCGGGCTGGCACTGATGCTGGTGATTCCGGCACTGTGCGCGCTGATCTTCGGTGCGCCATTGAAATGGGAATTTCCTCACCTGCAAGGCTTCAACTTTGTCGATGGCTGGGTGTTGATCCCCGAATTGTTGGCCTTGACCCTGGCCCTGACGGTCTACACGGCAGCCTTTATCGCAGAGATCGTTCGTTCAGGCATCGCCTCGGTCAGCCACGGCCAGACTGAAGCGGCGCACTCACTGGGTTTGCGCAACGCCCCGACCCTGCGCAAGGTGATCATCCCGCAAGCCCTGCGCGTGATCATTCCGCCACTGACCAGCCAATACCTGAATCTGGCGAAAAACTCCTCGTTGGCTGCCGGTATCGGTTATCCAGAGATGGTCTCGTTGTTTGCCGGTACGGTGCTCAATCAGACCGGGCAGGCAATCGAAGTGATTGCCATCACCATGAGCGTGTACCTGGCGATCAGTATCAGCATTTCCCTGCTGATGAACTGGTACAACAAGCGCATTGCGCTGATCGAGCGGTAAGGAAAAGCGCATGAGCACTCATACTTTTAAACCTGATATGCCCCCACCGAGCAACAGCATCGGTGTGATCGCATGGATGCGTGCGAACATGTTCTCCAGCTGGCTCAACACCCTGCTGACCCTGTTTGCGTTCTATCTGATTTACCTGGTGGTACCGCCGATCCTGAGTTGGGCGCTTCTGGACGCTAACTGGGTGGGCACCACTCGTGCCGATTGCACCAAGGATGGCGCCTGCTGGGTGTTCATCCAGCAGCGTTTCGGTCAATTCATGTACGGCTACTACCCGACAGCGCTGCGCTGGCGCGTGGACCTGACCGTATGGCTGGCGGTCATCGGTGTGGCACCCCTGTTCATTTCGCGCTTCCCGCGTAAAGCGGTATACGGGCTGAGCTTCCTGGTGCTGTATCCGATCATTGCCTACTTCCTGTTGCATGGCGGTCTCTTTGGCCTGACTAACGTCCCGACCAGCAAATGGGGCGGGCTGATGCTGACACTGGTGATCGCCACCGTCGGTATTGCCGGTGCATTGCCGTTGGGTATCGTCCTGGCGCTGGGCCGTCGTTCGGACATGCCGGCGATTCGTGTGGTCTGCGTGACCTTCATCGAGTTCTGGCGCGGCGTACCGTTGATCACGGTGCTGTTCATGTCCTCGGTGATGCTGCCGTTGTTCCTGCCTGAAGGCATGAACTTCGACAAACTGTTGCGGGCACTGATCGGCGTGATCCTGTTCCAGTCGGCCTACGTGGCCGAAGTGGTGCGCGGCGGTCTGCAAGCGATCCCCAAAGGTCAGTATGAAGCGGCTGCGGCGATGGGCCTCGGTTACTGGCGCAGCATGGGCCTGGTGATTCTGCCGCAAGCCCTGAAGATGGTGATCCCCGGTATCGTCAACACCTTCATTGCGCTGTTCAAAGACACGAGCCTGGTGATCATCATCGGCCTGTTCGACTTGCTCAACAGCGTCAAACAAGCCGCCGCCGACCCGAAATGGTTGGGCATGGCCACCGAAGGCTATGTGTTCGCGGCCCTGGTGTTCTGGATTTTCTGTTTTGGTATGTCGCGCTATTCCATGCATCTGGAACGCAAGCTCGACACTGGCCACAAGCGTTAGGAGTTCTCTGATGAGCGAAGCAATCAAAAAGCCTGTGAGCCCTGAAGGCATTATTCAGATGCAGGGCGTGAACAAGTGGTACGGCCAGTTCCACGTGTTGAAAGACATCAACCTGAACGTTAAACAGGGCGAGCGTATCGTCCTGTGCGGCCCGTCGGGTTCCGGCAAATCCACCACCATTCGTTGCCTCAACCGTCTGGAAGAACACCAGCAGGGTCGCATTGTGGTCGATGGCGTGGAGCTGACCAACGACCTCAAGCAAATCGAATCTGTGCGTCGTGAAGTCGGCATGGTGTTCCAGCACTTCAATCTGTTCCCGCACCTGACCATCCTGCAGAACTGCACGCTGGCGCCGATGTGGGTGCGCAAGATGCCGAAGCGCAAGGCCGAAGAAATCGCCATGCATTACCTGGAGCGCGTACGCATTCCGGAACAGGCGCATAAATTCCCGGGGCAACTGTCCGGCGGTCAGCAGCAGCGTGTGGCGATTGCGCGTGCTTTGTGCATGAAACCGAAAATCATGCTGTTCGACGAACCGACTTCGGCACTCGATCCCGAGATGGTGAAAGAAGTGTTGGACACCATGATCGGCTTGGCCGAAGACGGCATGACGATGCTCTGCGTAACGCACGAAATGGGCTTCGCCCGCACCGTGGCCAACCGCGTGATCTTCATGGACAAGGGTGAAATCGTCGAGGAGGCTTCACCGAACGACTTCTTCGACAATCCGCAGAATGAACGTACGAAACTGTTCTTGAGCCAGATTTTGCATTGATTGGCGCTTGGCGGTGAAAGAAACCCGGACAGTGTCTGGGTTTCTTTCTTTATAAGTTGTTGTTGTTACTGTGGCTTATTTGTCTTTATCGTTCCGCCCCCCCATCGACTGATACTAGAAAATGTCATAAATGCCTGACCACAATGGGCATGACAAAGTGGCATTCAGTATCGGCGACGATGCCGCGATCTCCGATCGGATGGCGTGGTCGGCTTTGCGCCTGGACATGAAACGGCGCGGCGGTGACTTGCTTAGCCAGCCCGGCATGAAAGACGCCTAGGCAAGCCATTTTCAATGTGCGGGCCGCTCAGGGGCTGAATGGGGGCAAACCCTGCAATGATTGCGCTATGAGCAACTGACCTTCGATGGAGTGGGACAACAGCTTTTTATCAGACCACAGCGGATTTCCGCCGCCCTGGTGAGCTGTTTGATAAGTGCTACAGAGGCTTTTCTGACCTCCGGTGAGAGATTTGCGATCATCGCGCTCTCTTCGGCTACCAGGTCGATTCGGATTTTCTGATATAGCTCTTCACCTGCGTCTGTGGCTCGTATCTGAATGGCCCGTTTATCCTCCAGATCAACTGATCGCTCGACATACCCTTTGCGTTCAAGATGGGTAATGAGCGCTTTGAGCTGGTTATCCACTTGCTTCGAGAACACTTTTCTCCCGACCAAATCGCGGGCAAGCTGCGCCTTATGAAAATCAATTTTGAAGAAGCCTACGTCTGCCGCGAAACGATCTACAACGCCATCTATGC
>NZ_JBTEYL010000024.1:0-82821 GCF_054330215.1 Pseudomonas sp. Ma2-10 | reverse complement strand
CACGCTGGAGAAGTTACCGACCTGGCCGAATAGCCGGCTGGATGAGTTGCTGCCATTGAGATCAGCTGCCGAGTAAAGGTGGCTGGGCTGGAGGCTTACATTTCGGGTGCGATCCATTCAGTACGTCACCCCTGGTTTCGTAAATGAAACCGGTCATTGGAAAATGGAGCCGCTCCTTGAGGCAAGTGAGGCGATTAATCCACAGGGGGAACGGGTTCCGCTGTTCAAGGTTTCTGATCGCACCTACACGCACTTGGGGGTGAACACCGAGGTGAACCTAAAAAGCGTTAGGGTTCTATTCCCAGCAGTCAAAAAAAAGCGCGACTGACATCGACCATAAGGCTGCTATGCCTAAATCGTCGCAGCACCGCCTCAAACGCTCAAGACTGGTGTGTCATGTCTGTTACCGCCAATATCGTCAAACGCCTCAAGTACACCCCGAAAGCGCAGCCTTTCAGTATCAATCGCTTTGCTAATTTAGGTTCGCCAGGGGCTGTGGCCAAAGCCTTATCTCGCCTTGCTGCATCAGGTGAGCTGGAGCGACTGAGTCGTGGTATTTACATGCGACCAAAGCTGAGCCACTTCACTGGTTATGTGCGACCAAGTACTAAGTCAGTCCTAGGAGCAATCGCTAGTCATAATCGTGAAATTATTCAGGTACATGGTGCAGAGGCTGTCAGGTATTTCGGATTGAGCACTCAGATGCAGATCAGACCGGTTTATTATACGAGTGGCGCTAGCCGCGAGGTGAAAGTTGGGGCGAAGCGCATACGTTTGCTCCACGTTGCCTCTCAAAAACTACAGCATGCTGGCACGATCGTCGGATTAGCGCTTTGCGCCCTCTTCTACTTAGGCAAAAATGGCGTGAGCGATACGGTCATAGCTAGTATCAAAGCTAAAATGGCTCCGTCTGAATTCAAGAAAATCGCGGACTGTGAGATTCCTACCTGGATGCAGGCCGCACTTCGTCATGCTATTTCATGGCCAACTCAGCAGGCTGTAGCGGAGCGTCGCATCCGTCCTCATGGAGATGAATAATGACGATGCCAGACGAGCGTTCCCGCGCGGTGGTGCAGACTCGCGAATTTTTAGTTGAGCTATGCCGAGATAATTCGCTTCCAGATCGGGTAAGACGTGATGCCAAGTTTTTGTTACGGCACTTTCCAACTCGAGATGACGTGGCTTTGGCGGGACGAATAGAGGAACATAGCGACACTTTGCCTTTCGGAGCTTCGGGGCCCGTATTCAGCTCTACAATTGCGCGATGATTTTTTGGTGACGGTTCGCCGCCCCCTTCCCGGAAGGCTCCATCCAGGTTTCCCGTTGCTCATCCATACTGAAACAATGAATACCCCAACGACCGCTCGGCGTCAGCTAAACAAGAAAGGCGAATTGCGTGATGCCGCTATCGCCGCATTCTCGGATTTCAGCGCCAATCGCGTTTTACTGAAGGACTCAGAGCGATTGCTCCAGATCAAAGCAGGGTTTTCCGCTGAGCTTTTCCAGGTGGTTTGCATAGCTTTTGACCTCCAGGGGCATAGCTTAGAGATACTCCTCAACACGTCAATCTCCACGTTCAAGCGACGTAGCCGTGAGCAAAAGCCCCTCAACTCCGTCGCTTCAGAACGGCTAGATCGTGTTGCCGTGGTCTGCCATTTGGCTGAACAGGTGTTCCAAAATAGAAATATGGCCGCGTGCTGGATGTCGAAGCCAAACAAAGCCCTCGGCGGAGATACGCCAGTACTGCTCTGTGGCACTGAGATTGGAGGCAAGCAGGTTCGTCGGGTACTTCAAGCGCTGGAATGGGGAGGTCCTGCCTAGATTCAAAATTCGGAGCGTAAGCGTTCCGCTAATCGACGCCTGGGTTTTAGGAGATTTCATTAGAGAGGTTTTCGGTTGGGCTCTTGCGGACTGTGTACAGTTGAATCGGTCAAATACAAACGATACCAGTTGCTCGAATAAGTTGGGCAGCGGGTTGGTTGGGTATTAAGTGAAAATAAGATCCCATTCACGAGCCAGCAAGACCCGGCACGCGGCCACTGAACCACCGAAGCACCGTTGTGAAACCGTTTGCATATTGGCTTCGGTAACGTAGGTAATCACTTCGCCTCGCTCATCAAATAAAACGCCGCCCGCTCCTATCAAGAGTGCGTGGCCCGCGACAACGTCATGTGCTGAAACCGGATAAAGAGAGACGCCACAGACCCCCTCCCCGGCGGCGACTTTGGCGAGCCTGTAGGCAATGGATGGCATTGCTACAAAAGTGCTGGGGCTGCAGAGCTCGCTATTAAGTTCAGGCTTATTGATTGCGGCGGCACTGACCATCACGAACTCGTCGCTCGACAGCGTTTTGGTCGTAAGCCGTGACGTGACCGACTGTCCATTGCGGTTCACCTCGGCCATCCCTTCTGCCCAAGCAATGCAATCAGGCGTTCCCTCAACGGTGACGGGGGCATACACAACACCTAATACCGGCGACTGTTTGTGCAATAGACCGATGGAAAGGGATGAGCCTTTGAGCCCCTTGAGAAAATCTGCGGTCCCGTCGTTCGGGTCAACTACCCAGCACCACGGATGGCCGGTCAGAAGATGTCCGGTCTCTTCTCCCCAGAAGTCGCAAGGAAGCAGCTTCAGTAGATGCTGATGTAAGAACTGTTCGATTTCTTCGTCTACGGCGGCCTTGTCACCTTGACCCCGAGGTCCGTCAACTCTCGCCCACTCGGCAATTAGTAGTTGCCCGGCACGAATAACGACCTCAAGGGTCTGACTGAGCAGTTTTTCAAGGTTTGGGGTTCGCACGAAATGGGACGCCCTATGGTTGGGTGAGGTAATGCAGTGGTCTCGACTATAAGGCGACGCGAATTGCCCCTTAGTCGTCTAATAAACTGTCAGCCAAACTGGAAACATCGCTTTTCAAAATCTGTGTTTACCCTTCTGCCTCTTCCCGCAGGATTCGATGGACTTCGCACTCAATCTACGCCCGCAATGACTGTTGATGGTTGATAAACCTACGCGCTGTGAAGGGATTTCGCTGCCATTAAGACGCTGTCCATTTTGGGTTAAGGATTGGCGAGTCAGGTTTTTCAATCTGTACGCCCTGTTGCTTCGACCTGTACTAGCAGAAAAGCCGCTTTTCCTTTCTGGGTGATGACGAACGTCTGCCCCTGCGCAACCAGCACCAGCATACGGCGGCGAGCTTGGCTTTTGCTGTAAGTGGTGCGCATGGCCGATCCCCTGACCAGATTTTAGACAGAGTAGCCTGTTATTCCATTCTGCTACCTCAGCGCACTGACGGCGCCACCCAACACATGGGGGGTGACACAGCGCTCGCAGGCCGATCGCTGCGCCACGGCGGCAGCCTTTCCGACCAAACCAGCACTTCCTCGTATATAGCCATGCTTTAACCTCTAAGTCCGTGAGGTTGTAAGGATAGTGCACCAGTCGCTACCTGGTGGCCGGCGAGCTCTGAGTCTGGATGACGACGCCCGCGACTCCGTCGCCTTTTGACAACCTGACTGTATGGCATAGTGGTCCTGCTTCCGCACACAAAGAATCAGCTGCTCTCAATGCGTAGGTAGAGCAAGTGCGAGATACCAAGATCCCATTTGGCGAGCACGTCGGTCGTTCTCTCAACCGGCAGTTTCCGACCCGAAACCGGACTCCGCGAAGGACAGTTATTGGCCGTTCTCTGCCGGTCATGTCCAAGAATTGTGCTGGTCAAATCCGATGCAAATGACGGGTCAAATCGAATGCAAATGGGTGGGCAAGTCCGTGTCATTACCCAATTGGATCTGAGTAGGTGGGACTATCGACTGGACAAACTCGCCATGCTGATAGAATGCACTCGCTGCTCATAACCTCCCCCTCTTGAGAATTGGCATGAATCCAGATTTAACTGAAGAAGAAATGCGCCGCGCGCTGTTCGGTGGTAGCGAGCAAGCTCCGCAATCCAGTGAATCCCCAGCGCAGAAGCCCGTCTCGGATATCGTGATCAGACAACCAGCAAAAGTGGCCGAGAAAAAGAAAGTCGCGAAAACATTTACACCCAGGCTGAGAGTCACACTTCGAGTGGGCAATGAATTTGAAGGCGAGACGCACGAGATGGTTCATGAGGCCGATACGTTAAGTACCATTTTAGCCGAGCAAGAAGCTACGAGGGCAGCCAAGAAAAAATTCCGATTTGTGGAAGTGGTTTCGATCAAGTCAATGTAAGAGAACTTTCCCAAGGCTTGCGGGCAAGGTGTGGAACGCTTTTCACTTGGCGAATGACTCGAACGATCTCTTTAGGATGGGGGATCCAGGCCTGATGTCATTGATGGGAATCGACCTAGTACGGTCTGTCGATGCCGGCAGTTTATCCCCGATTGCCGCCGCTGATATCCGAAGATCGTTTACAGCTACAGCGTTGTGCAAGCGAACGCGGAAGTGTTTTTGGTATGCAACATAAAACAATCTCTAGAAGCTCACAGCGGCGTTACTTCACCCCTGATACACATGAGGCTCCCCCGTGTCCATTTTGGGCGCCACCTTCTTCGCTGGAGACTTCAGTCGCCCAGCACGCTTCACTGGCCCCGAATAATGGCCCGAGGTAACCATCTGGTTCAGGCGCTCATGCGCATGTTTGAGGTCAGAAGGGCTTGCCACAAAAATGCTATACACCATGTCAAACTTGATCAAGTTAGCTCTCCTCTTCCCTTATCGTGGGGAGCTTTCATTGTCAGTGTTTGGATGAGCCGTGGCTTGCCGCAACTGAGTGAGCTCCGCAGAATATTGTTCCGACAGTCTTTGGGCTTCGGCCAATTGCGCGCTTGCCTGTGCCAGGTCCTCCTCTAGTCGCTTAGATTCGGCGCGCGACGTACCGAGCTGCTCTTGAAACGCTTCCTTCGCTCCGACTGCCTTGGCAACAGCTGTCTTCATTGCAGTAATCTCACCGGTCAATCGAAGCGCCGCGTCTTCCTGCGTCGCGACCACTTTACTCTGCTGGCGAGCCTCACTCAGTAGGCGCTCATTATCTCTGTTCAGTCGAGTCAGCTCATCCTGCTTGAGCATCAACGTTTGCTGCAGCTGTCGCAGCTCAACCTGAACTTGCTGCACCTGCCCTTCGTGACGACGTTGCTCTTGGTCGCGCTGATCCTTTACGGCCGATCGGTAGTGCTCAAGTGCGTCACGAGCATGCGAGTGCTTTTCTTCCAGCGAGCGAATCTGCTCGTCTTTCTCAAGCACCCGTACCCCTAGGTCAGCACAGCTTTGGCTCAAGCGAGCATTGCGGGTGAGCTCGGCTTGCAGGCTTGTCTGACAAATCTGCAACTCATCCGCTTGAAGCGCTAACGCCCCTTTCTGACTATCCACTTCACGCTGCAATGAGGTGAGTTCGGCACTCAAGCCGTCGAGCTTTTGCTCGAGCTCGCTACGCTGCTCGTCGAAGCGCGCCTGGGCGTATGCAAGAGCTTCGCCGCCCTCCTCCGTCATTCGCTCTAAGAGGCCGGCAACAAGCTCGGTTAATTCATCACTCAGCCGCTCTCTAGAGGCTCGCGGCCGGGGGTCAAAATCTTCTATTTCCTTCAAATAACGGTGAATAGTGGTTTTTGAGCCGGTATTTCCCAACTCGATGCGCACGGCGTCGATGCTCGGATTCTCTCCCCGAGCAAGCAGCGATTCCCGGGCTTTATGGACAATCGCCTTGTTAATTCCGCCGCGTGCCATTTTTCTCTCCTACGATTTCGTACTGTTTTACATACCACGTATATACATATCACTTTCCTGCTATAAAAGAACAATATAAGGGTGATTCTTTGATAAAATAATGGAACGTTATCGCATTATAGAATTGGTTTTGGCCTTTTCCGTCGCCGGAAAAGGTACGTTTCGCGCAGAAGGGTCGAGATGAACAAGGCAGATCGTTACCTGCAGGCCGGTACCCGGGACAATACCCGGCGTAGCTATCGCGCCGCGGTGGAACACTTCGAAGTGACCTGGGGTGGGTTTCTGCCGGCGACCGGCGACGGCATCGTGCGTTACCTCGCCGAGTACGCGGATAAGCACACCATCAGCACGCTGAAGCAGCGCCTGGCCGCATTGGCTCAGTGGCACATCACGCAGGGATTCCCTGACCCCACCAAGACACCCGCCGTGCGCCAGATGATCAAGGGCATTCGGACATTGCATCCCGCCCAGGAGAAACAAGCGACTCCCCTGCTCCTGCAGGATTTGGAACAAGCCGTTCAGTGGTTGGAGCACGACGCCGAACAAGCGGCCGCCCGCCAGGACTTAGCCGCCCTGCTGCGCAGCCGGCGTGACATAGCCCTGGTGCTGATCGGGTTCTGGCGGGGGTTTCGCGGGGACGAGTTATCGCGCTTGCGGGTTGAACACACCCAGGCGCAAGCCGGCGTGGGCATCACCTTTTATCTGCCGCACAGCAAGGGCGATCGCCAGCACCGCGGCACGACGTTCCGTACCCCCGCACTGAAGAAGCTGTGTGCGGTGCAAGCCTATGTGAACTGGATCACCGTCGCCGGCATTGCGCAGGGACCGGTCTTCCGAAAGCTCGATCGTTGGGGGCATCTGGCGGACTACGGCTTGAATGCCAACAGCCTGATTCCACTGCTGCGGCGAGTTTTTAATCGTGCGGGTGTGTCTGGCGATCTGTACACCAGTCACTCGCTGCGTCGCGGCTTTGCCACCTGGGCGGCGGCGAATGGCTGGGACATTAAAGCGCTGATGACCTACGTCGGCTGGAAGGACATGAAGTCCGCCATACGCTACATCGACACGGCAGATTCCTTTGGAGCGTTGGCGATAGGCCAGCCGCTCACCTCATCAGCAATTCTCCAAGCACAAGCGTTGACAGCGGCTGAAAACCCCTAGGGCCGGATGAGGTTTCACATGGATAGTCACAGCGCTTGCTTCACTCCCAAACTTTCCGGCCAATAGAATGGCCGCACAGCACTGCCATCCGGTCAATACCATGCTGTAAAGCGGAGTTATGGACGGTCAGCTTCAACCACTGGCAATGTCCGCTTTGGGTTGTGGATTGCTGCCCTCCGTGACAGGCAGCAATCGGCCGAGAGTGTGTAAAAACGCTCTGACCTCATCGTCTTGGAACATCGACCTTTGTTGGCTGACCGGCACGTATTCACTGATTTCGTAGATGGTCAAACCGATTTTGACGCTTCCCATGTAAACCACCGTGGGACGATGCGGATGCCAGAGCGCAGGATGAAAGTACCTCTTGGACTCTTTTTCTCGGTGATCCACGGGCGCACGAGTCATATGCGTGGTGGAATCAGCGAACGTTACGGCAAAGCCCTTTTTCATCAGCGCCAAATAAAACTGATTGGCAAAATCCACGGCGTGAGCAAGTCCGGTACGGCTGATGATGAGATCTGCCATGGAACGTTTGGTTGGTCGCAAATAACCGTTCTCGCCTTCCCTCGCCTTTTGGAAATGCTCTTCGATGCTCAGCAGTAGTGGGTGTTTTCGAGGTAGCGTCGCATTGATGGTTGCTGTTTGGAGACCCAGTTTCCGTGGTGCTTTGGGCAAGGTCTGAGAAACCTTGAGGGGCGCACCGTTACGACTCCAGGCGACGAGTGTGCCCGGCAGCGCTGCTGGTAGGGGTGGACGAGCTTTTCCTTTACTTGCTGCAACCTGGGTCCAGTACCCCACTGGTGGTCGAGGGATATTCAAGCTGGCATAGATCCGAGCCAAATAACTGGAAGAAACACCATATCGTTCCCCTATTTTGGTCATCGGCGTCGACCAGGCTTGTTCGTACAGCAACTCTCTTGTCACGACGTCTTCGGACGAGTCATCGGCTGGAATGGGGGCATCAGGTGTGTCTTCCATGGATAGGCATCCTTACGCTGCTGCCCGGTATCCTCCTTATGCAGACCTGTATTACTAATTTGACAGGCTGAGTTCGTCAATCACACTCACCGCTCAAAATTTTTAACTGGACCGTGATTACAAGGTGATTCTCCCTAATTCGGCAGCCCGTGAATGGGCTCAGGGATTAATCAGTCAGGCTATACGTAGGATGCACTCGGCTTGGGTTGCGCGCCGATCGGCATTTGCCGGTTGGCGCTGTATCCGTCAGCTAACCTGATAAAGCTGTTTTCTGTAGTGGTCAACTGATCCCGGACAGAGCTTTAAGTTTTTCTTCAGTTTTCGCAGGAGACAAGCCATCGTTAAATTGGTGGGGCCAAATCCAGTTGTAGTGATGCATCAAGTATTGGCTGATGTCTCGCTGAGCTTGCTGGCTTGTCATGTAGCCAGTAGTTGGTATCCACTCTGTTTTCAAGCTGCGAAATACCCGCTCCATCGGCGCATTATCCCAGCAATTTCCTCGGCGGCTCATGCTCTGGCGCATGCGGTAGCGCCACAGCCGTTGGCGAAACTGGCGGCTCCCGTACTGCGATCCTTGATCCGAGTGAAACAGTAACCCTTGAGGCTTTCCACGTTGCTCGTAAGCCACGTCCAGTGCCTTGACCACTAGGTCTGCATCCGGCTTTGCGGATAAGGCCCAGCCAACCACTCGGCGGGCGTAAAGATCCATAACAACCGCAAGGTAGTGCCATTTTCCCTGTGCCCAGATGTAGGTGATGTCGCCGCACCAAACCTGGTTGGGCGCTTCGACATCAAACTCCCGGTTCAAGACATTTGGTATATCAAGCCGCTCGACTGTCGCCTTTTTATAGGCGTGTGATCCAGGCTGCTTGCTGACCAGTTCCAGTTCGCGCATCAGCCTGCGTACCTTGTACCGTCCAATTTGCTCACCTTTTTCTTGCATCATTAACATGATGCTTCGACTGCCCGGAGCACTTCGTCCCTGGGTGAACAACTCGTTCACTCGGCTACGTAGCCTGAGTCGCTCAACGTCTGGTGTTCGCCGCCTTAAACGATGCGCGTAGTACCCCGAGCGAGCGACCCCAAACGCCTCACACAAGCAGTCAACAGGCTCATGGATACTTAGCTGATTGATCAGCGCGTACGCTCGAGATCTTCCGACATCAAGAGCGCGGTAGCCTAATGAGATGGTCACCCCCGCACTCTGCGAGGGCTAAGCTTTCGCAGGGTGTTTTTATTTCGGAGACCATCACCATGAGCGATTTGGCACTGGTCGGTATCGACCTCGGCAAACACACGTTTCATCTGCATGGCCAGGATAAGCCCGGTCGAGAGCTGTTTCGCAAAAAACTCTCTCGACAGCAAATGATGAGGTTCTTCGCCAATCTGCCAGCCTGCACCGTGGTGATGGAAGCCTGCGCCGGAGCACATTTCGTTGCTCGCGAACTGACTACCATGGGGCATCAGGCCAAGCTGATTTCCCCGCAGTTCGTCCGCCCTTACGTCAAAGGCAACAAAAACGATTTTGTCGATGCCGAAGCCATCTGCGAAGCGGCATCACGCCCGTCCATGCGTTTCGTTTCACCCAAGACCGAAGCCCAGCAGACGCTTTCCGTTCTGCATCGCTTACGTGAGTCGCTGGTACGAGACCGCACCAAAACCGCCAACCAGATGCATGGTTTCTTGTTGGAGTTCGGGGTCAGCCTACCCAGAGGATTGGCCATCATGAAGCGCCTGCCCGTCATCCTGACCGAACATGAGCTACCTACTCGACTCATGACCCTATTGGATCGTTTGAGGGTGGCGTCGCGGTGTTGCACATCGACGACGACCAGGGCCGTGGCGCCAATATCAGAAAAATCGACCCCGGAATGGTCGCGGACAAGGCCTCAAAATCATTTTGTGGTGGGTGCATGGCAATCGCCGTTCGGCGTTGAAGTTTCGCTCATGATCCAATGGACTGCAGCCCCAACGCTTGATGCTTTCCCACGACAACTGGTCGCATTCCATCAATCCCACCCTCTCCCGGCGCCATAGATTAACTCCCAGAACAAGTTGCCGTGCCGTGCGGCCAGTCACTGTGGAGATCGCCCCATGCAAAGCTTCCAAACCCGCAAGCAGCAAAGCCCCATCGACGGTTGGGACCATCAGGACCCGGAAGAAGCCTTCACCCTGCCCTCGCGTTACTTCTTCGACGAGACCCTGTTCAAGGCCGAGCGCGACAACATTTTTATGCACGCCTGGCATGTGGCCGGACACGTCAGTGAGTTCGCCGAGCCGGGTCAGTACGTGGTGACGGATCTGTTCGACCAGAGCGTGGTGGTCGCAAAAAACCGTCAGGGTCAGATCCATGCTTTCCACAACGTTTGCCAGCATCGCGGCAATCGCCTGCTCGAAGAGCGTCGCGGCACCACCGGTGGCGTGGTGCGTTGCGCCTATCACTCGTGGTGCTACGAGATGGACGGCAGCCTGCGCAGCGCCCCCCGTTGCGAGAAGATGAAGAACTTCGAGTTGCAGCAGTTCAACATCCCACAGATCCGCACCGAAGAGCTGGGCGGGTTCATTTACTTCAACCTCGACCCGGCCGCGCCGTCGTTGCGGGAACTGTTCCCCGGTGCCGATGAGGAAATGCGTCGAGTGTTTCCAGACCTCGACTCCATGCACCTGATCGAGGAGCAAGACGTGATCGTGCCGGCCAACTGGAAGGTGATCATGGACAATTCCATCGAGGGTTATCACTTCAAGTTGTCCGGGCCGTGCCATATCGACCTCGCCAAACTGATCGACTTCAAGGGCTATCAGTTGACCAAACGCGACAACTGGTGGACCTACATCGCCCCGGCCAACCTCTCGGTGACCGAAGCCTACGGCGTACCGCTGAAAAGCCAGGTGAACCCTAACGAGTGCTTTTTCAACATCGGCATGTGGCCGAACAACACGTTCTATACCTTCCCGTTCTCGGAGTTTCTCGGCTCGTTCATCATGATTCCGCTGGACGCCGAACGCTCGCTGCTGCGCTTTGGTTACTACTCCACCAACGCCGAGACCGCTGCAGTCACCGAGTCCTGCATGAAGTGGATGAATGAGGATTTGGGACCGGAAGACATCGCGTTGAACATCTCGGTGCAGAAAGGCCTGCATTCCCTGGGCTACGACCAGGGGCGCTACATGATCGACGCCCAACGCAGCAATGAAAGCGAGCACCTGGTGCATCACTTCCATCGCCTGGTGTTCAACGGTATTCACGGGCCGTCCGCTACCTGAGCCAACACAGTTCCTGTGGGAGCGAGCCTGCTCGCGAAGGCAATTGATCATTCAACATTGATGCTGACTGACACGCCGCTTCCGCGAGCAGGCTCGCTCCCACAGGTTTTGTGTCGCGATCTTTAATTAATGGAGCACAGCGAACCATGGCCGAACATGAGTTTGATTACCTGATTGTGGGCGCAGGGTCTGCAGGCTGCGTGTTAGCTAACCGTTTGGGCGAAGACTCAAGCCTGCGGATTCTGCTGCTGGAAGCGGGCCCGGCGGACAAGAGCTGGACCATCGACATGCCGTCTGCGGTGGGCATCGTCGTCGGCGGCACGCGCTATAACTGGAGCTACAGATCCGAGCCGGAACCGTATCTGGATGGACGCCAGATCGGCACGCCGCGTGGCCGGACGCTGGGCGGTTCGTCGTCGATCAACGGCATGGTCTACATCCGTGGCCATGCGCGGGATTACGACGGTTGGGCCGAGCAAGGGTGCGAAGGCTGGAGTTATCAGGAAATTCTACCGTACTTTCAGCGGGCGCAAACCCATGCCGACGGCGCGGACGATTACCGAGGGGCGACCGGGCATCTGCATGTCACGCCTGGCAACACACAAACGCCGTTGTGTGCGGCATTTCTCGCGGCGGGTGCCGAAGCCGGGTATGGCTTGAGCAGTGACTTGAACGGCTATCGTCAGGAAGCGTTCGGGCCGGTGGATCGCACCACGCGTGCCGGGCGTCGCTGGAGTACGTCTCGGGGTTATCTCAGCGAGGCCCTGACTCGCGGCAATGTGCGGGTGGTGACAGACGCGTTGGCGTTACGAATTCTGTTCGACGGCCAGCGCGCCATCGGGATCGAGTACGAGCACAACGGAGAGGTTCATCAGGCCCACGCCCGGCGCGAAGTGATGCTGACCGCCGGGGCGATCAACTCGCCGCAGTTGTTGCTGCTGTCGGGCATCGGTCCGGCGGCCGAGTTACGAGAGTTGGGGATTAAGGTTGTACATGATCTGCCCGGCGTTGGCCGGCGGCTCAACGACCATCCGGACACTGTCGTGCAGTACCTGTGCAAGCAGCCCGTGTCGCTGTATCCATGGACAACAGCCCCTGGGAAATGGTGGATTGGTGCGCGCTGGTTCGTCACCCATGACGGAGTGGCGGCGAGTAATCATTTCGAAGCCGGGGCATTCATCCGTTCCCGGGCTGGCGTCGAACATCCCGATCTGCAACTGACCTTCATGCCGCTGGCGGTGAAACCCGGCAGCGTCGATCTGGTGCCTGGTCACGCCTTCCAGATCCATATCGACCTGATGCGCCCCACCAGTCTTGGCAGCGTCACGCTGAACAGCGACGACCCTCGACAGCCGCCGCGCATCCTGTTCAATTACCTGAAAACCGAGCAGGATCGAGCTGACATGCGCGCCGGTGCGCGGCTGGTGCGCGAGATCATCGAGCAACCGACCATGTCCGCGTTCAAAGGTGAAGAGTTAGTCCCAGGCCCCGATGCTCAGAGCGACGAAGCGCTGGATGCCTGGGCCAGACAGGTCACGGAAACCGGCTACCATGCCAGCGGCACTTGCAAGATGGGACCGGCCTTTGATCCAGAAGCGGTGGTCGATCCGCAGTTGCGAGTGCATGGACTCGACGGCTTGCGGGTGGTGGACGCCTCGATCATGCCGGTGATCGTCAGCGGCAACACCAATGCACCGACGGTGATGATTGCGGAAAAGGCCAGCGACATGATTCGCGGATTGACGCCCCTGCCGCCCTCTGATGCACCGGCGTGGATACATCCGCAGTGGCAGACACAGCAACGATGATGTTTGAACGCAGAGATGACTCATGAGCAATCAACCGTCCGACAACGCAACGCCCCCCGAAACCCGCTTCACCTGGCGGCGCGGCGATGTCGCGCCGTTGCGGGTCGCGGCGCTGCTGTTGCCGTCGTTTTCCAACTTCGGCCTCGCGGCCGTGCTGGAACCGTTGGCCATTGCCAACTGGCTGACCCAGCGCCAACTGTTTGAGTGGACGCTGTTATCGCTGGATGGTGAACCGGTGCAGGCCAGCAATGGCCTGAGCACCGTGGCCAATGAGGGTCTGCGCGCCGATCAGGGTTTCGATGTGTGCCTGGTGATCGCCAGTTTTGACGTGCACAAACACAGCCGCAACCTGGCGCTCAAGAGCTGGCTGCGCAAGCAGGCGTTGTTCGGTGCGGTGCTGATGGGTGTGGAAACCGGCACCGAATTGCTCGCAGCGGCCGGTGTACTCGACGGTTATGAAGCGGCCGTGCACTGGGACAATCTTCAGGGCTTTCAGGAGAGCTACCCCCGCGTTCACGCCAAGCCGCAGCTCTATACGCTTGAGCGTCAGCGCATGACCTGCGCCGGTGCAACCACGACGCTGGACATGCTGCTCGGCTGGATCGGCCAAAGCATCGACAGCGATCTGGCACGGGAAATCGGCATGCACCTGCTGATGGGCCGCGTGCGTGCCCCGGCGGACAATCAACTGGATGGCGGCCTGACCAACACAGGCTTGTACGGCAGCAAGATTCGCCGTGCGGTGCAGTTGATGGAGAAGGCGTTGGAAGAACCGCTCGATTGCGAGGCGATTGCCAGCCAGGTCGGCCTCTCGCGGCGGCAACTGGAGCGGCAGTTCAAGCATCAGACCGGCCTGTCGCCGCTCAAGTACTACATCACTTTACGCCTGGCCAAGGCCCACAGCCTGCTGCAGCAAACTCGCCTGAGCGTGGCGCAAGTGGCGGCGTGTTCAGGGTTTGGTTCACTGGAGCACTTTTCGCGCACCTACCGTGCCCGTTTCGGTTGCCCGCCCAGCGAAGACCGCAGCCAGGTCTGGACCGCCCCGGTGATGCGCCAGCCGCTGCGCAAGGAGCATCGGCCAGCCGAGGCGGATTGATCTCACAACCGGTAGTCCGCCTCATCCTCGTCCAGAATGCCCATCAGCGCGTTGAAATGCTTGTCGGCGAAACCTGGGTAATCGAGCCATTGCCGGCAGGTCTTGCGGGCGATTTCATCACTGGCGATGCGCAACTCGCGGCCGGTGGACAGCGCGGTGATGTACGTCTCGCAGGCCCGTTCGAAGTAGTACAGATCATCGAACGCCTGGGCGATGGTCGGCGCCGCCACCAGCAGGCCATGGTTGCCCATCAACAGAATCGGTTTGTCTCCCAGCAGATGACTGACGCGCTCGGCTTCGTCTCCCAAGCCCATGCCATCGAAGCCATCGTCGATGACCACCCGCTCAAAAAATCGCATGGCGTTCTGCTCGATCGGCGGCAGCCGCGAATCCGTCAGGCAGGCCAGCGCCGTCGCGTACTTGGAATGCGTGTGCAGGATGCAACGGGCGTGCGGCTGGTTGCGATGCAAGGCGCTGTGCAGGGCCCAGGCGGTGATGTCCGGTGCGTCCGGGCGGTCCAGGCTCGCAGGGTCATCGGCATTCATCAGCAGCAAGTCGCTGGCCTTGATTCGCGAGAAATGCTTGCCATACGGATTGATCAAAAATTCCCGCCCGTCATCCGACACCGCCACGCTGAAGTGATTGGCAATGGACTCGTGCAGGTTCAGCCGTGCCGCCCAGCGAAAGACACAGGCCAGGTGGGTTCTCAGTTGCTCGACAGGTTGATTCATCGCGTCCTCCACAGTTCGTTTAACCGGATGTTTGGCAGTGTAGAGAGATGCCTTGTGCGCACTTGACGGGAAACGACATTGGCTGCCGTTATCTCGCGGCTTGGCCTTCGTGGAAAAACGGCGTGGTTATGCCGCGTTTGATCAAGAGCAGCGTTGCCGCCACCGCCATAGTGAGCGCCACAACCCACTTGGCTGGAGACGCAAATGCTGCAGATTCCGTTGTTCATCGCAGGTTGTTGGCAGGCGCCGCAAGCGGCGCGCTACCGCGACGTCATCAACCCCGCAACCGAAGAAGTGCTGGCGCAAGTAGCCGTGGCCGGTCCTATCGATGCGCAACGAGCGATCAGTGCGGCACGCGAGGCCTTCGATAAAGGACCATGGCCGGCGATAGCCGTGACCGAGCGTGCACAGCTCATGCAGCGAATTGCCGATTTGATCGAACGGGACGCCCATCACCTGGCCCGCCTGGAAACCCTCAACGCCGGCAAAACCCTCGGCGAAAGCCTCGGCGATGTCGGTAACGTGGTGGCGACGTTCCGCTATTACGCGGCGCTGCTGGAAACCGAAAGCCCCAGCGTCAACAGCCACGCCCCGGCCCATGTCATCAGTTTCAACCAACGTGAACCGGTGGGCGTGTGTGCTTTGATCGCGCCATGGAACTATCCGCTGCTGCAAGCCGTGTGGAAGATCGCCCCGGCCCTGGCCGCTGGCAACACCGTGGTGTTGAAACCCAGTAGCCTGACGCCGATGACGGCCCATCGCTTGACCGAGTTACTCGCCGAAGCAGACCTTCCGGCCGGCGTGTTCAACCTGCTCTGCGGTCCGGGTGAAGTCGGTGAATTGCTCGCGGCCAGCGATGATGTGGACCTGGTGTCGCTGACCGGTGGCGCGGGGGCCGGCGGCAAAGTGATGCGTGCGGCCACCGGCAATTTCAAACGGGTGGCGCTGGAATTGGGCGGCAAGAATCCGAACATCGTGTTCGCCGATGCCGACTTTGAAGTGGCGCTGGATCAGGCGCTGAACGCGGTATTTTTCAATGCTGGGCAAATCTGTTCCGCCGGTTCCCGGTTGCTGGTGGAGGACGGGATTCACGATCGATTTGTCGAGGCCTTGCAGCGACGGATTCTGAACATTCGGCTGGGTGATGGCCTCGACCCGCTCACACAAATGGGTCCACTGATTTCTGCAGCCCAGCGCGACCAGATCCTCACGATGATTGCCGGTGCCGTCGAACAAGGCGCGACCTTGTTGGCCGGCGGGACGATTCCCGAGCAGTTTGAACGCGGCTTCTGGCTGCGGCCAACCTTGCTCGGCAACGTCACGGCCGAGATGCACATCGCCCGGGAAGAAATTTTCGGTCCGGTGATCACCGTCGAGCGCTTCAGTGGCGAAGCCCAAGCGCTGCGTCTGGCCAATGACACGCCTTACGGCCTGGCCGGCGGGGTCTGGACCCAGGACATTGGCAAGGCGTATCGCATGGCCAAACGACTGCGCGTCGGCACCTTGTGGATCAATGACTACAACGCGGCGTTTCCACAAGCGCCGTGGGGTGGTTACAAGTCCAGCGGCATCGGCCGCGAACTGTCGCGGGCCGGGCTGGATGAGTTCACCGAGCTCAAGCACATCTACTTCAATACCGAACCGGCGGCGCTGAATTGGTTTGGTGTCGATCAACCGGGCTGAGGTGCCGGGTTCATCGTGTTCAAGCAGGTTTTTGCGCCACCCATAACAACAGATCCTGATCGCCCCAAAACCGCTGCCAGCGCTTACCTTCGAGGAGTTGATCCATGAAAGCCTTGCTATTGCTTGTGTCCCTCAGCCTGCCGTTACTCGCCCAGGCAGCGGAACCGGAATCCTGCGCTACGGTGCGTTTTTCCGATGTCGGCTGGACCGACATCACCGTCACTACAGCCGTCGCCAGCGAAGTACTCGAGTCCCTGGGCTACACCACCAAAACCACGCTGCTGTCGATTCCCGTGACCTACCGTGCACTGTCATCCGGCAAAGAGCTCGACGTGTTCCTCGGAAACTGGATGCCCACCACCGAAAACGACATCAAGCCCTACCGAGACGCCGGCACCGTGGAAACCGTACGCGCCAACCTCCATGGTGCTAAATACACCCTGGCAGTGCCTGATTACGTGTACGACGCCGGGTTGCACGATTTTGCCGACATCGCCAGATTCAAGGACAAACTCAACGGCCAGCTCTACGGCATCGAACCTGGCAACGACGGTAACCGCCTGATCCAAAGCATGATCGACAAGGACGCGTTCGGCTTGAAGGGTTTCAAAATCGTCGAATCCAGCGAAGCAGCCATGCTCTCGCAACTCAAACGCGCCACCCGCAGAAACGAATGGATGGTGTTCCTCGGCTGGGAACCGCACCCGATGAACACCCGCAACAAGATGAAGTACCTCAGCGGCGGCGATGACTACTTCGGCCCGAATTTCGGTCAGGCGACGGTCTACACCAACGTGCGTAAGGACTACCTCAATGAATGCAGCAACGTCGGGAAACTGCTGCAGAACATGGAGTTCAGTCTGGCCATGGAGAACCAGTTGATGGACTCAGTGTTGAACCAGAGCCAGAAACCGAGGGCGGCGGCCAAGGCGTGGCTGAAGGCTAATCCGGCGGTACTGGAAGCATGGTTGGTGGGGGTTAGCAGTCGAGATGGGAAGGATGGATTAACGGTGGCCAGCGCCAGATTGGCCAACCAATAACCCTCGCCGAGCCCTTTGCGGTAGCGGGTCAGCAAGGTCGGTGAGTCCGATCGATATCCTCCGGTGTAGAGGCTCTCTCAGATACATAGCCCATTCTCAAATCGTGACTAAACCCTTGCCGGTGGATATCTGGCTAACGAAACATTGACTCACTTGCCAGTCCGGTTTCATCGCGAAACTGTCGATGGTTCTCCCTCAGTCACGCAAACGGCTGAACACGTAGTCGTGATCCTTTTGCGAGGTATGGCAGGCAAAGCAGGCGGTCGTCGCGTTGGTCCGCACGACGCGATTGGCTTTGTCACCGCCGCCGAAGCCTTCAAACCCCCAACCCTGCGTCGCACTGAACTTCTTCGCATCCTTGTGCATGACGCCCACCACCTTGCGCGCTCCTTCGGTCACGGCGTTGTCGGCCCGCTGTGCCTCAAGCAAGTCGAAAACGATGATCGCCCCATCCGGGAACTTGCCTGATCGATAACCTTCCATCGCTTTCTTGTTGGCGTACAGGTGATGGATGCCGCCGAAGGCTTCGAACAGCGGATGTCCCTGCTCAATGACCATACTCTTGACGTGATGCCAGTCGCGGTAGCCCGTCGGGTACGGCACCTGTGCATCGGCCGCCAGGACAGGATGGATGAGGGTTGCCATTGCCAGTGCTGCGAGTAAGCGCTTCATGGTTGCCTCATTACTTCAGGTCCGCGAGCGCGGCGCCGAAGTTGATGTGGAACGGTTGGCCGTCGATGACCAGCGCAGGTACCGACTTCACACCAAAACCCTCCGCCTGGGCGATGCGCCCTTTCTGCTCACCGAGGTGCACCACTTCAACCTGATAGCGTGCCGGGTCGAGTGCTCTGGCGAACTGCTGTTCTGCGGACACGCACACCGGGCAACCGGCGTGAAAAAAAAGGGCTGTGCTCATGTTCGACTCCTTTAACGATGGCTTTAATGTATCGACTCGATGCGTATTTGGAAGTAGAGTTCGCTACATCCATCTTGTCAAATTGAGGCAGCACATTTATCACCATGAATACTGTTTCCCTGCTTATCGAGCGCCTTGGGGCGTTGATCCAACAGTCCGTGCGCGAGGACGCCGCGCGTCATGGGCTGCTTCCAATCCATATCCAGATATTGCACTACCTCGCACAGGCCAACCGCTATAGCGATCTTCCGATTGCCATTGCCGATTACTTTGGCATCACGCGCGGGACGGTCTCACAGACACTTGCGGTATTGGAGCGCAAAGAGCTGCTGACAAAGGAGCCTGATGCTCGTCACGGCAAGCGCCTGCATCTGAAGTTGACGCCAGCGGGGGTGGCGGTGCTGGACCAGAGTTGGGCCGAGCGCGTAGAGCAGACGCTGCATGCGCAGCCACATGACACCGCGATGCTCGATGAGACACTGCGCAGCCTGTTGACCGCTCTACAACGGCTCAACGGACAGCGTGCGTTCGGCGTATGTCGGCAGTGCGTTCACTTTCTCATCGAAAAAGATGGAGCACGCTGCGGCCTGACCGGTGAGCCACTGGCCACGGAGCAAACGGTACGCCTCTGCCGGGAATGGACCGCGCCGATACCTCAGCCACTTCATAACGTTTGAGGCACAGACCGCCTATGACTTGATGGCGATTTATGCGGAGCTCAGTGAAATAATGACAAACAATTCATAGTTCCGCAGATAAACATAAGTCAACTGAGCCGTTTACATGTAATCAACCCAGCACTCGAAAAAGGAGTCCTCCATGCCTGAAGGTTTCAAGTCCGACCCCGTTGCGGTTTATGCCGTAAAGCATCCTGATGCTCAGCTGCCGATCTAGCGAATTCAGGACCGGCATTTTGTTCATCATCCAGCCCGCCACCCGGATAAAACCATTTGCCGGGTGACCGGGACGATGGTTGCGCTGGACTCACTGCGAGTAATGGACGATACCTTGGTGATGGGCAAGATACAGGGCAACGAATACGTGCTTGGCGATGGCTGCGCATTCCACGCCATCCGGCCACCCGTTCCACGCTCATCCGGCCAGGCAGTCGGAGCGCAGCGACGCAGGTTTGCATTGTTAGTCTGAAGTCCCTGTTGCCGTCAATTTCGTTGCGCGTCTGCGCATCGATTCGCCCTTCAGTTCGATCCGATAAGCGTTGTGCACCAGCCGGTCGAGGATTGCATCGCCCAAGGTCGGGTCGCCGATCAGCGCATGCCATTTATCCACCGGCATCTGGCTGGTCACCAGAGTCGAGCGGTTGCCATAGCGGTCATCCAGCAGCTCAAGCATGTCGCGCCGTTGCGCAGCGGTAAACGGCGCCAAGCCCCAGTCCAGGATCAGCAGGTCGGTCTTGGCGTAGCCGGCCATCAGCTTGGCGAAGCGCCCGTCGCCGTGGGCCAGTGCGCAGGCGAGCCAGGTTTTGCCTACGCCCGTCGGGCCGCCGATGATCAGGTTCAGGCCGTCGCGCAGCCATTGGCCGCTGCCCAGTTGCAGGATCAGGGACTTGTCCAGGCCGCGCGGGCTGCGGTAGCCATTTGCGCTCGCCCCACAAGGGCCGTCACACCACCCAGACCGAGCACATGCCCAAGAGCCACCGTGAGCATGCCGAATGGACGCCGCAACGGCTGATCCACTGGGCCGATCAAGCCGGGCCGAACACCGCTGGCGTTATCGCCCACATCCTCGAACGCCGAATCCACCCGCAGCACGGCTTCCGCGCCTGCCTGGACATCCTGTGCCTGAGCAAACACCACGGCGAAGAGCGGCTGGAAGCCACTTGCCAGCGTGCGCTGGCACTGGGCGCATGCAGTTACAAAAGCCTCGAATCGATCCTGCGCCAAGGGCTAGAACGACTGCCGCTGGCCCAGCAAAACCTGCCGTTGCTGCCCGACGAGCACATCAACCTACGCGGCCCCGGCTACTACCACTGACTGAAAAAGGAGCACGAAGAAGCTGCCCAATCCGACACTCGACAAGCTGCAAATCCTACGACTGCACGGAATGATCAAGGCGCTGAGCGAGCAACACGCAACGCCCGATATCAATGACCTGAGCTTCGATGAACGACTCGGCCTGATGGTCGACCGCGAGCTGACCGAGCGCGAAAACGCCCGCCTGAGCACTCGACTCAAAGCCGCCCGACCGCGTCATAACGCTTGTCTGGAAGACATCGACTACCGCAGCCCGCGTGGCCTGGACAAGGCCTTGATCCTGCAACTGGGCAGCGGCCAATGGCTGCGCGACGGTCTGAATTTGATCATCGGCGGCCCGACTGGTGTAGGCAAAACCTGGCTCGCTTGCGCGCTGGTGTTCGCACCGACGACGAATTGACCCACTGGCCGAGATGTCACTGACCCAGCCAGATTCCTTGCGAACTATAGTCTGTGCTGGTTTTGTTTCGCTTGGAGATGGGGCAATTCGGCGTCGGCGTCAACACTGCACCACCACCTTGACGGTGCCGCACTTTCTGCTGGCCCACATAATCGTCTCGCAAACTGGCATGATCGGCATGATCGGGGAGTTGACGCCTTTGCGCATCACCAAGCATACCCCTCTGCAGGTCTTCGACCCACTGATTGAGGTCGAGGGCTTTACCGTCTCCCAAGTCTGGCACTAACGCCTGCACGCCGCGACGGCCCATAAATGGCTGCTGGCAGAAATCAACCAGGTGGTCAAGGAGATTACCCAAGAGCTGGGGCAGCACAGAGCAGCCGCTGCGTTGCCGTAAGCTTGAGCCAGGGAGAGACAATCGTACGCCAAGCATCGCAAGCCAGACGGGTATAGAAACCCACGACGATCGCTGTAGCGAAGCTGGCAGCTGATTGGCGGTGGCGGCCATGAGAATGGCTTCTTTGCGCAAGCGACTCAGCCAGCCACCCGCTGGCCGGGCAACGGATAAAGCGCATCATCGAACTGCGACAAGCGAGGAAACTCAATGGGTTGGTCGTCGACGATGTTTTCCAGGCGTTGCTGATAGCAATGCAGGAAGTCCTTGCGAGCATCGTCGCTGATGTACGGTACATGCCAGGCCACGAACGGCTCCAGTACCTCGAATCCGACATAGGCCAGGGTGCCGCGCAGGATCGGCCGCAGCATGTCTTCCAGCGGGCCATGAATCGCACCCTCGCCAAACATGTGCTCGCGTCCGCCCAAGGTCACCGTCACCAGCGCCTGCTTGCCACTGAGACCGCCCTGGTCGTAGAAGCGCTTGCCGCCGTAGCAGACTCCCGATACCAGTACCCGGTCGATCCAGCCCTTGAGTATGGCCGGCGCCGAGAACCAAAAAATCGGAAAGTTGAGGATCAGTAGGTCGGCCCACAGCAGCTTGTCCAGTTCTTGCTGGATATCCGCCGCCAGCGACTGGCTTTTAACGCCCAGACGCTGCTCCAGGGCATAGACCAGATAGTGCGGATTCTCCCGTGAGGAGAAGTCCTCGGCGCTGGCCACCGGGTTCCAGTTCATTGCATACAGGTCACTGACCTGCACTTCATGCCCTTGGGTCTTCAAGGTTTCTACCGCTTGATCGCGCAGGGCGGCGGTGAAAGAGTTTGGTTCGGGATGGGCGTGGACAATCAGTACTTTCATGGTAATTCCTTAGACGTTTTCAAGCTTGGAAGGCGTAAGTTGGCCTGCGCGCTGGGCGAGCAGGTGATCCAACCAGTCAGGGTCCATTTCCGGTTCGGATGAAAACAGCAGGCCGGTGTAGTCCTGATGCGGCGGGGTGAAGATCGCGCTGCGAGAACCGTGGTCGACCACCCTTCCGCGCTGCATCACCACCACCTCATCGGCAATCGCCCGAACGGTGGCGACATCGTGGGTAATGAACAGGTAAGCAACGCCGAGCTGCTGCTGAATACGATTGAGTAACTTCAGAACGCCCTCGGCCACCAGTTGATCGAGCGCCGAGGTCACTTCGTCGCAAATGATCAACTGCGGATTGGCCGCCAGCGCCCGGGCAATGCAGATGCGTTGCTTCTGCCCGCCGGACAACTCACGGGGCTGACGCTCCATGAACGTCGCCGGATCCAGTTCGATCATCTCCAGCAACTCGGCCACTCGCGCGCGCAGGGCCTTGCCCTTCAGGCCGAGGTAAAACGTCAATGGTCGACCGATGATGTCGACAATCCGCTGACGAGGATTCAAGGCAGTGTCCGGGATCTGGTAGATCATCTGGACCCGTCGCAACTGCTCCTTGCTGCGCTGACGGAAGTCCGCCGGCAGGGGTTCGCCGCCATACAGCACCTGACCGGAAGTCGGTTGCAGCAGGCCGGTAATCAACCGCGCCGTCGAACTCTTGCCACTACCAGACTCACCAATCACGGCCAGGGTCTGGCCGCGATACAGGCTCAGCGAAACATCGTGTAGTACCGGCTGATGACCGTAGCTGGCGCAGGCCTGGCGCAGCTCCAGCAACGGCACTTCCTGTTGCGGGCACGGCTTGGGCTCGGTGCGAAAGCTGCGCACCGCCCACAGTGACTTGGTGTAGTCCTCCTGCGGGTCACGAAGCATTTGGCGAGTCTCGGCTTCCTCCACCAGCTTGCCGTGGCGCAGCACCATGATCCGATCGGCCATTTGCGCGACAACGGCCAGGTCATGGCTGATATAGATCGCCGCACTGCCGAATTGCGCGACCGCGTCGCGAATCGCCGCCAGCACTTCGATCTGGGTGGTGACGTCGAGGGCCGTGGTCGGTTCGTCGAAGATGATCAGGTCCGGATGGCAGGCCATGGCCATGGCGGTCATCACCCGTTGCAGTTGCCCGCCCGACACCTGATGCGGATAACGTTGACCGATCTGCTCGGGATTGGGCAGGCGCAACACGCGGTACAGCTCCACCGCTTCGGCTTCGGCCTGAGCGCGGCTGACACCGCCATTGTTGACCGCCGTTTCCACGTGTTGATCGATCAGCCGATGCGCCGGGTTGAACGATGCCGCGGCACTTTGCGCCACGTAGGCGATGCGCAGGCCTCGCAGTTTGCGCAGGGTTTCGGGCTTGGCCTGCAACAGTTCCATACCGTCGAAGCGCACCGAGCCGCCGGTAATCTTGCAGCCGTCACGGGCATAGCCCATGGCCGCCAGGCCCAGGGTCGACTTACCGGCACCCGACTCGCCGATCAGGCCCAGCACCTCGCCGCGTTGCAGGGTCAGGTCGATGCCTTTGATCAGGGGATGCCAGGCGTCTTCGTAATGACCTTCGATATGCAGGTCACGGATTTCCAGCAGCGGCTGGTCGTTGTTGCGCGATGGTTGGTGCATGTTCAGCACTCCTTGAGGCCGCTGGATTTGTGCAGCATCCAGTCGACGACGAAGTTGACGCTTACCGTAATCAACGCCACCGCCAGAGCCGGCAGCAGCGGGCTGACGTCGCCGAAGGTGATCAGCACCGCGTTGTCCCGGACCATGCTGCCCCAGTCGGCAGTCGGTGGCTGAATGCCCAGGCCGAGGAATGACAGCGCACTGATAAACAGGAAGACGAAACAGAAACGCAGGCCGAATTCGGCAATCAGCGGTGCGGCGGCGTTGGGCAACACTTCGCGGGTCACCAGCCACCACAAGCCCTCGCCCCGCAGCCGCGCCGCCTCGACGAAGTCTTGAACCTCCACGTTCATGGCCACTGCCCGTGACAGACGAAACACCCGGGTGGCATCCAGCAATGCGATCACCAGCACCAGGGAGGTGGCCGTGGTGCCGACCACACTGAGAATCAGCAAGGCGAAGATCAGTTGCGGAATGGCCATCAGGATGTCGACTACTCGCGACAAGCCTTGATCGACCCAACCGCCCTTGATCGCCGCGATCAAGCCGCTCAAGCCACCGAGCAGAAACGCCAGCACGGTGGTGAGAAAGGCGATGCCCAAGGTGTTGCGGGCGCCATACACCAGCCGGCTGAACATATCGCGACCGAGGTTGTCGGTGCCCAGCAGAAACTGCCCGCTCCAGGGCGCAAAGCCCTCGCCGACCACTTCGGTTTCGCCATAGGGCGCCAGTACCGGGGCGAACAGCGCCACCAGGATGTAAACAACGATGACCAGAATCCCGAACTTCGCACTCAGCGGTGCCCGGGCCAGTTCTTTGAGCAGGCTCATGTTCTACCCCTTCGGATGCATCAGGCGTGGGTTGCTGGCGATGGACAGTACATCGGCCGTGGTATTGAGCAGGATGTAGGTCGCGGCAAAGATCAGGCTGCAGGCCTGGACCACCGGAATGTCGCGTTTGGCCACCGAGTCCACCAGCAACTGACCAAGGCCCGGATAAACGAACACCACCTCGACCACCACCACACCGACCACCAGGTACGCGAGGTTCAACGCCACCACGTTGACGATCGGCGCCAGCGCGTTGGGCAAGGCATGGCGGAAGATGATCCGCGACTGGCTGATGCCCTTGAGCCGGGCCATTTCGATATAGGGGCTGGCCAGCAAGTTGATCAAGGACGCGCGGGTCATGCGCATCATCTGCGCGATTACCACCAGGCTCAGGGTCGCCACCGGCAAGACCGAGCGTTCCAGCACCGTGCCGAAGGACGCATCCGGCGCCAGATTGGAGATGCTCGGAAACCAGTCGAGCTTCACCGCAAACAGCAGAATCAGCAGGTAGGCGACGAAAAACTCCGGGAACGACACCGCACTCAGTGCCGAGGTATTGAGCAGGCGGTCGAACCAGCTGTTGCGATACAAGGCCGCGAGCATCCCCAGCACCAGCGCCAACGGCACCGACACCAGCGCCGCCAATGCCGCCAGACTGAGGGTGTTGCCCAACCGCGCGCCGATCAACTCGGCGATCGGCCGCTGGTTGGCCAGCGAGACCCCGAGGTCACCTTGCAGCAACTGCCAGATCCACTGCACGAAGCGAGTAAACGGTGGCAGATCCAGCCCTAACTGGGCACGGAAGGCCGCCACGGTTTCGGCCGTCGCCGACTGGCCAAGCATGGCCTGGGCGATATCGCCTGGCAGCATGCCGACCGCCATAAAAATAATCACCGACACCGCAAACAACGACAACAGGCCCAGGGCCAGGCGCTGCAACAGCAGCTTGAAAATACTATTCACCGCAGGATCCTCCGAGATGGCGCAGGGATCGCCGACCTGCGCGCAGGTCGGCCATCAACGATCAGATGCTCAGGCTTGCCACCAGCGCTCGATGACCCGCAGACCATCCAGTTCGCCGTAAGGCGCGGTGAGCTCGCCATGACTGACGCGCTTCGAACGGGCGGCCACGGAGCTGGCGAACAACGGCACAATCGCCCCGCCATCGTCACGACACAGCGCCTGCATTTCGTTGTACATCTCGCGGCGCAGCGGATCGTTCATCTCGCCCCGGGCGGCGTTCAGCAGCTGATTGAAGCGTCCGTTGTCCCAATGGGTTTCGTTCCAGGCAGCGCCCTTGGCGTAACCGATGCTGAACATGCGGTCGGCGGTCAGGCTGCTGTACCAGAATGAAGTAGTGAAGGGTTGCTTCATCCAGACGTTGGAGAAGAAGCCGTCCGCCGGCTCGCGCACCACATCGATATCGATCCCGGCCTGGCGCGCCTGCTCCTTGAACAACACCGAGGCGTCCACCGCACCGGTATAAGCAGCGTCGGACGCTTGCAGGCGGACCTTGAGCGACTCGACGCCAGCCTTGCGCAGGTGGAAACGCGACTTGTCCGGGTCATAGCTGCGCTGCTCCAGCGCGGTATTGATAAAACGGCTGCCGGGCTGGATCGGATGATCGTTGCCGACCAGGCCATAGCCGTGCAGCACCAAGGCCAACAAGGTTTCACGGTTGACGGCGTGTTTCATCGCCAGGCGGATGTCGTTGTTCTTGAAGTCCTGGCTGTCGCACAGCATCGGGAAGGTGTAGTGCTGCGCGCCTTTGGTTTCCTCGATCACCAGATTCGGATTGCGCTTGAGCAGCGCCACGGTTTTCAGGTCGACCTTGTTGATCACATCGACCTGCCCGGTCACCAGCGCATTGATCCGCGCCGCGCCGTCGGCAATGCCGATCAATTCGGCGCTGGCGAAATGCGCCCGGCCTGGTTTCCAGTAATCGGGGCTGCGTTCCAGTGCCATGCGCACGCCCGGATCGAATGCCTTGAGGCGATAACCGCCGGTGCCAACGCCTGCTCGCCAATCGGCAACACCGTCCTTGCTCGGCATGATCACCAAGTGGTAATCGGCCACCACATAGGAGAAGTCGGCGTTACCCGAATGCAGCTCGAAGACCACTGCATCAGCGCCCTGTGCGTGCACCTGGGCGACATCCCCAAGGACGGTCTTGGCCGCCGAGGTGGATTTCTCTCCCAGGTGGTGATTGATCGACGCTACGACGTCTTCGACGGTCAAGCTCTTGCCGTTGTGGAAGGTCACGCCCTGGCGCAGTTTGAAGGTCCAGATCCGCGCATCCGGCGACGACTCCCAGCTCTCGGCGAGCTCGGGAATCGCCGTGCCATCCACGGCAATTTCGCTCAGGGTGTTGTACACCGCCGAGAAGCCGACGAAGGTGAACGTATCGCTCCAGGAACCCGGGTCCAGCGAGTCGGTGGTGCTGCCACCCGCCAGGCCAAGGCGCAGCACGCCGCCCGGCTTGGGCGTGGCTTCCTGGGCGAAGGCTCCGAACGGTAGACCCAGAGAAAACGCAGCGGCCACCAGGCCGGCGGCGGCGCTGCCTTTGAGGAAATCCCGACGAGGAAGATTGCAGTCATGAATTGCGTGAGTAATCTTGTTTTTGTTATCGCTCATTGCATTGCCCCTGAACAGTTGCAGAGAAAATGATTCGAAGGTCCTACCGAAGCTGCTAGTATTCATAATTGTTACCGTAACAAATACATTAACGACTTCACAACGTAAATTCCATGCCCTGACGGGTATTTTTCATCGATGGAATAATCCGGTTTTTACAGGGAGCCTTTCGCCTCATGAGCCAGTCGACCCGATTGATCACCGCTTCTTACATCCTGTCGTTCGTTGCCGCCAACGCACCGCAGAAACTGCGCACCGAAACCATTGCCAAGTGGGTAAAGACCCACCCGACGCGAGTGCGCAATCTGGTTTCGCAGATGGTCAAGGCCGACATTCTCAAGTCCTGGCGCGGCGCCAAAGGCGGGCTGACCCTGGCCAGGCCCGCGAATGAAATCACCCTGCGCGAGGTCTATGACGCGGTGCAGGAAAGCTCGCTGATCGCCGAGAAAATCGACAACCCGTTCTCCGGCATGGAAGACCATTGCAAGGTGTTCGAAGTGTTCACCCGCCTCTTCGCCATGCTGGAAAACAACATGCGGCTGGACCTGGGAAACATCACCGCCGACCAGTTGTTCGTGGCCTTCGATACTCCACTGGAAAACCGCGACAGAGCCTGACAACGGCCCCCTGGAGCTGCCGCAGGCTGCGATCTTTTGATCTTTACAATGCGTCGCCCGCCAAAAAGATCGCAGGCTTCGCCAGCGCCTACAAAGGCGCTGTTTCTGCACAGGATTCAGCCTCCTGCCCCTCGCGCACCAGCCAACCGAGCAATACCGCGCACAGGACACAAAAGCCGTACAGCGCTCGAGCGCCGAACAACTCCATCGCCGCCCCGGCAAACAACGGGCCGATACTGGAGCCCAGGCCGAAAGCCACCAGCATGGTCGCTGCCAGCGACACCCGCTCATGGCTTTCCACCCGGTCGTTGGCCAGGCCCAGCGCCAGCGGGTACAGCGAGAACTGCACCAGCCCGATCGCAAAACCACAGCCCAGCAACAATGGGAGGCTGACCGGCGTCCACAGCAACGGCAAGCAACCCAACGCCAAAATCAGCGCAAACAGGCGAATCAGTCGCGGCCGGGGAAAGCGGTCGGACAACAGCCCCAATGGGAACTGAGCCAACAATCCGGCCGCCAGGCAGGTCGCCATAAACAGCCCGACCGACCCCGGATCCAGCCCCTGCTGACTGGCGTAAACCGGCGCCAGGCCATGGAAGGCACCGGAAAGCAGCCCGGTCAGCAGGATTGTCAACAGCGCCTGGGGGATCCGTCGCACAAACCCCAGCGGTCGCAGCCGGGCCTGCGGCGTAACGCTGGTCGGCGGCAGGCGCTGGGTAAAACTGACGGGCACTAGACACAAGGCGAAGCAAATCACCACCAGATCGAGCAACGCCCGACTGGCCGCGCCATCCAGGCTCAGACCCAGCTGACCACCGATCAGCCCGAGGAAGGAGGCGGTCATGTACCAGGCCAGCACCCTGCCCCGCTGTCCATTGGGGGCCTGTTCGTTGAGCCAGCTTTCCAGCACGATGTACATGGTCATCAGCGCCAGCCCGACCAGAAACCGCAACAGCAGCCAGAGCGGCAGCCAACTGCTGAAGTCATGGCCCAGGCTTGCCGCGATCGCCAGCGCGCCGCATAAGGCAAAGGCCCGCACATGCCCCAGGCGGGCCACCAGCCAGTAGCCACTGAGCCCACCGACCACCAGCCCGAGGGCATTCACCGCCATCAGCGAGCCGATCACCAGGCCGCTATTGCCCAGCGCCACCATGCGCAAGGCGACCCAGGAGTTGAGCAACCCCGCCGCCACCTGCAACATCAAGGTGGTCAGGTATAACGCTATAAAGGCCTGCGGCCCGCGCGCGCTCATGGCTAGATCACAGCTGCATCGCCTTCACTTCGACAAACTCGGCCAGCCCTTCTTCACCCCACTCGCGACCATTGCCTGACTGTTTGTAGCCGCCAAACGGCGCCTGATAGTTGAACGCCGCGCCGTTGATAAAGCACTGCCCGGCGCGCATCTGCCGCGCCAGCCCGAGTCCGCGCTCGGTGCTACCGGCCCATACGCCGCTGGACAGGCCGAACGGCGAGTCATTGGCGATTTGTATGGCCTGGGCTTCATCCGCATAGGGAATCAGGCACAGCACCGGGCCGAAGATTTCTTCCTGGGCAATGCGCATCCGATTATCGACGTCGGCAAACAGCGTTGGCTTGAGGTAAAAACCGCGCTCGAACTCGTCGGCTGTTTCACCGCCACACAGCAGGCGTGCGCCCTCTTGCTGACCGACTTGTATGTAGTCCCGTACGGTACGTCGCTGCGCCGCCGAGCACATCGGCCCCAGGAAGCTCTGCGGGTCGAGCGGATCGCCCATGCGCAGGCTTTGCGTCTCTGCCAAGGCCAGCTCCAACGCCTCGGCATAGCGGCTGGCGGGCAGCAACATGCGGGTCAAGGCGGTGCAGGTCTGTCCAGAGTTGATCATCACGTCTTGCACGCCGTAGCGCACAGCCGCCGCGAGATCGGCATCTTCGCCGATCAGCAACGGCGACTTGCCGCCCAGTTCCAGACAGACCCGTTTGACCGAAGGCGCTGCCGCCTGCGCCACGCGCACGCCAGCGCCGGTGGAGCCGGTGAATGACACCATGTCCACGTCCGGGTGTTTGGCCAACGCTTCACCGACCTTCGAACCCGGCCCGCTGACCAGGTTAAACACCCCGGGCGGCAGGCCGATGGCTTCGATCATTTCGGCCAGCAAGAAGGCGTGCAGCGGGGTTTCCTGACTCGGCTTGACCACCACCGTGCAACCAGCCGCCAGCGCTGGCGCGAGTTTGCCGATCAACTGATGCAGCGGGTAATTCCACGGATTGATGAACGCGCAGACGCCGACCGGCTCGCGAATCACCAGGGAGTTGCCGACCTCGCGCACCTCATCCAGCAGCCCGGCGATTTCGATGTAGTGTTCCAACCCGGCGATTGGCCCCTCGACCTGCACCGAGCGGCACCATTGCACCGGCATGCCGAGTTCGGCAGTGATCACCGCCGCCATCTCGTCCGCCCGCGCTCGCAGTTGCTCGACCAGTGCGCGGATATAAGCTGCACGCACGCTGGACGAGGTTCGCGACCATGGACCGAATGCCTGCCGTGCTGCGGCCACCGCGCGCTCGACATCACGCTCGTCGCCCAACGGCACCACGCCTGCGACGTGTTCAGTGGCCGGATTGATCACCTCGGCCAGGCCCTGGCCAGAAGGTGTCCGCCAGGCGCCGTCGATAAATAGAGCCGTGTATTTACGCATCAACCCGTGTCTCCATCAGTTCATTGGCGCAGCGGGCAATCCGCTGACAGGCATCGCGCAGCGGTTCGGTGCCAAGTACCAGCCCCAGGCGAATATGCCCGGCGGCACTCGGGCCGAACGCTTCACCGGCCAGCACCGAGACTCCGTGTCGATCCAGCAGGCGGACGGCGAAGGCCTGGGCGCTGAGCCCGGTTTCGCGGATGTCGACCATCACGAACATCCCGCCATCGGGCTTCAGGGCACGCACACCAGGGCAGTCGGCCAGGCATTCGCAGACCAGGTCCCGGCGCTGGCGATAGGCCAGGCGCATGGCTTCGAGTTCCGGCAGTCGGGTTTCCAGGGCGACCACCGCGGCGTCCTGAATAAAATCCGGTGAACCGTAGAGCATGCACAGCGCGAGGTTTTCCAGATGCCCGGCGAGTGACGGCGGCGCGACCACCCAGCCGACGCGCCAGCCGGTCATGGCGTGGGATTTCGACAGGCTGTTGAGGGTCGCGGTGCGCTCGGCCATGCCTGGCAGACTGGCCGGGCTGAGGTGTTCGCCTTCGAACAACAGCTCGCTGTAGACCTCATCGGAAATCAGCCACAGGTCATGGGCGATGCACAGCTCGGCCAGCGCCTGCCAGGTGTTGCGCGGCAGGCTGGCGCCGGACGGGTTGTGCGGGCTGTTCAGCGCCAGCGCCCGAGTGCGCGGGGTAATACGCGCAGCGACGTCTTCAGGCAACACCCGAAAGCCGTTCTCGGAGCGCACCGGCACCGGAATCACCACCGAGCCGCAGGCACCGAACACCGCTTCATAGGTGACGTACATCGGCTCGGCGACGATCACTTCATCGCCGGGATTGAGCACGCACTGGGCGACGCTGAATAACGCACATTGCGCGCCGGCCAGCACCACCACCTGATCGGCATCGACCAGTTGGCCGCTGCGTTGCCGATGGCGTCTGGCGATACTTTCACGCAAGGCACGCTTGCCGCGTACTTCGGCGTAATGGGTATTGCCCGCCAGCAAGCTATCGATAGCCGCTTGCACGATCGGCACCGGGGTATCGAAATCCGGGTCGCCTACCGAGAGCAGCAGAATGTCCTGGCCCTGCTCCTGAAGTGCCAGGGCCCGGTAATGAATTTCCCAGGCGGCAGCGCCGTCGCCCGAGATACGTTGGGTCAGATCGGAAAAACGCATGAGGATTTGTTCCTTATAAATGGTTTAACCGACCAGCGCGCAGGCGTGCTTGAGTTCGATCAGAGTCACGCCGTTTCGGCTGAAACCGGCACGCAGGTCGGTTTGCAATTGATCCAGGCTCTGCGGTTGGGTCACGGTGCAGCCGAAGGCACGGCCCAACGCAGCAAAGTCCGGGTTGCGCGGCAGTACGCCAATGGGCTCGATATCCAACCCGATCATGTCGTCGCGGATCTGCCCCAAGGCGTCGTTGTTCCAAAGGAGCACCACCAGTGGGCTGTCCAGCTCTTCTACAGCCGTCGCCAACTCTTGTGCGGTGTAGAGAAAACCGCCGTCGCCAACTAACACCAATCCGGGCCGATTCGGCGCACCGAACTTGGCCCCGATACCCGCTGGCAAGCCGTAACCCAAGGTGCCGTAGCCAGTCGGATGCAGCCAACTGCGCGGCGCATTGCTGCTGAAGGCGTAGTTGCCGGTGTAGGCCAGTTGGGTCATGTCGCTGCTGATAAAGGCGTTGTCCGGCAGTTCGGCCGAGACGCGGTCGAGAATCGCCTGATGGATCGACTGCAAGGCGCCGTGGCCGGCCTTGACCGCTTTACGCAAGGTGTCGACTGCTGCGATGGCGGCGCTGGCGGCACTGGCGTCGCGCACCGGTTCCGGCAGACGCGCCAGCAAGGCCGCGACGGTTTGCTGTGCATCGCCCTGCAAGGCAACGGCGCATGGGTAAAAATCGTTGAACTTGCGCGAGTCGATATCCACCCGCAGCAGCTCGGCATTCAGCGGCAGACGCTCACGCCAATAGTCGGTGTCGGCCATCTCCGTGCCCACCGCGAGCACCACATCGGCTTCGGCGATCAGCTTCCAGCCGGGTTCCACGCACAAGGTGGAACCGGCATTCAGTGGCGCATCCGGCGGTAACAAACCCTTGCCGGCAACGCTGCTGAAAAACGGCGCAGCCAACTGTGTGCTCAAGGCCTCGAGCGCCTGCGCCGCATTCAGCGCACCGCCACCAGCAATGATCATCGGCCGGCGTGCCGCCTGCAGTTTCGCCACCGCCTGATCCAGCGCCTCGGCGGCCGGTACGCCGCGTCCGGGACGGCGCACTACTTCGTTGCTCCAGTCACGCGTTACGGGCGCGGCCAGCACATCCAGCGGCACCGAAATATGCACCGGACGCGGACGCTCGCTGTCGAACACCGCATAAGCACGGGCGATCAGTTCGGGCAAATCCTCGGCACTCAAGGCCACCGCGGAAAACGCAGTGATCGGCGCGGTCATGGCGCGCTGATCCTGGGTTTCGTGCAGGCAGCCCCAGCCTTTGCCAAGGCTTGCCGTGTGGTTGACGCTGGAAATCACCAGCATCGGGATCGAGTCGGCGTAAGCCTGGCCGATCGCGGTCGCGGCATTGGTCACGCCGGGGCCGGTGATGATGAAGCACACCCCCGGCTTGCCGCTGACCCGCGCATAGCCGTCGGCCATGAAACCGGCCCCTTGCTCGTGACGGGTCAGCACATGGCGAATGCCACTGCCGGGCAAGCCGCGATACAACTCCAGGGTATGCACGCCAGGAATGCCGAACACGGTGTCAACGCCGTAATTGGCCAACAGCCGCACCAGGGTCTGGCCGCCGGTCAAGGTTTTGCTTTGCATGCTCAGATCCTCAGGCTTGGTCGAGGCGTATCAACGCGTCGACCGCAATGGTGCCTTGGGCACCGACCAACAATGGATTCACATCGAGTTCGAGCAACTGCCCGGCGTTCTCACAGGCGTAGTCCGCTACAGCCCGGATCGCGACCACCAGCGCATCCAGATCCGCCGCTTCGCGACCACGAAACCCTTGCAGCAACGGAGCGCTGCGCAAGCTCAGCAATGCCTTGCGAATGGCCCCGTCAGTGGTCGGCAACAACAGGCTGCGGCTGTCCTTGAGCAGTTCCACCAGAATCCCCCCGGCACCGATGACCAGCGCCAGGCCGAACCGGGTTTCGCGCTTGATACCCACGATCAACTCGGCCAAGGGCGGGGTTGCCATGCGCTCCAGCAGTACCTGATCGAACGGCACGCCCGGTGCGTAGCCGGCGATCCGGGCGCGCATCAGTTCCAGGGCGTCACTCAGCGCCTGCTCATCGCGCAGGTTCAGCGCCACGGCACCGGCTTCGGTCTTGTGCGGTAGCTGAGCGCTGACCGCCTTGAGCACCAGTGGATAACCCAGGGAGTTCGCCGCTGTCAGCACGTCTCCTGGGGTACTCAACAGGCTTTGCGGCGTCGGGAGGCCAAAGGCACGCAAGGCTTGTTTGGACTGCCACTCATCCAGCAACTGCCCCTCACCTTCCAGCGCCCGTGGACAAATCGGCACCAACGCCGACTCACCGAGTGCCAGCAATGCCTGACGATTCTGTTGATAACCGGCGATCCGGCCCCACGCGGCCAAACCATCTTCCACACCTTGCAATGCCGCCACACCGCGAACGTGCAGACGCTCGCGGGCGCTGGCCGGAAGCAGTTCGGGAAAGGCTGAGGTGACGAATCCGATCTTGCCGTGACGGGTCAACGCCGAGCAGTACAGCTCCAACAGCAGATCACATTCCTTGCGTTCACCGGTGGCTTCCGACGGGTAATCGAGCACCAACACGGCGGCGTCTGCTTCAGTGCGCAGGGCGCTGTCGAGCATCTTGTCCAGCGCTTCATGGTCGCCCCAAATCGCCGTGGTGAAATCCAGCGGGTTGACCAGGTTAGCGTAGCTCGGCAGCACCTGATCCAGCTCGACGCGTTGGCTTTCGTCGAGTTTGGGCAGGCTCAAATCGTTGCGTTCGGCGTAGTCGGCAATCAGCCCCGCATCGCCACCGGAACAGGCCAGTGCGATCAGGCTCTTGCCTGCCGGTAAATTGCCGCAGGCGGCAGCTTTCAGCGTTTCGACAAAACTCACCGGACCAGAGACGCGAATCACTCCGAGGCGATCGAACAGGCTGTCATACAGCGCATCGGAACCAGCCAGTGAACTGGTGTGACTAAGGGCTAACTCAGCACCGATCTGCGACACACCGGTTTTCAGTGCGATGATCGGAATGCCCTTCTCCAGCGCCTTGTGCGCCGCGCGGGCAAAGCCTGGAACGTTCTTCAGACCTTCCAGATGCAAGCCGATCGCCGTGACGCGCGGTTCGTCGAGCAACACATCCATCAGTTCCGCGATGCCCAATTGCGCCTGGTTGCCGACTGAAGCCATGTAGGCCACCGGCAGCGAGCGGTCACTCATGGACAGGTTGTAGGCGAAGTTGCCGCTCTGAGTCAGCACCGCCACGCCCTTCTCGACCGTCTTGCCGCCATGGGCGACCGGCCACAACGCCGAGCTGTGCAGGTAATCGAGCAAGCCGTAGCAGTTGGGGCCGAGCAAGGCCATCTCGCCAGCAGCCTTCAGCAACTGGTCTTGCAAGGCCTGGCCCTCAGCGCCGGTCTCGGCAAAACCGGAGGCGTAGCAAATCGCTCCGCCTGCACCTTTGGCCGCCAGTTCGGCGACGCAGATCAAGGTCAGCTCGCGGTTGGTGGCAATGAATACCGCGTCCGGCCCGCAAGGCAGCTCTGCAACGCTACGCACACAGGGTACGCCTTCGAGGCTATCGTGCTGCGGGTTGACCAGCCACATCTGGCCTTGGTAGCCGCCCTCAGCACAGCGCTTGAGCGAGCGGGCCATGCTTCGGCCACCGATAAACGCCAGATGGCGCGGCGCGAGCAGGCGTTTGAGGTTGTCGCGAATGTGTTGGGACATATGTGTTCTCCGACCCGATCAGCGCAGCAGCGGCCGCAGCAGCTCGCGGGAAATGATGTGGCGCTGGATCTCCGAGGTGCCTTCCCAGATCCGCTCGATCCGGGCGTTGCGCCAGATGCGCTCCACCGGACCTTCGTCCATCAAGCCCATGCCACCGAGAATCTGCACCGCTTCGTCAGCCACGCGACCCAGCACTTCACTGGCGAACAACTTGGCCATCCCGGCTTCGCCGTCGGTCATGCTGCCTTGATCCATTTTCCAGGCGGTGTGCAGGGTCATCAGTTCGGCAGCGCGGATTTGCGTGGCCATGTCGGCCAGCTTGAACGACACCCCTTGAAAGGTGCCAATGGGTTGACCGAACTGCTTGCGATCCGCCGCCCATTGCAGCGAAACGTCCAACGCACGTTGGGCCTGACCAACGCAGTTGGCGGCGACCATCACCCGTCCGGCGGTCAGCCAGGCGTTAGCCACGTCCCAACCCTTGCCGACTTCGCCCAGCACTTTGGAGGCCGGTACGCGGCAGTCGTCGAAGAACATTTCATAGGTGTGATAACCACGGTTGCTGACGCATTTTGGTCCGCGGCGGATGGTCATGCCCGGCGTGTCCCGGTCGACCAGGAACGAAGTCACGGCGTTGCGCTGGCGACCATTGTGTTGGTAGGTATCGGTCACGGCGAAGACAATCGCGAAATCGGCGTGTCCGGCATGGCTGATGAAGTGTTTGCTGCCGTTCAACACAAAATCATCACCCTCGCGTACGGCGCGGGTTTTGATCGCATTGGCATCGGAGCCGGCGCCCGGCTCGGTGAGTGCGAAGCAGTCGATCTTTTCACCCTGGATGCACGGCAGCAGATAGTCCTGAATCTGCTGGCCGGTGCAGGCCATGAGGATTTTCGACGGGCGTGCGACAAACACATGCAGCGCCCATGAAACCTTGGACAGTTCACGTTCGATCAGCGCCTGGGACAGGTAGTCGAGCCCGCCGCCGCCGACTTCTTCCGGCATGTTGAAGGCATAGAAACCTGCCGCCACAGCCTTGCCGCGAATCTGTGCAGCCAGTTCCGGGGAGACTTCATCGGCGCGATCGACCGCGTCTTCATGGGGCAGCAGTTCCTTGGCGACAAAACTGCGAACCGCATCCACCAACATTTCTTGTTCTTGGGTCAGCTGGAAATTCATAACGCTACCTGCTCTTCGATAACCGGGTGTTCGATGAGGTTTTATTCGTGGGCTGCAAAGCCGCGCCTGGTTGCCAACCCTATTTGCCAGCAAAGACAGGCGGGCGTTTTTCCATCGCCGCGCGCAAGGCTTCGGCGCCGTCTTCACTGCGACCACAGAGCAAACCGGCGGCGAGTTCCGCGCTCAGTTGTTCCGGCAGGCTGCGCTGGGCGCCTTCACGCATCAGTTTCTTGGTCTGGACAAAGGCAAAGGTCGGTCCGCTGGCCAGGCGTGCGGCCAGTTCGCCAGCCATGCTCAGCAGTTGCTCATCGGCGCAGACTTCGCTGACCAGGCCGGCCGCCAAGGCGCGATCGGCACTCCAGAGTTCATCGAGGAACAGCAGACGCTTGGCCTGCTCGGTGCCGATCAGACGCGGCAGATGCCAGCTGGCACCGGCATCCGGTGAGTAGGCCATGCTGGTGTAACCGGCCTTGAACCGGGCGGACTGCGCGGCAACGCGCAAATCGCAGCACAGGGTCAAATCCATCCCGGCACCGACGGCGGTGCCGTTGATCGCGGCGATGGTCGGTTTATCGAGGCTGTACAGACGGCTCATCATGGCGTGGGCAGTTTCTGTCCAGCCGTAGCTTTCCAGCGCACCGCGCGCCTCGGCTTCGGCCCATTCGGCGAGGTCGGCACCGGCACAGAAACTGCGACCGGTTCCGGTCAGCACGATGACCCGCACTGCCGGATCGACGTTGAATTGATCGAGCAAGGCGTGAAGGCTTCTCAGCGTCGGAATGTCCAGCGCGTTGCGTTGCGCGGCACGGTTGAGCGTGATCCAGGCAACGCCCGCTTCGACCTGGCTGAGTAGAGAAGATTGAGTAGTCATACGAGTCCTCGAATTATTGTGTTTGGCATGAGGGGGGACCGTCATGCCGACCATACTAAACGACTGTTCAGTAAGGCGGCAACCCTGCGACAGGGAGGTCTGCAACCGCCCTGAAAATTTAATAACTTATTGTTTTAAAAGGTAAAAATTATAGATTTCAGATAACCGACGGAAAAGTTGTTACATCTTTGAACAACTGACTACGGGGCTGCTTGCGGGGATGGTGAAATCCAATGTAGGAGCGAGCTTGCTCGCGATGACGGGCTAACATTCAACAGTGATATTGACTGTCAGTCCGCTATCGCGAGCAAGCTCGCTACAGTTAGTCCTGCGTTTTCTGGCCTAGACCGTTGGCAGGGTCTGCGCCAATGCCGCCTGGCGTTTGCGGTTGGTCATGAAGTAAGCGCCGTAGCAGATGGCGATAAAGCCAAAGCCCCAATACAGCGACGGACGCTGCGTCTCGTCCAGCGCCAGGAACACGAACAGCGAGCAGCACAAGGCGATGCACAGCAGCGGCAGGAACGGGAACCAGGGTGCACGGTATTTCAGATCGCTGAGCTTGCCGCCCTCCTTGAGGTAGGCGCGACGGAATTTGTATTGCGCCAGGGCGATCACAATCCAGGTCACGGTACCGGCCATGCCGCTGACGGCCATCAACACCATGAACAGGGTGTCGGCGGCAATGAAGCTGGTCAGCAGCGACACCAGCGCAAAGCACAGGGTGATGCTCAGCGCCCGCAACGGCACGCCGCGAGAACTCAAGGGCGAGAGGCTTTTCGGGGCCATGCCGGTTTTCGACATCGCCCAGAGGATCCGCGTCGAGGCGTACAGGCCGGAGTTACCCACCGAGAGAATCGCGGTGAGGATCACGAAGTTCATCAGGTCGGCGGCGTAAGGAATGCCGACCATGTCGAACACCTGCACAAAAGGGCTTTCCATCAAGCCGGCCTGCTGCCACGGGACGATGGCCGACAGCACCACGATCGCCAGCACATAGAAGATCAGCACGCGGAACACCACGTTGCGCACCGCCTTGGGGATGCTCTTCTCCGGCTGGTCGGTTTCGCCCGCGGCAACGCCCATAATTTCACAGCCCTGAAAGGCATAGACCACGGTCATCATCACCGCGAACACCGCCGACAGACCGTTGGGGAACAGCGAGTCACCGATCAGGTTGGTCATCATCGGTGCCGGGGCGCCGCTGGTCAGCGGTATCGCGCCGAAAATCACCAGCACGCCGACGATGATAAAGCCGAGGATCGCCGCCACCTTGATCCCGGAAAACCAGTATTCCGCTTCACCGAAAGCGCGAGTGGCCAGGGCGTTCAGCCCGAACAACACCACCACGAACAGCGCCGACCAATACCAGATAGGGATGTCCGGGAACCAGCGCACCATCAACATGCCCGCCGCGGTGAATTCCAGGCCGACGGTGGTCGCCCAGCTCATCCAGTACACCCAGCCGATCATGAAACCGGTGGCCGGTCCGATGTACTGGGTGGCATGGGTCTGGAACGAGCCGGACACCGGCATCTGCACCGACAGCTCGCCGAGGCAAACCATCACCAGGTACATCAGGAAGCCAGCCACCAGGTAAGCCAGAATCGCCCCCATCGGACCGCCCTGGTTGATGGTAACGCCCGAGCCCATGAACAGCCCGGTGCCGATGACCCCGCCCAGCGACAGCATGAAAATGTGCCGGCTTTTCAAGGCCCGGGTCAGCTGTATGCCTTTAGGTTCGATAGATTCGCTCATGACGGCACCTCTCAAGACTGGGCGAGGTGCGCGGCGGATGACAGGAGGTCATCGCGCGGGGAAAGATCAGCTTTACGGCAGTTCATTATTATTATCTCCAATAAGCTTCGAAGACCGCGTCCGGCGCGGTTGTGCCGATTATTGGAAAGCCATGTAAGTTCGCGTTGAACCTGAAGATCAAAGTTGTAAAAAGTCGTAACGATTTTGTATGTCAGGCATTCAAAACCTCCGCCAGCACTCCCTGCGAACCCTGCAACACCCCATGAAACCGTGGCACCAACGCCTGTACCGCTGCGGTATCGTTGCTCAGTGCCGCCGCCTCCAGGGCGTGCAAGACCTCGGCCAAGGCGCGAAAGCCCAATGAATCGCTGCTCCCGGCCAAACGGTGGGCCAGGTTCGCAACCTCGGTACAGTCACCGGCCTCAATGGCTTCCACAAGCGCCACGCGGTGCTGGGCAATCGAGTCGCGCAGCACCCCCAGCAGGCCCTGAAGTTTCTGCTCGCCGAGCAAGCTGCGATGGGTGTGCAGCAACTGCCAGTCCATCATCTGATTATCCAGCGCCGGCTCGGGCATCGGCGATTCACCGGCCAATGCCTGGCGCAGGTTTTCGAGCTTCAGCGGCTTGGCGAGAATGCCCTGCATTCCGGCATCCAGATAACCGCGAATCAGCGCCGGCTGCACACTGGCGGTCAGGGCGAAGACCCGGCTGTGTTGATTGGGCCCTGGTGTGCTGCGGATCAGCCTGCACAGTTCGACGCCACTCAAGCCCGGCAGATGCACATCAAGCAGAATCAATTCGAAGGATTGCCTGCGGCAGAGTTCCAGGGCTTGCTCGGCATCTTCCGCGAGGCTGACCCGATGCCCGTCGCGCTCCAGCAGGCCGCTGACCACCTCGCGGTTCAGCGCCACATCTTCGACCACCAGAATGTTCCGGGCCTGGCCCGGCACACTGGCAAGCGTGAGATTGGCAGCGGCCAGGGCCGGTTGCAGGGTCAGCTCGAACCAGAAGCAACTGCCCTGCCCCTCCTTGCTGTCGACACCGATGCGCCCGCCGAGCAATTGCACCAGGTGTTTACTGATGGCCAATCCGAGCCCGGTGCCGCCATAGCGTTGGGTCACGTCTTCGCTGGCCTGGGTGAAGCGCTCGAAGATCTTTTCCTGCACCGACGCCGCGATGCCGATGCCATTGTCGGTCACGCTGAAACGCAGGCGCTGTCCCGTCGACTGATCGCCCGCAGCCAGCAGCGCGACCTCAACCCTGATCTGCCCCGCCTCGGTGAACTTGATGGCGTTGGCCAGTAGATTGCTCAACACCTGACGCAAAAACTGCTCGGCGCCATGGCAACGATCGGCGACCTGCGGATCAACCCGACAATGCAGTTGCGTGCCATTGCTCAGCCCTCGCGGTTCAAGCAGCGTCAACACCTCATCGAGCAGTTGCCTGAGGGAGAAATCGACCCGTTCCGGATGGCTTTCACCCTCTTCCAGCCGGGCGAAGTACAGCACTTCGTTGAGAATCGTCAGCAGGCCTTCGCCGGCTTTGTACAACGCCTCCAGGCGTTTGCCATAGCGCTCGTCGAGGCTCGCTCCGCGCAGCAACTGGGCCATGCCGAGAATGCCGTTGAGCGGAGTGCGCAATTCATGGCTCATGGTGGCGAGGAAGCGCGACTTGGCGAGATTGGCCGCTTCGGCCTCCTCCTTGGCCCGCAGTAGACTGGCGGTGCGCCGCTCGACCATTTTCTGCAGTTCGTCGCGCTTGTCCTGCAGCGCCAGGCGGTCGACTTCGCGACGGTCGATATCGCTGAGAATCGCCCGGCGCATGTCATCCAGTGCGTGGGCCACGGTGTCGATTTCGTCATCGCTGCCGGCGCTGCTTTTGTCCAGGCGCAAAGGTTCATGCCAGTCACCGGCGGCAATGCGCCGGGCAAAATCGGCCATAACCTGCAAGTGCCGGGTCACCAGTCGGTAGAACAACCCCGACAGCGCCACCGCCAGACCGCAGAGGAATACGCTCATCCACAGCAGGCTGGTCAGCCCGGTGGCGTACAACCGGCGATACACCGCGCCCAGGTCGATACTGACTTCCAGCTCGCCCAGATGCCGCGACGGGCCGGCCGGCGGCTGATAGTTCAGCTCGAAACGCTCGATACGCAGCGGGCCGACCGGCGCGGCGTTGCCTTGCAGCAGGTTGAAATCAAGGCTGCGCAAACGCACCCGGGCGACATCGGAAAAGTCCACCAGGCCGCGTAGTTGCACATTCAACTGCTCCTGGTTCAGATCCCAGAGGCTGCGCTCCAGGCTTGCCAGGTAGCCGGCGCGGATCAGCTCCATGCGCGAATCGATATCGCGCATTTCACGGCGGTACTCGAAATACAGCTGCACGGTGCTGGCGAGGATGGTGAAGCACAGGCTGAATAGCAGGATGAACAGCAGCAGGCGTCGCAACAGGCCGCCAGGACTGACGCGGGTCATTGCGCGTCCGCCGGCAGCTTGATCATGTCGCGATAGGTGGCTTCACTTTCGTTCAGCCAGCGTTCGATCTCGCCCGCGTCGACCATCCGCTGCAGTTCGGCGTCGATCGCCGGCATGCGCTCGGCCAGCGCGGAACGTCGCGATACAGCGATCCGCAAATAGTCGACGCTTAATGAATTGGGCAACGCCTGGATGTCTGCGGCACCCGGCAGGTTTTCCACGAACAGCTGCCCAGTGCGCCGCTCCTGGGTGATGAAGTCGATCCGGCCGCGAATCAGCTTGCCGAAGTTCTGTCGACTGTCGGATACCCATTCGATATTGCCGTGCCGGGCAACGAAGCGATCGAAGTCCAGGCCATAGCTTTCACCAAACAGCAGGCCGCCGCGGTAATTGCCGAGGTCTTCGAGCCGTTCAAACTTCACCGGGTGTTGGCGGTTGACGAACACCGCGACCTCTTCGCGCAACACCGGCACTGTCGAGAAACGCATGCTCTGTTCACGCTGCGCCGTGCTGTAGGCCAGGACCACGTCGACCCGGCCTTCGGCGGCGTCCAGCAGGCAGCGCTGCCAGTTGCCCAGCACGACGATCTCGACCTCATACCCCAGGTTGCCAAACAGTTTCTTCACCACACTGGGCGCCAGGCCGCGCACCTGTTTTCCGTCGCTCCAGGAAATCGGCGGGTAGACCGGATAATCGCAGTAGCGAATTTTCTCGGCCCCCGCAGTTGTGCCCGCCAGTGCCAGGAGTAACCAAAGCAGTCGCAACATAGGGTTCAGGCTGCCACGCTGGCGGTGAACAGATAGCCGGCGCCATGGATGGTAATGATCAATTGCGGCTCGGCGGGATCGTCATGCAACTTGCGCCGCAAGCGCCCGACCAGCACGTCGATGGAACGGTCGTTGGGTACCCATTCACGGTTGCGGATCTGATCCATCAACTGGTCGCGGCTCAAGGTATGCCCGCTGTTGCGCAGGAACACACTGAGCAACTGGAACTCGCCATGGGTCAGCAGGGTTTCGCCACCGGCATGATCGATCAAGCGTCGGCGATCGGTGTCCAATCCCCACGCAGCGAACTGTTTGACCTGACGCGCCAGCGCCGGGGCCGGCTGCTGCAGCTGGGCATGGCGAACCCGGCGCACCAGGTTCTTCGCCCGCGACACCAGTTCACGTGGATTGAGGGGTTTGATCACGTAATCATCGGCGCCGCATTCGAGGCCGACGATGCGGTCGATTTCGTCATTGCGCCCGGTAATCAGGATGATCCCGACTTCCGAGCGCACGCGCAGCTCGCGGGTCAGGGTCAGGCCATCCTTGCCCGGAAGGCGGATGTCCAGCATCACCAGGTCGACAGTGTTGGTCGCCAGAAAGGTTTCGGCCAGCTCCGCTGTCGCGGCGCAGTGCACGTCGTAGCCTTCCTGTGAAAGATAGGCGTGAAGGAGTTCGCGAATCAGCGGATCGTCGTCGACGATCAGTACCCGAGGAGTCATCGCTTGGTGTCCTGCATATGCCCGAAGGGCGTGTTTCTTATTAGAATTTGTCCAGCTTCAGCGGCAGAGAGTAGCTATTGCTGAACGATCGATCAACAGCCCTCTGTCTGCAACCGGAAACGCTGGCGACCGCCTGCCTGCAAACCGTCGACCCAGGCTTCGCAGATCTGCACGCCCTGGCTCGGGGTGAAGGTGCCAGGGTTGAGTCCCGACTCCAGCCACAAGCCGTCGAGCAGCGCGCTCAGGCTGATGGCGGCAAGGTCGGCATCGAAAGCCTCCCAACCCTCTTGCCGAGCCAGATCGTTGAGCACCTTGCGCAATTCGCTGCGGTATTCACCATAGGAATGCTCATGGGCGAGGTTGATCGCTTCGGCGGTCTTTACCGCGCCCCAGAACGCCAGCCAGGCATCCAGCAGTTGCGGATCCAGCAATTCGGCCGAGAACGACGCGCGAAAAAACGCCGACAGACGCTCGCGGGCATTGGGTGCGGCTTGCTCCATGGCGTCGCGTAACAGGCTCATGACCCGCCCGGTGACCGCCATATAGGCCTCCGCCACCAGTTCATCCTTGCCGGAGTAGTGATGGCTGATCAACCCGACCGAAACCCCCGCCTCAGCCGATATCTTGCGGATCGAAGCCCCCTGGAAGCCATGGCGCTTGAGGCACACCAGCGTCGCCTCGATCAGGTTGGCCTTGCGCAACTCCGGCTCCATTCGGGAAAAGCGGGCTTCCTGGGTCATGGTGGTACATCTCCTTGGGACAGTCGTTGGGCTGGTCTTTTGCAGCCACTGAGCTGAACGACTGTACAGCAGGATCGCAGATAGTGGCGAGGGAGCTTGCTCCCGCTGGCGCGCGCAGCGGCCCTAAAGACGGCCAACGCGTTTCGTCAGTAGTACTCGATCAGCCGGTTTACGACTGCTTCGCAGCCGAACGGGAGCAAGCTCCCTCGCCACAGGGGCCTGTGCTCGGAGCGGGAGTTGCGCTCAATCCCGATAACCTGGCGCCACTCGATCCGCCAACCGCAACAACGCCGCCCATGCCAGCTGCACTCCGTCCGAATCGCTCAACTCGCCCTCCGCCAATGGCCGACCCGGCTCGTTGAACTGGCGCTCGGTGTGCTCGCAAACGGCCGCGGGTGGCAGCACCAGTTCGCCGCAGGCCTGTGCCGCCAATTGGATCTCGCAGGCTTTTTCCAGGTAGTACATGCGCAGAAATGCCTCGCCGACGCTTTCACCGACGGTCAACAAACCATGGTTGCGCAGCATCAGCACCGTCTTGCCACCCAGGTCATGGACCAGTCGCTGCTGTTCGCCAAGATCCAGCGCCACGCCTTCATAATCGTGATAAGCGACCCGTTCGTAGAACTCCATGGAAATCTGATTCACCGGCAATAACCCGCACTTCAACGCCGCCACCGCGCAACCGGCCCTGGTGTGGGTATGCAGCACGCACTGCGCATCTTCGCGGGCACCGTGGATGGCGCTGTGAATCACGAAGCCCGCCGGGTTGACCGGATACGGCGACGCCTCCACCGCACGGCCATCGAGGTCGATCTTGACCAGGCTGGAGGCGGTGATTTCGTCGAACATCAACCCATAGGGATTGATCAGGAAGTGATGTTCAGGCCCCGGCAGACGCACCGAGATGTGGGTGAAAATCAGGTCACTCATGCGAAAGTGCGCGATCAATCGATAGCAGGCTGCGAGCTCCTGGCGCAGGTGTTGTTCTGTAGAAACCTGCTCGGCAGCGGCAGCCGTCGTGTGTGCAATCTCATTCATTGTTTCTGCTCCTTGGGCTGATCGTCTGCGCGAACAAATAGTGTTCGACGCTTTGAAGCTACTGAGGCTAAATTAAAAAAACAAGTTGATTTTTTACTTAGGGTAAATTTTTATAACGCAATAATAACAACGCCGAACACCCGGTTTTTTGCCTTCGGCTCGCCTGGAGTACCGCACCATGCCGACTTCCACCCCAGCGTTCGCGCACCTCTTCGAACCGCTGCAGATCCGTGGCAAGCGCCTCAAGAACCGCATTATGTCCAGCGGTCACGACACCTCGATGCCGACCGACAATCTGGTCAACGAGCAATTGATCGCCTATCACCGGGCGCGTGCCGAGGGAGGCGTCGGGTTGATCGTGCTGCAGGTTGCCGGGGTGCATGACAGTGCGCGCTACACCTCCCATGTGCTGATGGCCACCGATGATGCCTGCATCGAGGGTTATCGAAAACTGGCAGAAACCTGTCATGCCCATGGCACGGTGGTGCTCTCGCAGATTTTCCATCCGGGGCGGGAAATCATGGAATCCAGCGATGGCCTGCTGGCCGTCGCCTACTCGGCTTCGGCGGTGCCCAACGAGCGCTTCCGGGTCATGCCGCGCGCGCTGGACCAAGCCATGATCGACGAGATCGTCGTCGGTTATGGCGCGGCGGCCCGTCGTTTGTACCAGGCCGGGCTGGACGGCGTGGAAGTGGTCGCCAGCCATGGTTACCTGCCCGCGCAATTCATCAACCCGCGGGTCAACCGGCGCACCGACGGCTACAACGGCGACCTGCAACAGCGCCTGCGGTTTCTGCGCGAAGTCATTGTAGCGGTTCGCGCCAACACTGATGAGCAGTTCATCATCGGCTTGCGCATCAGTGCCGATGAGCGCGACCCCGAAGGCCTGACCGAAGACGAGTCACTGGCGGCGGTCAAGTCATTGCAGCAGCAACTGGATTACGTGCACATCGTCGCTGGCACTTCGGCATCGTTGGGCGGTGCAGTGCATATCGTGCCGCCGATGGCCATCGAGGCGGCATATCTGGCCAAGGAAGCCCGGACGTTTAAGGCCAGCCTGTCGATTCCCCTGTTCGTCACCGGTCGCATCAATCAGCCGCAAGAAGCCGAGCTGATTATTGCCCGTGGTCAGGCCGATGTCTGCGGCATGACCCGCGCACTGATCTGCGACCCGCAAATGCCGAACAAGACCGATGCCGGGTGCAGCGAGGATATACGAGCCTGTATCGCCTGCAATCAGGCGTGCATCGGGCACTTTCATAAAGGCTTGCCGATCTCCTGCATTCAGCATCCGGAAACCGGTCGGGAACTGATATTCGGCAAGCGCCAAGCGGCAGCCAACCCCAAGCGCATTATGATCGCCGGCGGTGGCCCAGCCGGAATGAAGGCAGCGGCTGTCTCCGCCGCGCGTGGGCATGAGGTCACGCTCTACGAAGCCTGTTCACAACTCGGCGGGCAAGTCTTGCTGGCTCAACTGCTGCCGCGGCGCAGCGAATTCGGTGGCGCCAGCACCAACCTGCAACGGGAAATGCAACTGGCTGGCGTGCGCGTGGTGCGCAATACCCGCGTCGACCGGGCGCTGGTCGAACGCGAACGGCCGGATCTGGTGATTGTTGCAACCGGTGCCGAACCCTACTGGCCGGCCTTCGAACGTGGTGGCGAACTGCCAGTGGTGGATGCCTGGCAGGTACTGCGCAACGAGGTCAAGCCTGGACGTTCGGTGCTAGTCGTCGACTGGCGGTGCGACTGGATTGGTCCTGGCATCGCCGAACGCCTGGTGCGTGCCGGCCATCAGGTGCAGTTGGCGGTCAACGGCACCCATTGTGGAGAAAACCTGCCACTGTACGTGCGCGATCAATTGGCCGGAGAACTACACAAGTTGGGCATACCCATTACACCCTACGCCCGCCTTTACGGCTGCGATGACAGCACCGTGTACATGCAACACACCGCCAGCGCCGAGCCGATCATTTTCGAAGACATCGACACGCTGGTACTGTGCCAGGGCCATCAGCCGGTGGATACCCTCGGCGTGGAGCTGCAAGGGCTGGTGGAGTTCCGGCGGATTGGCGACTGCCTGGCCCCGCGCACCGCCGAAGAAGCGATTTATGACGGTTTAAGGGTTGCGTGGGACCTCTGAGGCTGCTCTATACTCCCGGCCATTGTCAGCCTCTAGGCTGACTGGCCATCAGGCTCGAGGGTTTCAACCCGCTCGGGCACAGCCCGGTTCGGAGCACGCAATGAGCAACAGCAGCAACCTGCCGCCCGTCGGCGCGCCCGCTAATCAGTCCGCTGCCGCAGAGCCGCACTTCCTCGGCACGCGGATTCGCGGCTTGCGCAAGCGCCGCGGCATGACCCTGGCCGCTCTGGCAGAAATGAGCGAGCTGACGGCGGGCTATATCAGCCAACTGGAACGCAACCTGGCTTACCCGTCGATTCCGGCGTTGTTCAACATCGCCCGCAGCCTGGGCGTGACCATCCAGTGGTTCTTCGCCAGCGAAGCCAGCACGGCCCCAGAGGACAGTGGTTATGTGGTCCGCAAGCACAGCCGGATGAGCGTGCATTACGAAGACGGCATCGTTGACCAATTGCTGACTCCGCAGCCCAATCGTCAGCTAGAGATCCTGCATTCGCGCTTTCCACCAGGCACTTACAACCAGCAAAGCTATAGCCATGAAGGCGAGGAAGCCGGCTACCTGCTCAGCGGCAGTTTCGAGTTGTGGGTTGGCGAGCGCCATTTCCAACTCAATGAAGGCGACAGTTTCAGTTTTTCCAGCCAGGAACCCCATCGCTATGGAAACCCCGGCGAGGTCGACGCGGTGGTGATCTGGGTGATCACCCCACCGACCTTCTGAAACGCAAAAACAACAAAAAAAGCTGCCGGAACGCTTGTATTCCGGATAGTGAACTCCAGTCAAGGCAGCCCCATGAACGATCTGATCAAGTGTACGCAAAGCGGCGGTCTGTTGACACTGACCATCAACCGCCCAGACAAGCTCAATGCCCTGAGCAACAGCATGTACAACTGTCTGGCCGACCTGCTGTTTGCCGCTGAGCAAGACCCCAAAACCGCAGTGATCATCATCACCGGCGGCGAACAGTGCTTCACCAGCGGCAATGATCTGCAGGACTTCCTCCTGGATCCACCGACCCACCTGAATAGCCCGGCGTTCCGCCTCATGGACGCGGTCATCCATCTGAACAAGCCGTTGCTCGCAGCCGTCTGTGGCGCTGCCATCGGTATCGGCAGCACGATCCTGCTGCATTGCGATCAGGTGCTGATCAGCCGTAACGCCAAACTACGCATGCCCTTCGTCAACCTTGGCTTGTGCCCCGAGTTCGGTGCCAGCCTGCTGCTACCACGGATGCTCGGTCATGCCAGGGCTGCCCGGCTGTTGCTCTGTGGTGATGGCCTGGACGCTACCCAGGCGCTGGCCTGGGGACTGGCCAATGAACTGCTGGATGACGGCGAACAATGTCTGGCCGCCGCCCGGCGAATGGCCGACCGACTGCTGGCCCTTCCTCGCGAAGCGCTGTTGCAGAGCAAACGCCTGCTAAAACAGCCGCTACTCAAGGAGCTTGAGGAAACCATCCTCCGGGAAAACCTGCTGTTTATCGAGCGCCTGAACAGCATCGAAGCCAAGGACGCCTTGAACGCCATGCTACAACACAGTGCCAACAAGGGCTGACTGCCCAGGCGGCTATTAAACCAAACTCAGCAAGAAGCCCTCTGATTTGATTGGCCTGGGCGAGCCTTTACGAACCCCTGACGCGCACGATGCAAGGCTAAAACAGACTGCTACTCAACATTTTCAATCGACACAAACCGCATTGTTGGACGTGTTACAGCCTCGCAGATCGCCTCGGCATCTGCTGCGTCATTTTTGTTGCTTTTCACATACGGTTAGACAAATTGCTCGGCCATGAGCCGCACGGTATGCCCTAGCGCTTCAAGCTTACGGGCCAATAGTGAGCACTACTGCAAGCTTCCATGCCGATTAGGCAAGGCGGCAGGTTGGTAAAAAATATTGCCACTTGATCGCGCTTCAGTTGTTTGCGCAACAGCGGTTTGCCTCGCTCATTCATGCCATGGCATCTGAAACACGTTTTGGCTAGGTCGATACCAACAGTTCTGATTTCCATGGCTGATTACCCCTTCGTGCAAGTGGGTGGCGACACCACTCACTCTGGCACAGCGATGCGATTATGGGCGGGGGCGTCCATCCCATTGCTTACCCTCATTCTGGGTTTCGCTCATAAGGTGATATTCTGAATATCGCGCTGGTTCCTGTCCGTCAGGCCAGCATTTCTCCTCGGGCGTCCTTCAGATTCGCAGTCGCCCGCAACACCCCTGCCTCTGGCTAACACTTCCCCTTGCAGGGTGTGTAGAGGACTTTCACCTCCAAGGCACCAGCGTGGCCACTACAGCCAAGTTGGTTGCGCTTGCGCGCAACACGCCATGCCTGGCGCACGATAAAAAAAGCCTCCGGGGGGAGGCTGTTGTGAAAAAGGAGCGACACGCACAACAAAAAATCAATAAATTAGCTGATCAGGAACGGTTAAGGCAGCGCGATTTTTCGCGCCAGAATGTTCCGGCACGTTCATGCTTCTCCGCAATGCCTTAATACTTTCCAACGCCGCGACAGTCTGCTCGCCGAATGGAGCCGAACGCGGCCCATCCAGAGTGACATGCAGAAGCATCTGCTCGCTTGCTGCCAATACCTGAGACTGACCGTCTTGGTGGAGCGTCAGATAGAGCTGGAGACGCTTACCTCGCGGATGCGCTCCATCACTTCGAGGTAGAGAGCGACATCACGGCTGAACTGACCAGTCTTGGGGTCACGTACGTGAGAGTGAACCACAGTGGCGCCGGCTTTAGCGGCCTCGACGGCAGCTTCAGCGATTTGCTTGGGGTGATCGGCACGAAGCGGCTCTTACCGGTGGTGTCGCCTGCGCCAGTGAGGGCGCAAGTAATAATCACATCTTGGTTCATGTAAAATTGTCCTCATCAGACGTTTATGGAAACTCTGAAAAATCTATGGTCACCCCCTTTTTTGCAATGCTGATTAACGGGCGAAGTGGTTGGCTTGCTTAAATCTATCCGGCGTCTATTGGGTTAGCCACCCGCGGCGGGAGTTAGCGATGGTCTTGAAGTCAGGCATCAACCGCCCGGCCAGCCACATCAGCTCGACGTTGCGCTGGGCTTCTCGCTCCAAACGTCGGCTCGACTGGATGCGGTTGAGATAGCCGTAGATGTAGATCTTCAGCAAGATCGCGGGGGGGGGTAAGCAGGCCAGCCAGTATCGGCTGGAATGGCACCTTCAAAACTCAGATTGACCAGGTCCAGTTCGTAGACTACGCGGACCGGATTGGTATCGCTGACGTAGTCGTCGAGGCTCTCGGGAAGTAAGGTGCCTTGGCCTCGATGTTCACCTTGGATAAAGCGCTTCATGGGCGATCCCTGCGATGAAATCCTCAGAAATCATAGCAAGTGTTCGCGAAGGCTTTTTTACCCACTCTGGGCCAGAAGCAGTCATTCGATGGACCTTCAACAGCTCATCTCCGGGTCCCCTTACTCCCAAAATGAATTTATGTAGTCACAATCTTCTATTCGCAGTTTGTTCACAACAAGGCCAAAACTGGCGATACAAAAAACCACCCGAGCGGTGAAGGATCGAGTGGTTTTTTGGGGGGGGAGCTGTAAGGCCTAACCCAGTATCTCGCTGGCCACGTGATCGACCGCGCTTTTGGTGATGTCGACGATCAGGTCGGCCTCCTCCTCAGTCAAGATCAGCGGAGGTGCAAAGCCGAGAATGTCGCCATGGGGCATCGCTCGGGCAATCATTCCACGCTCAAGACAGGCTGCCGATACTTTCGGACCGATCTTCAATGCAGCATCGAAGGGTGTGCGTTGCTCACGATCGGCCATGAACTCGACTGCGGCAAGCATGCCGTCGCCGCGCACTTCGCCCACCAGCGGATGACCTTCCAATACTTTCCGCAACCGACGATTCAGATAGCTGCCAACCTTCTCTGCGTTGGCTGTCAGGTTTTCCCGCTCCAGGATGTCGAGGTTGGCCAGGGCCGCCGCCGCGCAGATCGGATGCCCGGAGTACGTCCAGCCATGACCCATGGCACCCTGAGACTCGGAGGCTTTTTCGATCACGTCCCAAACTTTTTCACCGACAATCACCGCTGACAAAGGCGCATAGGCACTGGTCAGACCTTTGGCCGTAGTGATCAGGTCCGGGCGCATGCCATAGCGTTGACTGCCCATCTTCGAACCCAGGCGACCGAAGGCGCAGACCACTTCGTCGGCGATCAACAACACATCGTACTTGTTCAACACCGCTTGTATGGCGGCCCAGTAGCTGGCCGGTGGAACGATGATGCCGCCGGTGCCCATCAGCGGTTCACCGATGAACGCGGCCACGGTGTCCGGTCCTTCGGCCAGGATCATTTTCTCCAGTTCGTCGGCGCAATAGCGCACGAACGCCGCTTCATCCATGCCGGCCGGTGCCTTGCGGTACCAGTGCGGGCAAACCGTATGTTTGACGCCTTCTACCGGCAGGTCAAAATGCTGATGGAAGGTCGGCAGGCCGGTCAGACTGCCGGTCATGATGCCCGAGCCGTGATAACCGCGATCACGGGAGATGATTTTCTTCTTCTGCGGGCGACCCAATACGTTGTTGTAGTACCGCACCAGTTTGATCTGGGTTTCATTGGCGTCGGAACCGGACAGGCCGTAGTAGACCTTCTTCATGCCCTCCGGCGCCCAGTCGATGATGCGGCTCGACAGCTCGATAATTGCCTCGGTCGAGTGCCCAACATAGGTGTGATAATAGGCCAGCTCCTTGGCCTGCTTGTAGATCGCATCGGCGACTTCAGTGCGCCCGTAGCCGATGTTCACGCAGTACAACCCGGCAAAGGCGTCGATGAAGTCACGGCCTTCGTGATCGCGGATACGAATGCCTGACGCGCTCTTGATGATGCGTCCCTTGAGCGCGCCGCTGGCGTGGTCATGGGCATGGGTGGACGGGTGCATGAAGTGCGCACGATCTTGTTCGAACAACGAATTGAGTTCTTGGCTCATGGCGGATCTCCTTAGAACTGGCCTTGATGGTGCAGGCAAAAGTATTTGGTTTCGACAAAGGCTTCGAAGCCCTCGGTGCCACCCTCGCGGCCCAGCCCCGAGGCTTTCATGCCACCGAACGGGATCGGATGGCCGGTGAACTTGACGCCATTGACCGCGACCATGGCGTGGTCGAGACGGCGAATCAGAGGGTAGATCAGGTCCAGGCGGTTTGAACAAATGTAGGCAGCCAGACCGTATTCGGTGTCGTTGGCCATTTCGATGGCTTGCTCGAGGGTGTCGAAAGGCATGACGCCAGCGATGGGTGCGAAATTCTCTTCACGGTAGATGCGCATCTGCGGCGTAACGTCGGCCAGCACCGTCGGCTGATAGAACAACCCACCAAGGGCATGCGCTTCGCCACCCACCAGACGTTGGGCGCCGAGTTGCAGGGCGTCTTCGACGCGCTCAGTCGTGACATCAAACGCGGTCTGATGCATCAGCGGGCCGATGTCGACGCTTTGCTCCTGATCCCCCACCAACGCTGGGCCGACCCGCAGCGCGCGGACTGCAGCGGCAAAGCACTTGAGAAATTCCGGATAGATCGAACGCTCGACCATGATCCGGTTGGCCGCACAGCAATCCTGGCCGGAGGTCTGGAACTTGGCCTCCACCGCGACTTTCACCGCCAGTTCTAGGTCGGCATCAGCGCAGACGATAAATGGCGCGTTGCCGCCCAGCTCCAGCGACACCTTCTTCACATCCTGGGCCGCCGCTTGCAGGACCAACTTACCGACGCGGGTTGAGCCGGTGAAGCTGACCGAACGCACGCGAGTGTCCTGCACCAGGGTTTGCATGGTCATTTGCGGTTCGCCCAGCACCACGTTGAACACGCCGGCCGGGAAGCCTGCCTCCTCTGCCAGTTGCGCCAGAGCCAATGCGGAAAACGGCGTTTCATGGGCCGGTTTGATCACCACGGTGCAACCGGCAGCCAGTGCCGCGGCGGCTTTACGGGTGATCATTGCCGAAGGGAAATTCCACGGGGTCAGCAGTGCACAGACACCCACCGGCTCCTTGATCGTGCCCAGATGCGCGCCGGGGATATGGCTGGGGATGTTCTGCCCGTAAAGACGTCGCGCCTCTTCTGCAAACCAGGGAATGAAGCTGGCGGCGTAGGCGATTTCGCCGCGTGACTCGGCCAGGGGTTTGCCTTGTTCCTGGCTGAGGATGCGCGCCAGGTCTTCCTGATGCTCAAGTATCAGCGCCGCCCAGCGCCGCAGAATCGTCCCGCGGGCATCCAGGCTTTGTTCACGCCAGGCCGCAAATGCCCTGTGTGCTGCATCAACGGCGGCGATGATCTGAGGCTGATCGAGCATCGGCACATGACCGATCAACTTCTGATCGGCCGGATTATGCACGGCGACGCTGTGGCCGCTCTCGCTGTGGACCCAATGCCCGTCGACGTAGCAAAGTGCTTTGAACAATAGCGGATGTTTGTATGTCATGGCGTTCACTCCAAACCGTGTGCGTGAGTCCATGCTAGGGCAGCGCAGCCCGGGTGATTTGGCGTTTGGCGGGGCGTAACCACCGTTTTTTTCTGATTGTGCACCGACAAACAGGGGCTTTTTGCGGTGAAGGTTTTGCCCCGGTTTATGGCTCTTGCGCCAGCTCGGTCGGCAGGCCACCCGCGGTCTTGATGGTTTTGGTCACGATGTAGGTGAAGTAGCGCTCAATGCCAAGGTCATCGAGCAACAACTGGTCGATAAACCGCTGGTAATGGTCGATGTCCGGCGCCTGAATCATCGCCATGTAATCAACGCCGCCACCGGTGGCGTAACAGAACGCCACTTCGGCGGCCTCGTTCATGCGTTGCTCGAAACGCCGCATGTCTTGGGCGGTGTGCCGGGCCAGGGTGATTTCCACCAGCACTTGCTGGCTTTTGAACACCGCGTTCCAGTCGATTTGCGCCCGATACCCTTTGATCAGCCCAAGCGCCTCCAGCTTGCGAACCCGCTCCCACGCCGGGGTCACCGAGAGATTGATCGCCTCGGCCAGGCTCGACTTGGTGATCCGACCGTCTTCGGCGAGGATTCGCAGGATGTTCAGGTCATAGCGATCGAGCTTGTGCATGGTCCGAGGATCTCCGGTTGATTAGAGAGGTTAGGCTGGAACACTGACTTGTGGGAGCGAGCAGGCTCGCTCCCACAAGGTTTCGGTTCAACCTGTCAGGTCAATACATCGGCGATGACTGCAACGGTGTCGCCGCAGCGCACCAACCCGGGAAAATGCCGCGCCGCCAGTAAACCACTGCGAGCGGCGCGATATTCCACTGGGGCTACGCCACTGCGGGTGGCGTCATAAACGCGGGCGATCACCTCGCCCTTGCTCACTTTGTCGCCCAGATCGCGGCACATTTCCAGCAAGCCATCGTGTTCACTGGCGATGAAGCAGTTGGCATCGGGCATGTCGAGCATGATTGACTCCGTGGTCCGGATCTCACCTTCGAGAATCCCCGTATGTATCAACAGATTGCGCACCCCGCGCTCGGCAATCGCCACACTGCGCGCCGTGGACGTGCCACCGCCACCCAGCTCGGTCGTGACAAATACTTTGCCCTGACTCTCGGCGGCGGTGTCGTACATCGCCCCGGCATCAAGTTCCAGCATGCGCATGCTGTACGGAGCATTGAATGCGCGCATGCCGGCTTCGCATTGCGCTTGCTGATGTTTGTCGGGCAGCACATGACAAGCCGCGAACGGCAGGAAATCCAGGGTGCGGCCACCGGAATGGATGTCCAGCACGATGTCGGCCAAGGGCAATAAGGTCCGGTTGAAGTAATCGGCGATTTTCTCCGTCACGGTGCCGTCCGGCTTACCAGGAAAACTGCGATTGAGATTGCCCTTGTCGATCGGCGACGTGCGCCGACCAGCATGGAACGCCGGGGTGTTCATGAACGGAACGATAATCACCCGTCCCGTGACATCGGCGGCCGTCAGACCCTGGGCCAGTTTGCTCAGTGCGACCGGACCTTCGTATTCGTCACCGTGGTTACCGCCGGTAAGCAGCGCAGTCGGCCCCTGACCGCGCTGAATCACCGTGACCGGAATCATCACCGCGCCCCAGGCCGAATCGTCCCGGGAGTACGGCAATTTGAGGAACCCGTGCTGCACGCCGTCGCGGGCAAAATCCACCGTGGCGCTGATCGGATTGTCAGGCAATTCGCTCATGGCTCAATCCTTCACGAACAGTTGGCGTGGCACATTGCACAGCGTCTCGACGCCGGTCTCGGTGATCAGAATGCTTTCGGTGATTTCCAGCCCCCAGTCGTCCATCCACAAGCCCGGCATGAAGTGGAACGTCATGCCCGGTTGCAACACGCTGGTGTCGCCGGGACGCAGGCTCATGGTGCGTTCGCCCCAGTCTGGCGGATAACTGATCCCGATCGGGTAGCCGCAACGGCTGTCCTTGTGGATGCCGAATTTCTCCAATACTTTGAAAAACGCCACGGCGATGTCGCCGGTAGTGTTGCCCGGTTTCGCTGCGTCCAGTCCCGCGGCGATGCCTTCGACCACGGCTTTTTCGCCGTCGAGGAAGTGCTGTGGGGGTTTGCCCAAATAGATCGTCCGCGACAACGGGCAGTGATAACGCTTGTAGCAACCGGCGATTTCAAAGAAGGTCCCGGCGCCTTTTTCGAACGGCGAATCGTCCCAGGTCAGGTGCGGCGCGCTGGCGTCGGCCCCCGTGGGCAATAGCGGCACGATGGCCGGGTAATCGCCGCCATGGCCATCAGCGCCAAGGATCCCGCTGCTGTAGATTTCAGCCACCAGTTCATTTTTGCGCATGCCCGGCTCGATCCGTTCGAGGATCCGCCCGTGCATGTTTTCGACGATGCGCGCAGCGATGCGCATGTAAGCGATTTCCTGGGGCGACTTGATCGCCCGCTGCCAGTTCACCAACCCGACCGCGTCGATCAGCTTGGCCTGCGGCAGGTTTTTCTGCAGCGACAAATACGCCGCGGCACTGAAGTAATAATTATCCATTTCCACGCCGATGGTCAGCGCGTCCCAACCCCGGGCACTGATGACTTCCCGCGACAGGTAATCCATCGGATGGCGTTCCCGGGACTGCACGTAGATGTCCGGGTAACCGACGATGTTCTCGTGTTGCATGAACACGGTGCGTTTGGCGCCGTTGGCATCTTGCCCGCGACCGAACCAGACAGGCTCGCCGTCGAGCGCCAGCAACACGCATTGGTGGACGTAAAACGACCAACCGTCATAGCCGGTCAGCCAGGCCATGTTCGACGGATCGGTGACCAGCAACATCTCGATGCCCTGAACCTGCATGGCCGCTCGAACCTTGGCCAGACGCTGGGCGTATTCCTCCCGTTCGAACGGGAGATTGACGACTATCTGAGACATGCACATGCCCTCTGATAAATGACGCACGGATGAAAAAAGGGGGTTAGCTGCCGAACTGAAAGCCCTTGCCGGCCGAGCGCGCGCGCTCGAAGGCCAGATTGGCCATGGCGGTGTCCTGGGCGCCGGTGCCGGTGAGGTCGCACAAGGTGACTTGCGCATCGCTGGTCCGACCAGGGCGCTGGCCCGCGAGCACTTGCCCCAATTCGGCCAGGCCCGATTCGTCGGCAATAACGCCCGCCGCCAGCGCGTGATGCAACTCGCCGAGGATTCGCGTCTGGCTCAAGCGATCCGCCACGTAACGGTCGACCTGTGCCAGCGCCTGGGGGGAGATTTCGTTTTTGTGTTCGGCGTCCGAGCCCATGGCCGTGATATGCAAGCCGGGGTGCAGATGGCGCACTTCGATCAAGGGTTCGCGGCTCGGGGTGCAGGTGATCGCAATGTCCACGCCAGTCATGGCCTCGTCGATGCTCGCGCAAGGCGTGACCGCCAGACCGCTGTCACGCGCCAACTCGGCACTGAAGTCTTTGGCCTTGGCGCTGTCACGTGCCCAAACGCGGACGGATTCAATCGGCCGCACCAGACGCAACGCCTGAAGCTGCAACGCGGCCTGCTCGCCAGCGCCGATCAGCGCGACGCTGCGACTCTCGACCCGCGACAGGGCGCGCGCTGCGACTGCACCGGCCGCCGCTGTGCGTACGGCCGTCAGGTAACCGTTATCCAACAGCAAGGCATCGAGCAAACCGGTGCGTGCCGACAACAACATCATCATGCCGTTGAGGCTCGGCAGACCGAGTTTCGGGTTGTCGAAAAACCCCGGGCTGACCTTGATCGCAAAACGCTCCAGGCCTGGTAGATAGGCAGTCTTCACGTCCACTTCGCCGTTGTATTCGGGGATGTCCAGACGCAAGATCGGCGGCATCGCCACCGCCGCCGTGGCCAGCAGCACGAAGGCTTGTTCGATGGCTTCGATGCTCGGCAGATCCAGCGCCACACAGGCGCGCAGATCCGCTTCGCTCAATAAGGTGATTTCACTCATCAACGCAGCGCTCCAGTCAGACGGTTATTGTTTGGGTTCATGCCTGCGCGCCCGCTAGGACGCGTAAATGCTGATCAATGTCGACGTTACGGCCACTGACCACCACCACGATCGGCCCGCGTGGCGCGATCAAGCCGTCGAGCAACGCCGCGATGCCGACCACCGCTGCGCCTTCCAGCACCAGACGCTCTTCGCGATAGGCATGGCGGATAGCATTGGCGATGGAAGTCTCGCTGAGCAAATGCAAGTGGTCGCACAGGTCGTGGGTCATGTTGAAGGTGTACCGGTTGTTCAGGCCGATGCCACCGCCGAGCGAGTCGGCCAGGGTCGGCAGCTCTTCGACTTCCACCGGATGCCCGGCTGCGAGGCTGGCGTGCATGGCGGCACCGCGTTGCATGCTGATGCCGTGGGTGACGATGTGTGGATTGGCGCTTTTGATCGCCAGCGCCACGCCGGCAAACAAACCGCCCCCGGACAACGGCACGAGGATTTGCGCTACGTCCGGTTGTTGCTCGAGGATTTCCAGCCCCAGCGCGCCCTGCCCGGCGATGATGGCCGGGTGATCGAACGGCGGCAGCAATGTCGCGCCTTGGTCGTTGGCGATCCGTTCGGCTTCACGCTGGGCGTCGTCCTGGGACTGGCCGACGATGCAGACCTCGGCGCCCAGATCACGAATGGCTTGAACCTTGTTCGCCGGAACCAGATGCGACAGGCAAATCGTCGCCTTCACGCCTTGCCGGGACGCGGCATACGCCAGTGCACGACCGTGATTGCCGGTCGACGCCGCCACCACGCCACATGCTTTCTCCTCGGCGCTGAGCTGCGCCACGGCATTGCTCGCACCGCGCAATTTGAAACTGCCGGTGATTTGCAGGGATTCGAGTTTGAGGTACACCGCCACGCCCACTCGTTGCGAGAGGCTGGGCGAATACTCCATGGGGGTACGCCGGACAAGCGATTCGATGCGCTGGCGAGCGAGGTAAACATCCTGAAGCTGCAACGTTGACATGACCGCGTCCCGACTGTGGTGTTGGGCGCAGTCTAAGAGGACTGGATTGTCGCAATGAATGTACTAGGGCAATTTAGCCGACAAACTTTTTGGCGGATTTTTCCCGGTCAAAAATCGTGGACTTGCGGGTACTGCCCGAATATCTCGCGCGTGCTTATCAGTGCGTCCCGCATTTCTTCGTCGCTGCATTCGGCGCCGACACACATCCTCACCGCTCGAGCCCTTGGCGTCCCACGCACGGTGAACGGGTCAGGCGACGTGACGGCAATGTGACGGTGACGCAGGGCCCGAACCAGGCTGTCGACCTCCCAATGCGGGGGAATGCCGACCCACGCATTCAATGCATGAGGATGCTGGCCGAGCAGGTGCTCTCCCAGGTATTCGCTGACCATCGCCTGACGGCCGGCCAACAGTTTGCGCTGCAAGCGCACGAGCGTGTCGGCGCGACCGTCGCGAATCCAGCGCGCGGCGATTTCGGAGACCATGGGCGTGGCCATCCAGCTGTTGACCCGCAAAATGCTCTCGGTGCGCAACGCCAGACGCTTGGGCACCACCAGATAGCCGATGCGCAAACCGGTCAGCACCGACTTGGTCATGCTGGTGCAATAGAACGACAGTTCTGGCAGGTAATGGCTGATCGGCGGCGCGCGATGCTCATCCAGCAACGGGCCGTATACATCGTCCTCGATGATATGCACGCCGAAACGCCGGGCGATGTCGGCAATCTCCCGCCGACGACTGTCCGGCATCAGGCTGGTGGTCGGGTTGTTCAGGTTCGGCGTGCACACCAGCGCGGTAATGCGCTCGTTGCTGCACATGTCTTCGAAATGTTCCGGGTCAATGCCATAACGGTCCATCTCCAGGCCTTTGAGGGTGAACCCCAATACCTGAGAGTTGCCGATCACTCCGTGATCGGTTACCCCTTCGCAAAGTACTACATCATCGGGGCCCGCCAGAGATGCCAGCGCAAGGAAGATACCGTGGGCCGCGCCATTGGTAATCAGGATGTCATCGCGCTCGACCCGCAGTCCCTGCCGTCCAATCCAGCGCATGGCCTCTTCGCGGTGTGATTCGAAACCGGCAATTGGGCGAAATGCGTGAATCCACGGCTGATCCTCTTCCGTGCTGAGCTCACGGCAGGTGTCACGCCAGAACTGGTCGTGCTCGCGAGTGTGCAGGATCCGTGCGATGGAAAAATCCACCAGAGACCGTTCGGGGCTATCGAGAATATAGGTAGCCACTCGATCGCTCATGCGCCGCGACACAAAGCTGCCGCGCCCGACTTCGCAACGCACCAGCCCCTGACGTTCCAGCTCTTTATAGGCGTTGGTGACCGTCTGCACGCTGATACCCATGGCATCGGCGACCTGACGTTGCGGCGGCAGGCGCTGATCGTTGGCCAACACACCTTGTTCGATGTCGTCGGCAATCGCCTGCACCAGGATTTTGTATTTGGACTCGCCACTGCGGGCGATTTCCAGTGCTGCTTTCCACTTGTCCATCAGCGCTAAAACCCGGGTCTGTGCTCGTCGGGACAGCATCCCGCGAGAATCCATGCAAAGCAATTGTCCTAGTGCAATACAATGTTGCTCAGGGCTTTTGTATGCTCGGCTCAAGGTCGATAGCCGGGCACATTTCAAGCCCCCACAACAAAATCAGTCGACCTGTACCGGATTGTGTCCCGCTCCATGGGATCAGTCCTTTGTACGCTTTGCTCTTGTCACGCTGCCTCCTAACACAGAGCCGTCACCGACGGGTCCACAAGAAACAGGAGATTTTATCGATGAGCAATTTCCCTTCCTGCAGCACCCATGCATTGCGTCGCCTTTTTGTGGCTTGCGCGATGTTCGGCCTGGCCGCCAGCGCCCAAGCCGCTACAACACTGGAAAACGTCAAACAGAACAGCAGCATCCGTATCGGTTATGCCAACGAAACCCCGTTCGCCTATACCGAAACCGACGGCAGGGTCACCGGTGAGTCACCGGAAATCGCTAAAGCCATCTTTGCCAAAATGGGCATCAAACAGGTAGACGGCGTATTGACCGAATGGGGCTCGTTGATCCCGGGCCTGCGCGCCGGGCGCTTCGACGTGATTGCCGCCGGCATGTACATCACGCCGGAGCGCTGCAAACAGGTGTTGTTCACCGATCCGCAGTATCAGTTGCCTGACGCACTGCTGACCGCCAAAGGCAACCCTAAGAATCTGCACAGCTACGAAGACATCGCCAAGAATCCCGAAGTAAAACTGGCGATCATGGCCGGCACAGTCAACCTAAAATACGCGCGGGATTCCGGCGTGAAGGATGCTCAGATCCTCCAGGTGCCGGACACCACCGCCCAGTTGCAAGCCGTGCGCGCCGGTCGGGCCGATGCCGCCGTGGGGACTCAACTGACCATGAAAGGCCTGGCCGCCAAGGGTGGCGAAAAAGTCGAAGCGGTCACCGAGTTCAAGGACGACCCGTCGCACATCGGTTACGGTGCTCTCGCCTTCCGCCCGGAAGACAAAGACCTGCGCGATGCGGTCAACGCCGAACTTAAAAAGTGGCTGGGCTCCGAAGAGCACCTCAAGGCGGTCGCCCCTTTCGGGTTCGACAAATCCAACGTGACAAGCAAAACGGCTGCCGAGCTCTGCGCTCAATAGTCGAAACAGGCATGGCGCCACGGCGCGATGCCTATTTCCCTGCTTAATCCGGATGGCCAGGTTTAAACCATGGGTGAATTACTACCGCTATTGATACAAGGTGCCTGGGTGACGCTCCAGGTGACCATCTTCGGTTCGCTGCTGGCGATTGTCGCGGCGATTCTCGCGGCCCTGGGACGCATGTCGCCATGGCGGCCATTGCGTTGGTTTTCCATTGCTTACATTGAAGTATTTCGCGGCACGTCGTTGCTGGTGCAATTGTTCTGGCTGTTTTTCGTGCTGCCGCTGCCACCGTTCAACCTTGAACTGAGCCCCTATAGCGTGGCCATCGTCGGCCTTGGCTTGCACATTGGTGCTTACGGCGCCGAGGTGATGCGCGGTGCGATCAGCTCTGTCGCCAAGAGTCAGTACGAAGCGTCCACGGCACTGAACTTCAGCGGCTACAAGCGCTTTCGCCGCATCATTCTTCCGCAGGCGTTGCTGGCTGCTATACCGCCGGGCACCAACCTGCTGATTGAATTGCTGAAAAATACTTCGCTGGTGTCGTTGATCACCTTATCCGACCTGAGCTTCCGGGCGCGTCAACTGGATCAGGCGACTTTCCAGACCCTGGAAATTTTCAGCCTTGCGTTGGTGATGTACTTCATCCTGGCGCAAGCCATCAATATCGGCATGCGTCGCATTGAGCGCCATCTGGCTCGCGGGCGTATGCGAGGAGGTCTGTCATGACACTGTTTGATTGGACCTATGCCTGGCAAATCCTCCCCGATTTACTGCGCGCCTCGCTTAACACCGTAGGGATTACCCTGATCGGCTTCCTGATCGCCATTGTACTGGGGCTGTTCCTGGCTATCGGCCGACGCAGCCGCAGAGTCTGGCTGTCGTGGCCCGCCACCGCCGTGATCGAGTTCATTCGCAGCACGCCGCTGCTGATCCAGGTGTATTTCCTTTACTACGTATTGCCCAATTACGGCGTCAGCATGACCGCGATGCAAGTGGGGATTCTCGGCATCGGCCTGCATTACGCCTGCTACATCGCCGAGGTGTATCGCGGCGGCCTCGATGCGGTGCCGCGGGCCCAATGGGAAGCGGTCACGGCGCTGAACATCGCCCCATACAACGCTTATCGCAACATCATCCTGCCCCAGGCCCTACGGCCGATCCTGCCGCCATTGGGCAACTACCTGGTAGCGATGCTCAAGGACACGCCGGTGCTGTCGGCGATTACTGTGGTGGAAATCATGCAACAGGCCAAGAATATCGGCTCCGAGAACTTTCGCTACCTGGAGCCGATCACCATGGTCGGTCTGTTTTTCCTCGCCCTGAGCATCGCTTTGGCTTATCTGGTTCGGCGCCTTGAAGTGCGCCTGGAGCTACGCTAATGACTTCTCCACTCTCGACACCCAACGACCTTTCACAGCACAGCAACCCGGTCCCGCTGCATCCGCAGGAGGCCACGGCCATGCAAGAAACCAAACCGGTCAAGCCGATCGTCAGCTTCCAGGATGTCACCAAGAGCTACGGCAACTTTACCGTGCTCGATCACTTGAACCTTGATGTCACGCAGGGTGAGAAAGTCGCAATCATCGGCCCCAGCGGCTCGGGCAAGTCCACACTATTACGGGTACTGATGACGCTCGAAGGCATCGATGACGGGTTGATCCGAATTGAGGACGACTTGCTGACCCACATGCCCAATCGCAACGGCGTATTGGTACCCGCCAATGACCGGCACATCCGCCGAGTGCGCGGCAAGATCGGCATGGTGTTCCAGAGTTTTAACCTGTTCCCTCACATGACAGCGTTGCAAAACGTTATCGAGGCGCCGGTGCAGGTGCTCGGCATGAAACCGGTTGAAGCCCGTGAACGTGCAGCAGACTTGCTGGAACTCGTGGGTCTGGGCAGCAAGCTCGGGCATTACCCGTCGCAGTTGTCCGGTGGTCAGCAACAACGGGTGGCGATCGCCCGGGCACTGGCCATGCGCCCGAAAGTTATGCTGTTCGATGAAGTCACCTCCGCGCTCGACCCGGAACTGTGCGGCGAAGTGCTCAACGTGATCCGCAAGCTCGGCACCGAACACAACCTGACCATGCTGATGGTGACGCATCAAATGGGTTTCGCCCGGGAATTCGCTGATCGTGTGTGCTTTTTCTACAAAGGACAGATTCACGAGCAGGGCACCCCGGCGCAAATCTTCGAACACCCGCAGCAGGAGCGCACGTGCGCGTTTCTCAGTGCTGTAAAAGAAGCCAACTAGGCAAAGTTCACCAGCCCTGGCCGCCACTCGGGTCGATTACGCGTTGGGATCGCTGTTCATCGTCCCGCTGGGGGATTTGGTAAAGCCAAAAGGAGTAGTTCATGACTTGCTTGATTTGTGGTGAATCTGCGGCGGTCGGTATGCGTCCGGCCATCACGCCTTGCGTGATTAAACCGGTTGCCACTTATGCGGCAACAACTGATCGATTTCATTCGCCCGCTGCGTCGGCAGGCGTGTGAGTACATCTTTCAAGTAAGCATACGGATCATGCCCATTCAGCCGCGCAGACTGGATCAAACTCATGATCGCTGCCGCACGTTTTCCGCTGCGTAGCGACCCTGCGAAGAGCCAATTTTTACGTCCAAGAGCCCAAGGGCGGATCTGGTTCTCACACCAGTTGTTATCTATGGGTACCGCCCCGTCATCAAGGTAGTGCGACAGCGCTGCCCAGCGTTTCAGGCTGTAATCGAGTGCTCTGCTGATGGCCGAGCCTTCGGGCACTAGGTCACGCTGGGCGATCATCCAGGCATGCAGCATATTCATCACTGGGACGGCTTTTTCTTGCCGTATTCGGCGCCGTAAATCCGGCTCCAGGTCGCGGACTTCTCTTTCGATTTCGTACAACAACTGGATATAGCGCAGGGCTTGCTCGGCGAGCGTGCTTTTATTCGTAGCGTGCAGTTCGAAGAACTTGCGCCGTGCATGGGCCATGCACCCAATCTCGGTCACGCCGAGTTCAAAGCTGGCCTTGTAGCCGCCAAAATCGTCGCAGACCAGCTTGCCCCTCCAGTCTTGCAGGAAGTTGCGAGCATGCTCACCGGCACGGCTGGGACTGAAGTCATAAACCACCGCTGCCAAGTCCGTGAACTGGCTGGTGGCGTAGGCCCACACATAAGCGCAGTGCGGCTGCGCCGCACCGAACACCGCGATCACCTTGGCTAACGCCGTTTCGGTGCCTGCGCGCATGTCCATCGGTTCGGTGGCGAGCCAGATGGAGTCGATGCGAATCATCGCAAAAGGTCTCGAAGAAAAGTCGCACAGGCGGCAGCACTTTCAGTTGGCCAGTTCACTTTGATGGTGCCGCGCGGGTGCTGTATTTCAACGCAGATATTCGATGATGCTGGATGGGAGTTTGCCCCGGCCAGCGGCATGGCTATCTAATATGCGATTGCTCGGTTAGAGACCCATTTTTTGACCTAAGGAAGGTCTGAAGTACCCACCGATTTTTGATGCCCTCTCTGCGTGAGGTTCAAAAAACACGGCGGCGGAAATCGGACCTTTCCACTCTTTAATTCATGATTTTTCCTCTAATCGCGCTGGTTCAGGGCGATTAGCCCGCATTACAGGCGCACCTCTCCTGCATTCAATAATCGTTTTCGCACCATCCACAGGTTCGACAAGGCGAACAACGTCGTCTGCTGAGCGATGTTTTTCGTCAGGCCACGAAAGCGCACTTTCGTATAACCAAACTGACGCTTGATCACTCGAAAAGGATGCTCAACCTTGGTTCTGACTTGCGCCTTCGCATACTCAATTCCGCGTAGCACGCTACCGATCACCGTGTCTTTGCCATGCTCGTTGTACGAACTGGGCCGGGCAGAAATCGACCAGATCATCTTGCGATCCTGATGTTCCGGGCGCTTCTGCACCCCGGTGTAACCGGCATCGCCACAGACGTGAACCTCTTCCCCGTGAAGCAGTTGACCCACTTGCGTCACGTCCGCCACGTTGGCGGGAGTACCAACAACGCTATGAACCAACCCCGAATCAGCGTCCACGCCAATGTGCGCCTTCATACCGAAGTAAAACTGGTTGCCCTTCTTGGTCTGATGCATCTCGGGGTCACGTTTTTTGTCTTTGTTCTTGGTTGAACTGGGCGCATGAATGATCGTCGCATCCACAATCGTTCCGTGGCGCAACATCAATCCACGGTCGCCCAGATAACCGTTGATAACCTGCAAAATCCCACCCGCCAGCTCATGTTTCTCCAGCAAGCGGCGGAAGTTGAGGATCGTGGTTTCGTCAGGAATTCGATCCAGATGCAGCCCTGCAAACTGGCGCAGAATCGTCGTTTCATACAGCGATTCCTCCATCGCCGGGTCGCTGTAACCGAACCAGTTCTGCATCAGATGAATCCGCAACATCGCCAGCAACGGATACGTCGGACCACCGCCTTCACCCTTCGGATAATGCGGTTCGATCAAGGCAATCAAACCCTTCCAGGGCACGACTTGATCCATCTCGATCAGGAAGCGCTCGCGGCGGGTCTGCTTACGCTTGCCGGCATACTCGGCATCGGCGAAGGACATCTGTTTCATCGGGGCTCAACCGTTCGATTCGTGTGAGGTGCGTATTTCATCAGATTTGGAAGTCTTTTTCAGAGTTTCCCTAAGGCGCGCATTGCGGTGACAAATGGCCCTATCGGCAGCAACAAGGGTTTAGGGTGGATTCTGCATTTTGCTCACTTGCTTGTTGCTGGGACTATTCCCTCTGGCAGCTGGTGTCTAATAAAGGGACGAAAGCAGCTCAAACAAACACTGCGTTACAACGAAAAATCCCGGAAACAGAATTGTCTTCGGGATTTTTTTGTTCGCTAAATCAAGGTTAGTACCGACTGCGTCGTCAATCGAGATCGAATGTCCGTTATGGGTCGTTCTCTGTCGGTCGTCACTACGGCGTGTGCTGGTCAAGTCGAATGCAAACAATTGGTCAGTGGCAATACAAATGGGTGGGCAAGTCCATGCAATTACGCAATTTCCACGTACAACCAGATCAACGCCTTGAATAGCAAGGCAGAAGTCGAATAGCGGTCACATTCATCGGGACGGTGATTTGAACCGTTGGTGCGATGATCGTCTGTCATCACCACTATATGCAGGGGGGCGCGAGCATGAAGGAGAAGGAGAAGGAGAAGGAGAAGGGCAAGCTTCCGCCGCTGCCAGGCAGCAAGGCGCTGAATTGTTATGCTGAAACAATCCGCCAGCTTGAGGCGGCCTTTCGCGCAGATGGGCACGCAATTGCGATGGATGCGTGGTTTTCCATGCCGGAGTACGACGTTGCACTGCACGAGGCCTACACACTGCAGCTAGTGCACGGTGATCTGTCGTCAGACGGGTTCGACATGGCTGGCATCCACTCGCGGCCAGCTGAGCGGCTGGACCAAATGTCTCCGGCTGAGGTGCGTCGGTATGTGCACGTATGGCGCTGTGAAAGGCACACTCACCCCCACCGCAGCCTTGTGCTCGATGCTGTTCAGTCTGGAGCACTGGGCATAGCAGCCAGAAGACTGGCTGCATGTTCAACCGACGCGTAATCCACGCCGGCACTGCTACCCACCCTTGTTGACGTGTCTAAGGCGCTTCACGAGACCAAGCGCTACTGGGTAATGACTACCGACCGACATGCTCGCTTCACACTCGCGACAGATATCCCGAACTGCGCAGCCGTTGCGGCGATGCTGGCGTCGTTTTCCTTACGCCAAGTAGAAACCGAAGCATCGTCGATCGTCTTCTCACGTCCTAGGGCCCTCCCCTCGGACTTCGCACGCTGGATACCCGCCATCTGCCGGGCCTTGATGTTGGAGCGCTCCAACTCAGCCACAGCCGCGAGCATGGTTAGCATGGCCTTACCGATCGGCGTGGAGAGGTCGAAACCCTCACGTAGACTGAGGATGGCCACGCCCTTCGACTGCAGCCCCTCGACGGTGGCCAATACATCCAGGGTATCGCGCCCTAAGCGGTCGATTGCACCGACTATCAGAGTGTCACCGTTGCGAACATACTTCAGCAGCTCGCCAAAAGCAGGCCGGTCAACCCCCCTTACTACACCTGACACTCCCTCGTCTGCGAACCACTCATCAACCCTGTGCAGTTGCTCGATGCTATGACGCTGAGACTCGACGTTCTGCTCGCCCGTGCTGACCCTGATGTACCCTATGGTTGCCATACTCGCCTCACACTGGCTCATTATCTATGGCTCATAATATGCGGCGTGGCTCAAATATAATCAACACATTTGAACCAATCCCATTGGCACCATATCGCTTGGGTCCTAGGGTGTACCTTTTGAACTAGATAATTGCCCAGACTTTTCCATTCATTTGCATTCGACCTGACCAGCCATTTGCACCAAATTTGATCACCACGCTTCGTGGCCGTGACCGGCAGAGAACGGCCCAGGCGGTGTGAAAACGCATGCATCGTTTTGTAGTCTGCGTTGCTACGTAAAATCTGCCAGCGTTTGGTTAGTCCGCCAGACGTAAAATTTATGTAGGAACGCGATTTTCGTTCCGATTTTGACTGGCAAACTTGCTCTAAAACGTTTTCACACAGCCTGGGCCAGAAGCAGCCGTTCAGAAACGTCTACGAAATCAGGGGCGATTCAATAATGGCCGGCCCGATCCGTGTTGATCGAGCCTGCCCTTGGTATCAGCGGTCGCGTATTGTCTGATACGCGACCCGCTCACATCGGTACTTAACGCAACTGAAACCAGGTGGTTTTCAGTTGTGTGTATTTATCAAACGAATGCAGCGATAGATCGCGACCGAAGCCTGACTGCTTGCCTCCGCCAAACGGCACCGACACATCCAGCGCGTCGATGGTGTTGACCGAGACAGTACCGGCATTCAAGGCACGGGCCACACGGTGCGCGCGGTTCAGATCATCGCTCCACACCGACGCAGCCAGTCCGTAGATGCTGTCATTGGCTTGCTGCACCGCCTCTTCCTCAGTTTCAAAAGCGCTGACCGCCAGAACCGGACCGAACACTTCATCCCGTGAAATGCGCATGCCGCTGGTCACGTCACCAAAGATTGTCGGCTGAATGAAGTTTGAAGAACCATTGATGCTCAATTGCTCGCCACCGGTCAGCAGCGTGGCCCCGTCAAGACGTGCCTCTGCGACCGCTTTCATAATTCGGCTGGTTTGCTCACTGTCGACGATTGCCCCGGCAGCGCTCCCAGGGTTCAGTGGATCGCCGGGCATCCACGCACGCGACTTGCTGATCAGCCGTTCAACAAATTCGTCATGGATGGAACGTTGCACGTATAGGCGGGAATTGGCCGAGCACACTTCACCCTGGTTAAAGAAAATACCGAAGGCGGCCTTCTCCGCAGCCAGGTCCAGATCCTGGCAGTCTTCAAACACCAGGTTCGGGCTCTTTCCGCCGCACTCTAGCCAGACCTGCTTGAGGTTGGACTGCGCCGAGTACTGCATAAAGTACTTGCCTACCTGAGTGGAGCCGGTGAACACCAGACAATCCACGTCCGGATGCAACCCCAGTGCCTTGCCGGCGCTCTCGCCCAAGCCCGGTACCACGTTCAGCACGCCCTCTGGAATGCCTGCTTCCAAGGCAAGCTGAGCCAGACGCAGGGCCGAAAATGGCGATTGCTCGGCGGGCTTGAGTACTACGCTGTTGCCGGCCGCCAATGCAGGCGCTAGTTTCCACGCAGCCATGTCCAGCGGGAAGTTCCACGGCACTACTGCGGCAACTACTCCCAAGGCTTCCCGCGTGATGGTGGCCAGCGCGTTCTGGGCGGTAGGCGCGACCTGATCGTAAACCTTGTCGAGCGCTTCGCCGTACCAGGCGAAGACGTGTGCGGCGCCGGGCACATCCACGTTGTAAGCATCCATCACCGGCTTGCCCATGTTCAGTGAATCGAGCAGCGCCAGCTCTTCGCGGTGCACCATCAGCAACTCGGAAAGTTTGATCAGGATTTTCTTGCGCTCGCCGGGGGACATACGCCGCCAAGGGCCTGCATTGAAAGCCCGGCGTGCGGAGCGCACTGCCAGGTTGACGTCTTCTTCGCCGCATGCGGCAACACGCGCGAGCAATTGATTGGTCGCAGGGTTGATGGCGTCGAATGTCGCTCCGGATATCGACGACACTGGCTGGCCGCCGATCAAGGCGGTGTCGATGAAGGATTGGCGGGCAACACGCTGCTGCCAGTAGTTAAGGTCGAACACGTTGTACTCCCACATTGACCGTCTACACGGTCAGTTGTTATTGATCTGGATTCATGATTTTTGCTGCTGCTTAGGTAAATACTTCCTACCCCTTCAACTCAGGGGCTGCGGCCTGGTACAGGTCATCAAGTCGACTCAAACCGCAATGACCTGCTGTCAAAACCTGCGTGTTTTGGGATGTATCACTCCGCCATCTGCAAGTCCGGCATCTTCACCCTGAACCCACGCGTGACACCCAACAAACAAATCAGCCCCAAGCCCATCCAGCACAGACCAATCGTGAACGCCATGCCGGAAAGGCTCGTCCACAGCCAAACGGTGCTGAGAAACCCCAGGGCCGGCAGCGCCGCGTAAATCAGGTAGTTGCGTGTGCCGCGCAGTTTCTGGTCGACCAGGTAATGCTTGATCACCGCCAGGTTCACCGCCGAGAACGCGAAGAGCGCGCCGAAGCTGATCATGTTGGCGACGGTATCCAGGGTGATGAACAAGGCAATCAGCGAGAACAGGCTGACCAGCATGATCGCGGTGGCCGGCACGCGCTTTTTCGTGACCAGCTTGCCGAGCACGCTCGGCAATGCACCATCGCGCCCCATCGCGAACAGCACGCGCGAGACACTCGCCTGGGAGACCATTGCCGAAGCGAAACAGCCCGCTACATAGGTCGCGGTAAATGCGGTCACCAGCAGTTCACCGCCAACGCGGCGCATCACGTCCACTGAGGCAGAATCAGGGTCGGCGAAACTGTTCCATTCCGGAAACACCATCTGGGCGAAATACGAAACCAGTAGAAACAACAGCCCCCCGAACAACGACACCACCATAATGGCGAGCGGAATAGTTCTTCGCGGGTTGGGTGTTTCCTCTGCCATGGTCGACACGGCATCGAAGCCAAGAAACGACAGGCAGAGCACCGCAGCGCCCGCCATGATCAGCGGGACGCTGAAACCTTCATGATGGAAAGGTGCGAGCAGCGAAACCGGGGCGGAATGCCCACTCAGGTTGTGAAGCGATAACGCGACGAACACAACGATGAAGACCAACTGGGCAACCACGAGTATCCAGTTGACCCGAGTGATGGACTCGATGCCGACCAGATTTAGAACGGTGACCAGCGCAATTGAACCGAGCACCCATACGGCGGTAGGCACAGCGGGAAAATATTCCGACATGTAGATGCCGATCAGCAGATAACTGAGCAACGGCAAGAAAATGTAATCCAGTAACAAGGTCCAACCGGCAATAAAGCCGAAATACGCGCCAAATGCCTTGCGCGTATAGGTATAAACCGATCCTGAATAAGGGTGCGCCTGGACCATGCGTCCATAGCTGTAAGCGGTCAGCAACATGGCCGCAAGGGTCAGCATGTAGGCGGTGGGCAAGTGCCCTTTGGTCATCTGGGTGACGAGGCCATAGGTAGTAAACACTGCCAGCGGGACCATGTATGCCAGACCGAAAAGTACCAGCCCGACGAGCCCCAGGGGCTGTCGAAACCTACGCGATGAAGTGGGTTGCGATGGGGAATGATGGGAGGGAGTATCGGCCACGTTTGTTATTGTATTCATTGCTGACTCCTGGAAATGGGCATGCAGGACGCCGCGGTATCCGATGAAATCGATACCGTTATCCGTTGAAAAGTGGGCTGCCCTATGTGCACGCAGGGCAATGTAACGATGCGGTTCTCCACCCCTTGCGCGGGGGTGGAAAACCGCTCACTTCACAGCTTTCCCGCGATCCGTGCGGTGCGGTCTACCGCGATACGGGTCTTGTCCACCAGTTCGTCGAGTTCCGCGCGCGTTGCTACCAGTGCCGGCGCCATGATCATGCGGCCGAGTGTCGAGCGAATGATCACACCCTCTTCAAAACCAAAGGTGCGGCACTGCCAGGCCAGGTCATTTTCATTGTCGAAGCGTTTGCGTGTGTCTTTGTCCTCGGCGAACTGCATGGCCGCGAGCAGACCGGTTCCCTGGATCTCGCCGATCATCGGATGGTTGCCAAACACTTCACGCAGGATCTGCTGCAAGTACGGCCCGGTATCTTCCTTCACCGTGCGAACAATGCCTTCATCACGCAACGCCTTGAGGTTGGCGAGTGCAACCGCCGCCGCGACCGGGTGCCCGGAATAGGTCAGGCCGTGGGCGAACACGCCACCCCGCTCCACCAGCGCATCCGCAATGCGTTTGCTCAGCACCAGGCCGCCCATGGGGATATAGCCGGAGGTCAGGCCCTTGGCGATCGACAGGGTGTCGGGCTCGAAGCCGAAATACTCGTGGGCAAACCACTCGCCCGTGCGACCAAAACCGCCAATCACCTCATCGGCGCACAGCAACACATCATATTGACGGCAGATGCGCTGGATTTCCGGCCAGTAGCTTTCAGGCGGGAAAATCATCCCGCCTGCGCCCTGGAAGGGTTCGGCGATAAAGCCCGCAACATTTTCGGCGCCCAGTTCGAGAATCTTCTCTTCCAGTTGCAAGGCGCAGCGACGACCGAACTCGGCCGGAGTCAAGTCGCCGCCCTGTGCGTACCAGTAGGGCTCATCGATGTGCGCCACGTCCGGAATCATGCCGCCCATCTCGTGCATGAACTTCATGCCGCCTAGCGCAGAAGCCGCCAGGGTGGAGCCGTGATAGCCATTCCAACGACCGATCATGATCTTTTTCTTGGGTTGGCCGACCACTTGCCAGTAGCGGCGAACGGTACGGATCAACACCTCGTTGGCTTCGGAGCCGGAGTTGGTGTAGATCACGTGACTGTAGTGGCCCGGGAGCAGGCTGAACAACAGCTCGGACAGCTCAATCACCGCCGGATGAGTGGTGTGGAAGAACATGTTGTAGTACGCCAACTGGTCCATCTGCGCGGCGGCGGCGGCCGTCAGGTCCTTTCGCCCATAACCGAGCTGGGTGCACCACAGTCCCGACATGCCGTCCAGGTAGCGCTTACCTTCACTGTCCCACAGATACAGGCCCTCACCACGCACCATCACGCGCGGGCCTTCGGTATTCAGCGCCTTTTGATCCACAAACGCGTGGATGTGGTGGGCCGCGTCCGACTTCTGATAGTCCTGGGTCTGGCGTTTGGGTTCGAATGGCAGGTTCATGTTTTTCCTCTCTTGTTAGTCGTCATCCGCTCAGCGGATTTTGTTCATGTAGCTTTCAAGGGGGTCCTTGCTCAGCACGCCCTGTGCCTCGGCCAACGAATCGATGAACAGCGAAAACAGTTCCGATTGCGCACCGATATCGAGCTTGCTGTAGATGTTTTTGCGGTGGGATTTGATGGTGTCTTCCGATACACCCAGGCGCTCGGCAAGCGAGCGGGTGGAGTGCCCACGCAGGATCAATTGGGCGATACGACATTCGCGCTCGGTCAGGATCGACGAGCCAAAATTGTTCAGCGCCGAGTGAATACGCTGCTCCAGCAGGCTCTCGAAGCGCGAACCCTGCGCTTCCAGACCAACGAAGTGTTTGCCCAACACCGCCAGCACCCAGGGCGCTATAAGCTTGAATTGTTGGGTGGTGGCCGCGTCCAGCTTCTGCGTAAATGCCAGTGATACCGCCAGACTCAACCCGTTGTTGGACTGCAGGATGTAGTTCAACTCATCCTCCAGGTGCGAATGTCGGTAAAACGACTGGAAGTACTCGCTGAGCTCGAAATGATCGGGGGCGACATCGGCAAGGTCGTAACACCCGGAGCCGACGCCCTCTACGCACGCGCCGTAAAACGGATCGAGCAAATAGAAGCCCGACAGGTACTGACGCACATTACCCTGCGGCAGCCATGGGCCTTCCAATTCAAACAATGCGCTGGGCATGCCACCGTGTGGATACAGGTAGAGCGTGGTGGCCTGGATCGGCCAGATACAACCCAGGGCCTCGAACAAAGTGGCGGCGAAGCCCGCTTGCCCGATGTTCTCGGTTACCTTGGCAATCTGTTCAAACCATTGCGCAGAAGAAAGCCGGTCGTTTTCCACTTCGAAGACTCGCTGAAAGAACGTTAGAGATAGTCCCACACCCGGGAAACCATCGAAATCACCCTATAGGGTGAGCCTGCATCCGATATTTATGCTCACTTCCCAGCTTAATAATATTTTATTAATAGCCCCCCTCCCCCTAGCCTTGAATTCATGCACGAACTGAATCCAACTGCATGACGCAAGGACAGACACATGACTGAAGCAATAACAAAAACAGACACCCTGGTAGTGGGAGCCGGTCAGGCTGGCGTGGCCATGAGTGAGCACCTGAGTAAACAAGGCGTGCCGCATCTGGTGCTGGAGCGCAGCCGCATTGCCGAGCGCTGGCGCACCGGGCGCTGGGATTCGTTGGTGGCTAACGGTCCGGCCTGGCATGACCGTTTTCCAGGCCTGGAATTCGATGACGTCGCCGTCGATGGATTCGCCCCCAAAGAACGCGTCGCCGATTACTTTGAAGCTTATGCCCGCAAGTTCAATGCGCCGATCCGTACCGGCGTGGATGTACTATCGGTGGTGCGTAATGTCGGCCGCCCAGGCTTTACCGTGCACACCAGCGAAGGCGTGATCGAAGCCAACCGCGTAGTGGCAGCCACCGGACCGTTCCAGAAACCGGTGATTCCGCCGATTGCACCTGAAGACTCCGCGCTGCATCAGATCCACTCTGCCGATTATCGCAACCCTGCCCAACTGCCGGCCGGTGCCGTGCTGGTGGTCGGTGCAGGCTCTTCCGGTGTGCAGATCGCCGATGAGTTGCAACGTTCCGGACGCCAGGTGTACCTGTCGGTCGGCGCCCACGACCGCCCGCCCCGCGCCTATCGCAACCGGGATTTCTGCTGGTGGCTGGGGGTGTTGGGCGAGTGGGACCAAGCGGCGATGAAACCCGGCCGTGAGCACGTAACCATTGCAGTGAGCGGTGCACACGGCGGCAAGACAATCGATTTCCGTGAGCTGGCCCAGCAAGGCATGACCCTGGTTGGCCTCACGCAATCCTTCAGCGGCAACCTCGCCAGCTTCCAGCCCAACCTGGTGGAAAACCTGGCGCGTGGCGATGAAAACTACCTGGCCTTGCTGGATGCGGCCGACGCCTACGTGGAGCGCAACGGCCTGGACTTGCCGCTGGAGCCTGAAGCCCGTCGCGTGTTTCCCGACGCCGACTGTATCAAGAACCCGATTCTGGAACTGGACCTCGACAAAGCCGGCATCACCTCGATCATCTGGGCCACTGGGTTTGCTGTGGACTACAGCTGGCTGAAGGTCGATGCGTTTGACGCCGCCGGCAAGCCCCAGCATCAGCGCGGCGTCTCCAGCGAATCCGGGATTTATTTCCTCGGCTTGCCGTGGCAGTCGCGCCGTGGCTCGTCGTTTATCTGGGGCGTGTGGCACGACGCCAAGTACGTCGCCGACCATATCGCCATTCAGCGCCAATACCTTGAGTACCGCGACGCCGCCCCGGTGGTTCGTCAGTCCCCTGTCAACGCCTGATCCCTTTTTTCCGGAGCTTTTTGATGCCTACTCACACTCGTATCCGTATGTTCAACACCAAGGAAACCTACCCTAACCAAACCCTGGACAACGACCTGTGCCAGGCCGTACGCGCCGGCAATACCGTGTATGTGCGCGGCCAGGTGGGCACTGATTTCGAGGGTAACCTGATTGGCCTCGGCGACCCGCGCGCCCAGACCGAACAGGCGATGAAGAACGTCAAGCAACTGCTGGAAGAAGCCGGCAGCGACCTGAGCCATATCGTCAAAACCACCACCTACCTGGTTGACCCGCGCTACCGCGAGCCGGTGTACCAGGAAGTCGGCAAATGGCTCAAGGGTGTGTTCCCGATCTCCACCGGACTGGTGGTGTCGGCCCTGGGTCAGCCGCAGTGGTTGATGGAAATCGATGTAATCGCGGTTATCCCGGAGTAAGGAGGCTTCCCATGACCTTTTCAATCGTGGCCCGGTGTGCGGACACTGGCCAGCTGGGCATTGCCATCAGTTCATCAAGCATCGCCGTGGGTGCCCGTTGCCCATGGCTGCGCCCTGGTGTGGGCGCGGTGTCGACCCAGAACATCACCTTGCCGGCCCTGGGTCCTGACGTGCTCGACCTGCTGGAACAGGGCCTCGCCCCGGCCGAAGCGCTCGACAAGGCCCTGACCAGCAATGGCTACAGCCAATACCGACAGCTGACGGCGATTGATCACCTGGGGCGCGCCGTGCATTTCAGCGGTAGCGAAACCCTCGGCACCCATAATGCGGTGTCGGGCGAGCAGTGCGTGGCGGCGGGCAACATGCTCGCCGACCGCGGGGTGATCGAGGCGATGGTCAGCACTTTCGAGCAAGGCGACGGCCAGTTAGCCGATCGCCTGCTGGCCGCGATGCATGCGGCCATCGCTGCTGGCGGCGAGGCCGGTCCGGTGCACTCTGCTGCGCTGGTGGTGGTCGGTGAGCTGACATGGCCGATCATCAACCTGCGAGTGGATTGGGCCGACGAGAATCCTATCGGTGACCTTCAACGACTATGGGACGCCTACCGCCCGCAAGTCCAGGACTACATCGACCGCGCCCTAGCCCCCGATCGCTCCCCGGGCTACGGCGTGGCCGGTGATGACCGATGAGCAGCAGCCGCGAACTGCTGCAGACGCTGGTGGGGTTTGATACCACCAGCCGCGAATCCAACCTGCATCTGATCGAGTTTGTGCACGATTACTTGGCTGGTTTCGGTGTGGCCAGCGAGCTTGTCTACAACGAGGAGCGAAGCAAGGCCAATCTGTTTGCCAGCATCGGCCCGGTGGAATTGCCGGGCATCGCACTTTCAGGGCATACCGATGTAGTCCCGGTGGATGGGCAGCCATGGACGGTACCGCCATTCGAGCTAACTGAGCGCGACGGCAAGCTGTTTGGCCGAGGCACGGCAGACATGAAGGGCTATATAGCCTGTGTGCTGGCGCTGGTGCCGGCATTGGTGAAGGCGCCGTTGCGGATCCCGGTGCATATCGCCCTGTCGTACGACGAAGAAGTCGGCTGCCTCGGTGTGCGTTCGTTGCTCAAGGTGCTTGAGCAGCGGCCAGTGAAGCCGATGCTGTGCATTATCGGTGAACCGACCGAGCTCAAGCCGGTGCTCGGCCATAAGGGCAAGTTGGCCATGCGTTGTGATGTGCATGGCGAGGCATGTCACTCGGCCTATGCGCCGTATGGGGTGAACGCCATCGAGCATGCGACGGAGTTGATTGGTGAGTTGGGAAGAATCGGGCAACGCCTGCGGGACACCCAAGATGTGCGTTTCGATCCGCCATTCAGCACGGTGCAGACCGGGGTGATCAGTGGCGGCAAGGCGCTGAATATCGTGCCGGCAGATTGTCGGTTTGATTTTGAGATTCGTGCCTTGCCGTCACAGGATCCGGGTGAGGTAGCTGAGGAGTTGCAGGCTTATGCCATGCAAAAAGTGCTGCCGCGCATGCTAGCAGTCAGTCGCCAGAGTGCGATTCGTTTTACTAGGTTGTCCGCTTACCCAGGCTTGGTCACCGACGAACGCAGCCAGGCGGCGGAATTGATCGCGGCGTTTTCCGGTTCGCGGGAATTTGGCACGGTAGCGTTTGGTACTGAGGGCGGGTTGTTCGATGCAGCGGGCATTCCCACGGTGGTGTGCGGGCCCGGGAGCATGGACCAAGGGCATAAGCCGGATGAGTTTGTGAGTGTGGCGCAATTAGCGGGGTGTGATGCGATGCTACTGCGGATGCTGGAATCAATCCGCGCCTGAGCCGTCTGAGCCGCCTGCCTACCAGACACCAAAAATCAAATGTGGGGGGCTTGCTCCCGATTGCAGTGGTTCAGTCGATGCTTCAGTTGACTGTCACACTGCTATCGGGAGCAAGCCCCCCATCCACATTTTTAATCCCGGGTTTAGCCCAATAGTCGCGCGAGTTCTTCGCGGCAGTAATCGACAAATAACTGCACCGGTTTGGTCAGGGGCGAACGGCGCAACCACACCGCCGACAAACCTGAACCTGTGACGGTTTCGGCCAACGGCACACAGACGACTTTCTGCCCATCGTAGGTGTACTCGGTGAACGGCTTGGTCACCAATATCGAAAACCCAAACCCCCGCCCTACCATCCCCCGCACCATCTCGATCGACGGCGAGCTGAACACGATATTCGGCGTCAACCCGCGCTCTTCAAAGATACTTACGAAGTAGGTCCGGCTGGGCAGAACGTCAAGCAAAATCATCGGTTCCAGCACCAGGTCCACCAGCGACACCTTGGGCTGCTGTGCAAAACGGTGATCCGCCGGCAACAACGCATACGGCTGTTGCGGCGGCATCAATGGCGTGGTTTCAATGGTGCCGCCCAAGTCATGCTCGAACAGCATGGCTACATCGATACTGCCTGCCGTCAGCGCCTGTACCAGTTCCTGTTGCTCGCCATCGCGAATCCGAATCTCCACCCCCGGCCAACGCGTCTTGAAGCCGGCGATCAAGCGCGGCAAGTATAGCGGTGCCACGGTTTCAAAGCAGCCGATATCGATCTGCCCCGCCACCACGTCGTTGTCCGCCAGGGCGTTCTGCTCGAACTCATGGGCCACCCGCAAAAGCTCCTGCGCCTTGCGATAAAACCGTGCACCACTGGGCGTCAACGACACGCCTTGAGCGTGATGGCGAATAAACAGCTGCACTCCAAAGCTGTCTTCCAACTGCTTGATCGCGGTGGAAACCGATGGCTGCGCGATATACAGCTTGCGCGACGCCTCGGCGACGCTGCCGCACTCGGCCGTGGTAACAAAATATCTGAGTTGGCGCAGGTTGTAGGCAGCCATCGGAACCTCGTTAAACGTGGGATTTCGCCCCAAACAAGTGCAAGAAAAAAGCTGTTTTCTTCAGCGATCACGGTGCATGCAACATACCGGAGCAAAAAGGCCGGCGAGATACTTTTTTTAAGATCTATAGCAACAAATTTACTAATTTACCTGCCTGCCGCCATTACAGATGATCACTCCAACAACAAAGCGCCGCGCAGGCGGCGCACTGCGAAGTACGTCCACGTACTCACCTTGCCTTGGAGTTCCTCATGGTCACCACTGCGACATCCTCCGCCCCGCTTATTGAAAAACACACGATTGGATACGTGCCCCCTGAAGATCGCCATGGAAAGGTAAGAGATCTTTTCACCCTGTGGTTCGGCGGCAACATCGCGCCATTGCCGATCGTGACCGGCGCACTGGGCGTGCAACTGTTCCACCTGAACCTGATCTGGGGCATCGTCGCCATCCTCGTCGGCCACCTGGTCGGCGGCGTGTTGATGGCGTTGCACTCGGCCCAGGGCCCGCAGATGGGCATCCCGCAAATGATCCAGAGCCGTGCCCAGTTCGGCTCCCTTGGCGCATTGCTGGTGGTGGTGATCGCCGGCGTCATGTACATCGGCTTCTTTGCTTCCAACATCGTGCTGGCGGGTAAATCCTTGCACGGTGTGGTCGACGCAGTGCCCGTGCCCGTGGGCATCGTGATCGGCGCCATCGGCTCCGGGATCATCGGCATCATCGGTTACCGCTTTATCCATGTGCTCAACCGCATCGGTACCTGGGTACTGGGCGCCGGGATCGTATTGGGGTTTGGCTATATCTTTACCCATATCCAGACCACGGACTTTCTGACCCGCGGTGAATTCAACATTTCCGGCTGGCTGGCTACCGTATCTCTGGCTGCGCTGTGGCAGATCGCCTTCGCGCCCTACGTGTCGGATTACTCGCGCTATCTGCCGGCTGACGTTCCGGTCGCGTCCACTTTCTGGACCACATACCTGGGTTCAGCACTGGGCTCCAGCCTGTCGTTCATCTTCGGCGCCGTCGCGGTACTTGCCACCCCGGTCGGCATGGACACGATGGACGCCGTCAAACTTGCCACCGGCTCTATCGGTCCGTTGATGTTGGTGCTGTTCCTGCTCAGCGTGATCAGCCATAACGCCCTCAATTTGTATGGCGCGGTGCTGTCGATCATCACCCTGGTGCAGACCTTTGCGTATCGATGGATCCCCACTGCGAAAAGCCGAGCGGTGATCTCCATCCTCGTACTGGCAGCCTGTGCGATTGCAGCGGTTTTCGCCTCAAAAGACTTTATCGGCCATTTCGTCGACATGGTGCTGGTGTTGTTGGTAGTGCTGGTGCCATGGACGGCAATCAACCTGATCGACTTCTACGCTATCCACAAAGGCAAGTACGACATTGCCTCGATCTTCCGCGTGGATGGCGGGATTTATGGGCGCTACAACCCGCAGGCCTTGCTGGCATACGCGGTGGGTATTGCGGTGCAGATTCCTTTCATGAACACACCGTTGTATGTGGGCCCGATTTCAGAACACATCAACGGCGCGGACTTGTCCTGGGTGGTCGGGCTGGTGGTGACTTCGCCGTTGTATTTCTGGTTGGCAAATCGGGACAGTGCGTACAAGCGCAGGATGAATGAGGGGAAATTAGCCGGCAGTGTCTGACATTACAACGGCAGCGCTCGATCCTGGATCACTCGTTTCATCACGAGCATCGGGGTCAAGCGCTGAGCATTGGTTTAGCGCACGGGTCATTCAGACGCCTGCCCTGGTATGACCCAAGTTGCGGCGGCGGGGTTCATGGGAACCTGGGAAAACATCACGCCGGTGCGCAAGGTGTATTTCATTCTCGGATGAGTTCGGCCCGGGCGGATAACGATGACAACTTTGTCATCGCCTACCTGGGCCTGTCCCGCCTCGGCTCCGGGTCCGTCACCCGCGGATCGGGCTTGCCCCCGGCCCTGGCAAGCCGGGACGACGCGTCGTGCGAGCAATCAGGCCTGCGCCTCGCCTGGGAACGCCGGCAGCCATACGTCAACGCAAGTTCCACGGCCGGTTACAAGGGGTATAACTATCAGAACAAAAGGCGGGTCACCCGGAATAGGCCCTCAAAAGGCAGCGCCCGAGCCAGGCGCCCCAGACCTTATCGGCGCCTGCGGCGCGGAGCGATGTGATTTGTTGCAGAGCATGGCGATGGGCTCGCAAGAGCCTTCTTGGCTGCATCGAGCTGGCCTTGCTGGTCGCTCCACTGTGCGCCAGCGCCACGTTCAAGTGCCAAGCCAGGGACGGAGCCATCAGCTACACCAGCCAAGCCATCGCCAGCGCCCGCTGCACTCGCCTGAATGGCACGGCGGGAGCCGGTGTCGACGCCAAGGCAATGGCCCTGCCACGGCCTGTGCGGGACGACAACTCAGGCGCGGTGCGGATTCGGGTGTACACCTTCATCCACAGGGGTATTCGTCAATATGTGAGCCGGCGCCCCGTCGGGATCTCCGCACGGGTCGATGTCCTTGAGCTCTATTACATCAAGGGCTGCTATCGGTGCATGGCGCCGAAGGATTTCAAGGTCGCCTCACTGCGCCTGGACACCCATTCCTATCAGCGGGAGATCGAAGCCGCTTCAGGTCATTATGGTGTCGATAGGGCGCTGGTCCGCGCAGTGATACATGCCGAATCGGCGTTTCGCCCCAACGCCATTTCCGAAGCCGGCGCCCAGGGGCTGATGCAGTTGATGCCCGCCACCGCCGAGCGCTTCGCCGTGGACGATCCGTTCGACGCACGACAGAACATTCGTGGCGGCGTGCGCTACTTGGCCTGGTTGCTCAAGCGCTTCAACGGCAACCAGGTGCTGGCGTTGGCAGGTTACAACGCCGGCGAAGCGTCCGTGGTCGAATACAACGGGGTTCTTCCCTACGCCGAGACGCAATCCTACGTCACCCTCGTGCAGTCCTTGACCGAACGCTATCGCAACCATCGCTAGTACCGTAGGGCGCATAACCCGGAATAGGTAATACGCTGGACGGGGAATGGCCCAACCGAACTTCCACGCTCACCGGTAGCTATCGACCCAGGCTGTGTGAAAACACATTTGATACGTTCAACGCTGAGATTCTTGTTTGGACTGCCTGCGAAGTCGGTAGTAGAAAGTTCAAATTGGTCCATTCGGCCAACATCGGAGCTCATATGGCTGTTGGGGCCGCATCAGCGGTCCCAACAGCCTTACCGACGATCCAGCGGCCAGATCACGCCCTGATCGCTTCAAGCAATCCCAAGATGCCAAAGATGTTCATCATTCGCTTGAGGTTGTAGGCGAGCACATGAAGGCTCATCTCAGTGCTCACCCTCGGTAGGGTTTTGGTCAGGAAGTGGGTACTTCCCATCCAGTACTTGAGCGTTCCAAAAGGATGTTCAACGGTCTGTCGACGAACCCTCATCATCGCTGGATCATGTTCTAGCCGAACCTGCATCGCGTCGACTACAGCCTCATGTTCCCAGCGCTTCACACGGCGCTCCTTACCAGTCGTACATTGCTTTTGCATTGAGCAGGACTGGCAGCCCGAGTAGTAGTAACAATGCAATAACATGCCGTCTTCCATCGACGAATACCGCCTGGTTAGTAACTGCCCCGCAGGGCATCGATACTCGTCCGACGCAATAAGATAGATGAAATCCTGCTTGCCGAATCTGCCTTCGGCTTTGCTGCCAGATGTGAGGGGTTTCGGTACGAAGGTAGTGATGCCGGCTTGTTCGCAAGCAAGGATTTCCAGACCTTTGTAATAACCTCGGTCGGCCACCACCGTTAGCGATTCAGCCTTGATTTCTTCACGCGCCTGGTTCGCCATATTGCTCAGTTGCCCACGATCATTACCAACGTTGGTCACCTCATGGGCAACGATCAGATGGTGTTTGTCGTCGACAGCTGTTTGTACGTTGTAGCCAACCGTTCCGGTGCCTCGGCCGCTCGTGGCCATTGAGCGTGCATCTGGGTCTGTGAGGGAGATCTGCTGGTCTGGACTTTCGTGGAGCTGCGCCTCGATTTCCTTGAGTCTCTGCATCTGCTTTTTCAGTGTTTCGATCTTTTCTTTAAGCCGCTCTGCTTTGGCCTCGGCCACTTCGGGCGTTGCCCGATCCGCCGAATCCATCGCCGCCAAATATCGATCAATGCTCTGCTCGATCTGCTGCATGCGTGCCTTCACCTTGCCCTGAGTGAAGTTACGANCGGCCACTTCGGGCGTTGCCCGATCCGCCGAATCCATCGCCGCCAAATATCGATCAATGCTCTGCTCGATCTGCTGCATGCGTGCCTTCACCTTGCCCTGAGTGAAGTTACGATCGCGATTATTGACGGCTTTGAATTTGCTGCCGTCGATGGCGATGATCGACTGAGAGAAGAGATTGAGGTTGCGGCAAAGAACTACGAACTGGCGGCATACGCTGCGGATGGCTTTGCCGTTGTCTTTGCGAAAGTCGGCAATAGTTTTGAAGTCCGGAGCCAAACGCCCCGTTAGCCACATCAACTCGACGTTGCGCTCGGCCTCACGCTCAAGCCGGCGGCTGGACTGAATCCGATTGAGGTAGCCGTAGATATAGATCTTCAGCAACACCGCTGGGTGGTGCGTATTTCGCTCATCGTGACCGGTCATTTCGCTAACAACGTGACCGGTTTCTCCACCCGATTGCGCGGGGTCTAAATTCTAACCGCATCGGTCA
>NZ_JBTEYL010000023.1:0-84715 GCF_054330215.1 Pseudomonas sp. Ma2-10 | reverse complement strand
AAGACTATGAAGCGTTGTTGCCGTGGAACTGCTCACCGCAAATGCCACGGTAAACCAAGGCCTCACCTTGCGGTAGGTGGGGTTTATGGATCAGTTACGTGTAATCAGGCAGGCGGCGAATGCAGGTGAAATCCCGAGTGTGAGCAGTGAGGTAGGCAAAACGAGAGCGCATGAAAGCGGTTTGACAATGCGCGGGCGATTCATGGCGGATCCTTGCTGAAGGGTTCGAAAATATCCTAGGGAGAATCGCCAGCGGTCAATGCGAAACCTAAATAGGCCTATGTTGAATGTGGAGCCGTTCATCCGTTGCAGGTAACAAACTAGTCATCTTTGAGACGCTGACATCAATAGCCCGACCAGCGGTAAAGGTTCGTAGAGGTACAGAGTCCGTAGCGACACAGCAAGTGAGATTGAGCGACTGCTGCCATAAGGTAATTGCAGCGGCTAAAATTACGGGAATCAAAGAGTGTCTGAATGTTTCAGATCGACTCACCGCTTTCAAAATCGGCGATGGCCGACGTCAGCAAGAAACACATGGCTACGTCAGACCACCCCTATGCTATTTTCTTAACTTTCAGGCGTTGATTGATACTTGGCCGAGCCTATGAACTTGGAAAACCGCTCACACCATATCTGGACGGTTGTAAACTCATTAACGTTTACACTATCAGGAATAGTCTTCTTGAAGTTTCCGAAATTTTTCAGTTCCCCAACAAGAATGGCTTCTTTCTTTATCGCCAAGAACGATTCTTTATCGGTAGCCTGCGTTTTTGTGAGGTAAATCTTATAGTCAGGACCGGGAGCGACATCACCTTTAAACACAAGGTTATGCTCTGAAACATAAAGCTCTCCATTGGCCCAATGCAAGGCATCGCTACCCTTCTGATCTTTTTCAAACTTCCCGCTAAAACTGGCTACTTTTTTGACTGCCTCAATATCGCTAAGCGTCGCATTCTCTTGAGCCGTTAAAATTGGAAGTATGTAGATCCCGAGGCCTACGCCCACGCCAAAAAAAGCCAAGTGGGAAGCCAGCAGAAGAATTTTTAGTTGCTTTTTCATATTAGAACCTCATGTTATTGGTCTGGCTGAATACAACCCGGCAGCACCGGTCATTTCAGTTTGGGAGGGGGTTTATTGGGCATCATGCCCCTGATTTAACCATTGCTGCGCCTCGGGCAACGTCAACGGTATCAATCTGCCCTTACAGAAACTGAGCGTTGCATTTGCATGATGTGTATCGCGCCAGAGCTGAAGGGCTGGAGATATAAAAATTTCCGGCAGCGACGGCTGAATCGCTCATTTCGGGGAGAGGACGCATGCTGCCCCACGGGGACATGAGTGCTCTGCGCTTACGGTTCGAGAGGTAATTCGTTGAGAATTCAGATCCGGTTACAACAACCGTGAAATATTTGTACGCGTCCGCCAAAGTCACCGTGTGAGTCAGCAGCCATTGCAATACGCTTGCAGCCCTCTTACTCGACTCATGGGCAACTCAGCATTCAATCGCCGCAGCGCTGCTACGGTGGTTCGCGCTCACGGATAACTAAACGACTTAACCAACGTCAACTCCCCCACCGCCCGCATCGGCACCAGGAACGTCTCCATTTTCTCGTTCGGCGTCCCTTCCTCCGTAATCACCGTCACCTGCGCGGTCGTCAGCGGCTGAACCGCATCCTCCTGCCCCTCATCATCACGGCGATACCCGCCCCCGAAGTAGTTCACATACACCAGATACTGCCCCTTGATCGGTGCCGGCATGGCGAAGATTTCCGGGCCGTATCCCGTCGTCACATCAACATCGAGCGCCGCGCCATTGGGCACAACGCGGTCGCCGTACCAGATGTGCGCGCCGTCGGGGGTGACGAGGTGTAAATCCAGGTCCGTACCATCGCTGTCCCAAGCCAACAACACCCGCAACTTCGCCGGCGTGGCCCCGCCGCTGGCGTTAAGAAACTGCGTGCGATGCCGTTGCTGGCCATCGGGGCTGCGGACTTCGACGCTGTTGCTGCCATTGGGAAACGAGAACGGGCGATCAAATCGGCCAGTGGGATCGATCTTCAGCGGCATGCTGACGCCGTTGACGATCAATCGGCCCGGCTCACCGGACTTGGGCGTCGTGTTGATTTGCCCTGTGATGCGTGCGGTGTTGGCCTGCCCCACCGGGGTGTTCACCGAGGAGGCCGGGTAGTTAACAATCTGGCGAAAATTCTCGCCTTCGCCTTCAGGTGCGCCAGTGCGCCAGCCGCCAACAGGTGTATCGAGTTTGGCGGCAAACGTCGTCGGCCATACGCAAATGGAGCAGAGGAACAGGAAGACCTGTGGATAACGGAGTTTCATGGCCTATTCCAGCAAGAGGTGTCGGGCGAGCCCTTCGATGTAGGTTTCATCCTGGCCGTTGGGGTGTGCTTCGAAGGCCAGGTGCAGGTATTCGTGGGTCAGGTCGAGGCGGTCTTGCAGCGACAACACGCCGCGCACGTAAATGCGCTGGCGTTCGCGGTCGACATAGGGGCGGCCGAAGGCCAGACGGCAGACGGCGAAGGTGCTGACTTCGTTGTAGCCAACCTCGTTGTCCAACCGCGCACGCCAGCCGCGCCGCTGGTTCAGCAGCCAGTCTTGCGCGGCGGGGAGCGCTTCGCAGGAAGCGACTGGATTGTCCCAGCGGCTGAGGCTGGCGCGCGGATAGGCGTGGAGCAGGATGGCGTCATAGCGTTGGCCGGCGTTGGCTTGTTCGACGGCATGCTGCCAGGAGAGCTTGTCCGGGCCGGACTGGTCGGAGTGGTAGGTGACGGTGCTGCCGGCGAGCACCAGGTCGCTGGTCCAGGCGGCGATGTGGCGTGATTCGGCGGTGGCTGGACGTGGGGCGACGCGTTGCCGGCTGCTGCTGTCGTCGATGCTCAGGCAGTCGCCGTTGCGGGTAGCGTTTTGCAGCAGATACGTGCGGATGGCGATGGCCAACGCTTTGGCGGCTTCGGCGGGTTCGGGCCTGGCTTCGCGCTGCAGGACGCGGGCGACGTATTCTTCGCGGTCCAGACGGGCGATCAGTTTGTCTTTCAGCAAAAACAGTTCGCCGTCGCTGTGGATATCGAGTTGGTTGCCGTTGGTGAATTCGACGCGGTAATCGCCCAGCAAGGGCCCGGACTCAACAACACGATCCCCCGCCAGAACGCGCCCGACGGGATAGCGCGAAAACAGCCCCACCTCGACACAGCGTCCCGCATCCAAAGGCCAATCCACTGGCAACACCGAAGCCAGCGCCCCACCGTAGTGACGCAAGACCATTTGGCTGGTCCCACGCCCACCCGCCCAAACCGGCGTGCCATCCACCGTCCACCCGGCAAAACCACCCTGACGCGACGCGGGGTCCTGATCCCCCAACCAGCTCCAGGTTTTCACCCGCAACCGGCCACCGAGCTCGCCCACGACATTGCCGTCAGCCGCATTCAACACCACATCCAGCAACACCCGCCGCGCTTGATCCTGCGCTGGCATCACGGCCAGCGCTCGCAGCAACGCTGTCACTGAAACGCGCGTGGAAGGCTGCAACGAAGCCAAATTCAGCAACCACTCCGGTGCCTGCCGCGCCTGCCAATACGTGCGCCAGTCAGCACCAGCAATGCCCAGCCGCTGCGGTTCAAAGTACAAACCGCACGATTTCACCAAGGCCTGGTCGCGCTCAATCTTGCCGCCCGCCGTGCAGCAGTACACTTCCTCTTTCGACTGACCGCGACATTCGTAAGCCGGCTCATCGGCATGGGTATCCAACAGCCAGCCGTAGACAAACAACTTCCACACACTGCCCAGCGGTGTCTGCACATCAGCAGGCAACGGCTCGCGCGCGATCACCTGAGTCCGGCTCAACGACAGCAACTCACCTTTAAAAGCCAGCCGCAGCGGCGCCTCCTGCGCTGTCGCCAGCGCAGGGATCAAGCACAGCAGCCACCAGACCAGAGGTCGGATCATGTCAGTTGACCGTGACCTGACCGAGGGCCGGTGTCTGTTCCTGAGCCTGATGCTGCGGCGCGTACACCTGAGTGAAACGCACCGGCGGCAGGTTGAACTGACCTTTCTGCGAGAAACGCACCAAATGACGCAGACGCAACTCGCCACTCAAGGCATCCACCGGAATGGCGTAGGCCATTTGTCCCGGCTCGAAACGCGCTTTCTCCAACGCGGACGGTTCGGTGCCGGCCTTGCCCATGAGCTTGATGCCCCACGTGGTGCGCTCGACATCGGCACCGGGTGGCAGCGGTACTTCGAGCATGCCGTAGCGCAGCGGTTTGGCGGCTTTGCTGGTGATGATCACTTCGTCCAGATACAGACTGTCGCTGGACAACGGCTTGGCACCGACCGCTTCCAGTTTGAAGGTGAAGGCTTCGTCGCCCGGCACCAGACGCGACAAGCGACGGGTGATGGTCACGGCCATCGGATCTACCAGCGGTTGTTGGGTCTGGAAGCTCAAAGCCGCTCGCAACGGACGCTCTTGCGCACCGGTCAGTGACAACATGGCAGGCACAGGCGTAGCACCCTGCCACGTCCAATAAGTCTCCCCGGTATCACCGTATTTTTTCTTCCAGCCTTCACCCGGTGCCAGAGCGATGGTGGGCGAAGCCTGCTCGATGCTGCGTTGCAACCAGGTCAACGCCAACGCACGTTCCAGGGTCGATTGCCGTGGCAGCAGACGTTGCAACAACGCTTGCGCGTGAGCCTGATCGAAGGCTTGCAACGACAGGTTTAACGCTTCGGCAAACGGCTGAGAGCTGACGGCCAAACGCTGTTGCGCATCCGCCAGTTGACGATTGAAGGCGTCCGGCAGAATCACCTTCGATTGCTTCGCCAACGAGGCCGTCAGCGCACGAGCGGCCGCCAGACCGAGCGCCGAATCCGGATCGCTCATGACGATGCTGTCTTCGCCATCGTCCATCAGGCTCGCCGCATTGCCTTCGCCCGCTTTCGACAGATCATCCATCAAACCGCTGAGCAAGGTGTTCACCGGCAATTGCAGCTGTTTGGCGAACGACAGAATCAGCGCCCGCTGCAACAGCGGCGTGTTCTTGGCCTGTTTCGAATAGACCTCCAGCACCCGCTGCCAATGCTCCGGTGGCAGGCTCAGTTCCAAGGCTTTGCTGGCGTGCCAGTCGGCGTAGTAAGCGTAAGCCGTGAGGAACGCATCCGGTTCACCGTCCATGCCCCACCAGGTGAAGCTCGCCGAAGGCCCGGCCATGTGTACCAGCCGCAGACGGCTGTTCTGCATGATCAGGCGCAAGCGATCGCGGATTTGCGGATTCGACGACAAGGTCGGATACGCGATGCTCAGCGGCAGCAAACGACTGGCCGTTTGTTCGACGCCGCCGTACGGGTAACTCAACAAATCGTCGAGTGCCGAGCGCAACAGCGCTTGCGGACTGTCATCCAGACGCAGGCGAATGTCCGTCGCGTCCGCTGGCAAGGTCAGCGGCGTATCGCCACTGGCCACGTCCAGGCGTTGACTTTGGGTCACTTGCCAGCCTTCACCCGTCGTGGTCAGTCGCACAGCCAAGGCATCAACCGTTCTGCCATCCTGCACCAGCTCAGCCGTCCACTCGCCACTGGCCAACGCGAACGCCGGCAGCGCGATGTAGTTGATGCCGGTATTCAACGTCACGGGGACGCGTTGTTCGACGCCAGCGTAATGAATCACCAGCTCAGCCTTGACCGGTTTCTTGGCCTGACTGAACGCGAACACGCCGAGCTCCGGTTTGTCGCCAGCGCGGAATTTAGTCGGGCCGCTCCACTTCAGGTACAGCGGTTTTTCCGAGCGTACGAATTGCTTCTTCTGCCCGACCTGACCGTCATCGGCGATGGCCCGGGCGGTGATGCGCCAGCGGGTCAGCGAGTCCGGCATCTTGAAGGTGAAACGGGTTTTGCCGTTGGCGTCGGTGATCAGTTCCGGCTGCCACGCGGCGGTGTCGACGTCTTCACGACGCGGCCGCTCCAAGACTTTCACGCCGCGCTCGCTGCGATTGGCTTTGCCTGGCGCACTAGGGCTGCCCGGCAATGCCACGTCGTAGCTGATGAACGACAGACTGGCGCTGGTGCGCACGTTGTTGCGGCGCGGGTGGTAGAAAAACTGGTCGATGGTCGGCGCGACTTCCGGTTGCAGCGCGTAGATCATTTCGTCCACCACGCTGACCGTCAGGTGCGCTGAAATAGCCTTGCCAGCGAACTGCGTGGTCAAGTCCACCGACACGGTATCGCCCGGCTGATACACCTCTTTGTCCGTGGCAATTGCCACGTCGATTTGCGGCGCGATCACTTTGATACCGGCGTTCTGGAAGCTGTACTGACCGCCCTTGGTGTAGAGCACGGAGAACGTCAGGTTCGGCGCAAAATTGTCCTTCACCGGGATCCGCGCGCGGTATTGGGTCTCGCTGAGTTTTTCCATCTTCAACCAGTCGCCGCCCTTGGACAGCAGCGCTGTGGCCTCGACCTTGTCGCGCTCGAGCGACAGCAGTGCATCGCTGATCGGCTCAGGGAACGTGATCAATGCCAGGGCTTCGTCGCCCGCCTTGTACTCGGATTTATCGAGGACGATTTCCACGGTGCCCGGCACGGCTTTGACGCCGTCGCCCGTGACCGAGTGACCGCGGGCACCCACCACGCGGCCAGGGTCATCCCTCAACGTCAGGTTGTAAGTACCCGGACGGTCGAAGGCCAAGGTGAAGCCCTTGTCTTTCGCGGTGAGTTTGCCCTCGCCAGTGGTCTGGTCTTCCAGGCGCACCCAGCTATAACTGCTTGGCGTGACCGCTTTGCTTTGCTCGCTGGCGCCTTGATTCAAATAACTGAACGCAACCTTGTCGCCCACCGCGCTAAAACGCTGAGGCGCGCGCAGGCTGAAACTCGCCGCGCCGCGGTCGATGAGGATTTCCTTGGTGGTCTTGACCCGATACGCCGCGCCATCGCTGGCGAACACGGTGAGCATGTAGCGGCTCGGTTTATCGGCAGCCGGCAGATCCAGCGTCGCGCTGCCCTTGGCGTCGGTGGTCAGTTCGGTGCTGGTCAGCTCAACCGGGAATTGCCCGAGATATTGCAGTTCGTTGTCGACCATCGACAGTTGCTGGGCGCGCAGGCTCAGGCTCAACTTGGCGTTGGCCACCGGCTTGCCGTCCGGGTACAACAGCACGAGGCTGCCCTTCACGGGGTCGCCGGTGCGGTAATCCTGCTTGGCCAGGTTCAGGGAAATTTCGAAGTGCGGCTTGATGTATTCGGCGACACGGAAGGCGCTGCTGTAGGCCTGATCCTTGTAGCTGAAACGCAGCTCGTAACCGCCCGCGACCGCGTTGTCCGGCAACTGGAAACGGCCTTGGGTACCCGCCTTGGAATCGAGTTTCAGCGCCAACGATTGCAGCGCGGTACCCGTGGCATCGAGCACGGTCACGTTGACGTCGGCTGCGGTCGGCAGCACCGAGTCACGGGCGTTCTTGAACTCACGGCCAACGATTTTCAGCGACACCCAATCTCCCGGCCGATACAGCGGCCGGTCGGTGAAGGCATAGAGTTTGGTGTCATAGATTTCGCTGTCGTAATAGAAGTTTTCGGAGACGAACACCCCGCCCTCTTCGTCCTCACCGATCACGAAAGAACGCTCAGGGCTGACGTGTTTCAGACGCAGCAAGCCATCGGCATCGGTGGCGCCACTGCTCATCACACCCAGCCCATCGGTCCATAGAACGTTGACCTTCGGCACCGAGCTGCCTTCGTGTTTGCGCGCAGCCCAGACCAGCAATTGATCACCGGCAATCTTGCTCACCGCCACGGTGTTGGAAACGAAGACCATGGTGGTCGCCCGGTATTTACCAATCAGCGCTTCCACCAGGTACAGACCCGGTTTCAGATTGCCCAACGGGATGTAGACATTACCCGGCGAAACGCTGACGAACTCGCTGGAAGAACCGGCCAGGTTCACGCCCTCGGGCGGCTGGATCGGTTTGGCTTGCCACAGCGGATAACGGAACTGACTCACCACCGGCAGGCCCGGAATCAGTGCGAATTGCGGCTGAGCGTCGTAAGGCGTTGGCGCGGCAATCGCGGTGCCCATCTTCAGTTCCGGCACTTCCTCGGTGACTTGCTTGCGCGATTCGTAGGAGAACGCGCGCTGCATCACCCGACGGGACTTGCGGTACCAGTTGTCCCACAGGTACGCGAGGGTGTTCGACAGGCCTTCACCCTTGAACTGGCCATCGCTGACCACCCGGTGCAAGTTCTTCTGGCGCTTGAGGAAGTCCAGCGGCTTGTCGATGCGGTACACGCGAATGTCGGCGCCGCCGTAAGGCTCCATGCGGAACCGACGATAATCGCGACCCGGTGCTTCGAGGCGAACCATCGCCTGTTCGTCGCTGGCAAAACTGCTGTCGGCCAGCAGGAAAAAGCTTTCACCGGCAACCGGCGTGTAACCACTCGGCTCGACGGTGTCTTCGGCGTTGACCGCCGAAAAAGGCAGCACTAAGACCAACAGCAGAGGCAGGAAACGCAACATGCGGGCACCGATCATTGGGAGAGAAAGTTCAGTCGATAGACGCCGATGAAGTTGGGGTTGGCTGCGTCGGGTATCCATCGAGTGTCCTTCCATGTCATGAGTTGCTGCAGGCTTGCGGAGCGCATGCCGTTGTCAGTCGAGGTGGTGGTGCCGGTGTGATAGGCGATGTAGCGGCCCATCCAGATCATCAGGTGCTGGTCGTCGCCCTGATCGAAAAACATCAGGTCGCCGGGCCGGGCTTGCGACACGTCGCGGCCGACCAAATGGCTGTTGAACTGAATCAATTTGATTGCGTTGACGTACGGCCCGACCTTGCCGCCGCCCTGCTGCCATTGCTGGGCGAGGCCGCGTTGGGCCTCGCTCAGTTGCAGCTCTGGCGGCAGATAACGGTTGGACAGGCCATTGCTGCGCAGCCATTTGTCGTCGTGGACTTTCAGCGCTTCGTTGGCGGCGAAACGAACCAGGCCCGCACAGTCCTTCTGATACCAGCGCGGGCTCGGGCCTTGGCTCAGTTGTTCCTGGGCGATGCGCACGAACCAGGCGCGGAACACCTGGGATTGCTGCACGTCCAGCGGCGGCGCCTCAGTGGCAAAGACTCGGGTGCACAGCAACAATGTCAGCAGGCCAAGGCCTCGAATAAGTGCTGTCACAGGGCTTTCCATTCCAGCGGCAGCCACTGCCAGTGGCCATCGGGTTCGCTGCCTTGCGGCAAAGTCAGGGCGTATTTGCCGTACCCGCCGAGCTTGCGCAGTTTCGGGATCAGGTAGGTCTGCGCGGCGTTGTAGAACACCGGCTCCATGTCCTGCGGCAAGCTATCGAGGGTTTCCTTTTGCATCAGTTGCGCCATGGAATCCGGGCCGAAGTAGACCGGCATCAGCAGATCCTTCGGCACTACGTCGGCCATCGGTGGGAAGCGTTTATCGAGGGTGCCGAGGGCCTTGTCCACCAGCGTGTCGTCAAGGGAAAACAGCAGCGTCGAGCCGTGGCGCGCCAGGCTCACTTTCATGAACGCCTTGCCGGTGATCGCATCCGGCTGTTCGGCATCCCTGGCTTTGTAAGGACCAAAATTGGAGCTGACCTGACGCTGCCACTGGTGGGTTGGGCCTTCCTGTTTCTCGACCACCGGGAACGCGTGTTCGTCGACGTTGCCTTCGTAGGCACCGACCATCGTTGCGAACAGATGACCCAGGTCGCCGTCGAGTTTGGCGCTGTCATCATCGTTCAGGCTGGCCACCAGCAACGGCGTGTACAACCGCGAATCGGCGTACCAGCACAAGCCGGCGGCACCGGCCATGTGGTCGGTCAGGGCCTGGGCCACCGACTCTTCGGCACCAAGCTTTACCAGCAGCGGTTGTTGTTGTTCGGCGGCGAGCGGCAAGGCTACGCAGGCGCTGGCGCCCATCGGCATGGCTTGCCAGATCGGTTGGAAATCGAAGTCCGGCTGGTTGTCCAGTTCGTCCATGGCCATGAAGCTGTGCCAGCCCTTGTCGTCCATGTCAAAACGCAGGCCGGCGAAGTTTGGGATGAAACGCTGATACCCCATGGCCAGGACGCTGGAGTTCACCGATAGGCGTTGTTTCACCTCCGGCGCACGCGGTTGCAGACCAAAGGCTTCGGGGAACAGTTTGTCACCGTTGAGCAACGCGGCGATGGCCTTGGTCGAAACACTGCCTGGCTCTTGTGATGAGCCGCTTTGCGGATCGTAGAGTTTGGTCGGGTTGGACAGCACCACCAGTTTGTCGCCGTGGGAGGCGAACACCAGGGCTTTGCTGGCGTTGTAGTTGAGTTGATAAAGCGCCACATCGTCGGCACCGACTTTCACGTCACCGAGCGTGGTCAGTTGTGAATCATCCAGCGCCACTTTGGCCAGCGGCTCCAGCACCTTGGCCAGCCCACCGCGATCCATCACCAACAGGAAATCCTTGAGCCGACCATCCGCCCCACGCCACAGCGCCACGTCGGCCGGTTGATCGAAGATCTGCTCGATCAGGCTGTCCTGCAACTTCAGGTCATGTTCGTAAATGATCCGCCGCAGACTGCCGATCAAGCCGAGGCGATCGGCATGCGCTTCGTAATAGAAGACGAAATCTTCGGTCAGGGTTTCCTTGAGGAACGGCACCGCCAGCAAGTCCTTGGGCAATTGGCTCAAGGAATGGGTTTCGAGCAGACCGTCCGGCCGGCTCATGCCCAGTTTGTCGCTGGCCAATGCCGCTGGTGGCGCCTTGGTTTTGTGCATGAACCAGCCCAAACCGCCCGCCACGCCGGCCACCAGGACCAGCCCGACTAACAGAGCAGGCCAGCGGCGAGGCGTTTCGGCGGCCGAAGAAACAGTGTTATCGCTCATGTTCACGCTCATGTTCCCAAAGCTCAGCAATTCATCCGTGGAGCGGGATGCTTAATAGTTGAAAGTCTTGACCAGCAGCAGGTCACCGATGGCCCGCAGGGGCACGATGAAGGTCTCGCGTTTTTCGTCGACGGTGTTTTCGTTGAGCACCAGATTGATCTGCGAGGTGATCACCTCGTTCTGATTGCTGGTCTCATCGAAGTTATAGCCGCCACTGCCGAAGTTACCCCAATAGTTCACGTAAACCAGATAGGTGCCATGCATCGGCGCCGTCATGGTGAACATTTCCGGGCCGGGGCCATCGACGCCGTCCGGGTCCAGCCCCCCGCCGTTGCTCATCGCCGGGCGAGCCCAGAACGCATGCTGGCCGTCGGGGGTAATGATGTGCAGGTCGAGTTCGGCTTTCGGGTCATCCCAGCCCAACACCACACGAATCCGCGCCGGTGTGCGCAGATTGTTGGCTTCATAAAATTGAACGCGCTTGAGCGATTGGCCTTCAGAGCTGCGCACTTCGACGCTGTTAGAGCCGGCGCCAAACGCATACGGCCGGGCGAAACGCCCTTGGTCGTCGGTATACAGATTCAGAGGATTGCCGTTGACGGCCAGGGTGTGCGGCCCTCGCTGAGTGCCAATGACCTTGAGCTGGCCCTGGATCATGGTGCGATTGCGCTGCACACCGCGATCGATCGGTGGCGTGGGATAGGCGACTTGAGGATTTTCACTGCGGTCCAGCAAGCCGGAGTAACGCCAGCCACCCACGGGTTCCGACACTTCGGCCGAAGGCTCGGCCCAGGCTGCAGTCGCGCAGACCAGCCCCATCACCCGCAAAAAAAATGACCGCATGTGCCGCCTCCTGCCATGCATAACGAAACCTTGCGCCCGATCCTCGGCGCGTTACAGATCCAAAAACTGCGTTTCGTCAGAAAGACCCGTGACTATTGGGTCGTAGAAGGCGCGAAGATTAGCCATTCGGCGGTTTTTTAACAATCGGATACCTCTATTTTTGCGGTGGGATTCACGCTGGCAGGTGGACGGTGAGCCGAATAGGCGCCATATTCGGCTCATCGCATGAGCTGAATAACATTTCTATTCGGCTCACTCACTCCAAGAGCACCGAATTCATGGCACCTCACTGGATCTGGCAGCACCCCGATTGGCCCGATTTCAACTGGCAAGCTGAGCGGTTGGGGCCGGTTTTGCGCGAGTGCGTCCAAGCACAAGGGCGATTGATGGGCATGGCGAGTTCAGTGGACAGTTCGCTGAGCGCTCAGCGCGAACTGGATGCACTGCTGCAGAACATCGTGACCTCATCCGCCATTGAGGGTGAGCAGCTGAATGCAGGCTCGGTTCGCTCGTCATTGGCGCGACGGCTGGGCCTGGAGCTGGCCGATGGCAATCATGTCAGTCAGCGCAGTGAAGGGTTGGCGCAATTGATGCTCGACGCCACTCAGCATTTCGCTGAACCGCTGACGCTGGAACGATTACTGGACTGGCATGAGTGGCTGTTTCCCGAACAAGAGACCGATCTCGCCACCCGGCCGATCCGTGTCGGCGCTTTACGCGGCGATGATCCGATGCAAGTGGTGTCCGGTCGCCTCGACAGACCAACCGTTCACTTCGAAGCCCCGCCTCGTCAGGGCCTTGAGCGACAGCTCGACACTTTCCTTACCTGGTTTACCGCCAGCCGACACCAGGCGGGACTCGATCCATTGCTGCGGGCCGGCATCGCGCACTTCTGGTTCGTGACATTGCACCCTTTCGACGATGGCAACGGGCGCCTGACGCGCACGATCACCGATCTGGCATTGGCCCAGGGTGACGATCAAGCCATCCGTTTCTATGCCATGTCGGCGAGCATTCTCGAAGACCGGTCCGGCTATTATCGAGTGCTCGAAACCTGCCAGAAAGCCACGCTGGATATCACCGAGTGGCTGGAATGGTTTCTGCAAACCCTGCTGCGCAGCTTGCAACAAGCCATGGGCCGGATCGCGAGCGTGCTGGGCAAGGCGCGCTTCTGGCAGGCGCATCAGGAATCGGTGCTTCCAACCGAGCAAACCAAGGTGCTGAACCGCTTGCTCGATGGTGGGGAACGAGGTTTCTCGCAGGGCATCAGCGCGGCGCAGTATCAGGCCGTGGCGAAGGTATCCAAAGCTACCGCAACCCGTCATTTGGCCGAGTTGTTGGAGAAAGGATTCCTCATACGTCTGCCCGGTGGCGGGCGCAGTACTCGATACCAGATCAACTACTCCGATGCCTCACCACTTTAATTCAACCAAACCGCGATCTGTAGCCGCTGACGAAGCCTGCGTCCGGCTGCTACATAGTCGTGTGTCTTTGCTGAAACCAGTGGCCGAAACACCCTGTTCATTTGCCCATACCCCCCATGTCTGCTAGTGTCGCGCCGGTTTAACGTCAACCGGAAATAGCCGCCATGGCCCGCAAAAAAGCTGCACTGGATTTCGAACAATCTCTCGCTGACCTGCAAACGCTGGTGGAGCGTCTAGAGAACGGCGAATTGTCGCTGGAAGATTCGCTGACGGCTTTCGAGCAAGGCATCGGTCTGACCCGCGATTGCCAGGCGGCGCTGGTCCAGGCCGAGCAAAAGGTTCAAGTGCTGCTCGAGCGTGATGGCGAGCTGGCCGAGGAACCCTTCGACGCGGATCAGCCAGAATGATTGCAGCGTATTCGGCGACCAGCCAGGCCCGCGTCAATGCTGCACTGGAAACCCTGTTCAACGCGCCGAGCCCTGAGCTCGCGCGCCTGTACGAAGCCATGCGCTACAGCGTGATGAATGGCGGCAAACGGGTCCGCCCGCTGCTGGCCTACGCCGCGTGCGAAGCGCTGGGCGGCAAGGCTGAGCACGCCAACGGCGCAGCTTGCGCGGTGGAGCTGATTCACGCTTATTCCCTGGTGCATGACGATTTGCCGGCCATGGACGACGACGATCTGCGTCGCGGCCAGCCGACCACTCACAAAAAATTCGATGAGGCCTGCGCGATTCTGGCGGGTGACGGTTTGCAGAGCCTGGCCTTTAGCGCCCTGCTTGATCCACGCCTGAGCAACTCTGACGCTGAAATCCGCTTGCAAATGGTCAGTGCTCTTGCATTGGCCGCAGGCCCGGCAGGCATGGTCGGCGGTCAGGCGATCGACCTTGGGTCGGTCGGCCTGAAGCTTGATCAAAAGGCCCTCGAAACCATGCACCGGCACAAGACCGGCGCGTTGATCGAGGTCAGCGTCAAACTCGGCGCCCTGGCCAGCGGCCGTGCCGAGAAGGACGAACTGAAGTCCTTGCAGACTTATGCACAGGCCATTGGCCTGGCGTTCCAGGTGCAGGACGATATTCTCGACGTCGAAAGCGATACCGAAACCCTCGGCAAGCGCCAAGGGGCCGACATCGCACGCGACAAGCCAACCTATCCCGCCTTGCTCGGCCTCGACGCCGCCAAGGCCTATGCCCTGGAACTGCGCGATCAGGCTCTGCATGCGGTGCGACCGTTTGACGTGGCAGCCGAGCCATTGCGCGATTTGGCCCGCTACATCGTCAACCGGCGCAGCTGACGGCGTATCCGCCAAGTTAAAACCAACGCGTGGGCAGGGGGCGATGCATCAGGTAAACTGCCGCATCTTTTATACCTATAACGATTCGCCTGATGCCCACGACGTTTCATGAGATTCCCCGCAAACGCCCGACCACGCCCCTGCTCGACCGTGCCAACACGCCGGACGGCCTGCGCCGGTTAGGCGAAGCCGAGCTGGAAACCCTGGCTGATGAGTTGCGCCTGGAATTGCTCTACACGGTCGGTCAGACCGGCGGGCATTTCGGTGCCGGCCTGGGCGTCATCGAGCTGACTATCGCGTTGCATTACGTCTTCGACACCCCGGACGACCGGCTGGTGTGGGACGTGGGTCATCAGGCCTATCCGCACAAAATCCTCACCGGCCGTCGCGAGCGCATGGGCACCCTGCGCCAAAAGGAGGGCGTCGCAGCCTTCCCGCGTCGCTCCGAGAGCGAGTACGACACATTTGGCGTCGGCCACTCCAGCACGTCGATCAGCGCAGCGCTGGGCATGGCCATCGCCGCCCGCCTGCAACACAGTGATCGCAAGGCGATTGCCGTGATCGGCGACGGTGCACTGACGGCCGGCATGGCCTTCGAGGCGCTGAACCATGCGCCGGAAGTGAACGCCGACATGCTGGTGATCCTCAACGACAACGACATGTCGATTTCGCGCAACGTCGGCGGGCTGTCGAATTATCTGGCGAAGATCCTCTCCAGCCGCACTTACGCGAGCATGCGTGAAGGCAGCAAAAAGGTCCTGTCGCGCTTGCCCGGCGCCTGGGAAATCGCCCGTCGCACTGAAGAATACGCCAAAGGCATGCTGGTCCCCGGCACGCTGTTTGAAGAGTTGGGCTGGAACTACATCGGCCCGATCGATGGCCACGACCTGCCGACCCTGATCGCCACCCTGCGCAACATGCGCGATCTGAAAGGCCCGCAGTTCCTGCACGTCGTCACCAAGAAAGGCAAAGGCTTCGCCCCGGCGGAAGTCGACCCGATCGGTTACCACGCGATCACCAAACTCGAACCCGTGGACGCTCCGGCCGCCGCGCCGAAGAAATCCGGCGGGCCGAAGTATTCCGGTGTGTTCGGTGAGTGGCTGTGCGACATGGCCGCTACCGATCCGCGTTTGGTCGGGATCACCCCGGCGATGAAAGAAGGCTCCGATCTGGTGGCCTTCAGCGAACGTTTCCCGCTGCGCTATTTCGACGTGGCGATTGCCGAGCAACACGCTGTGACCCTCGCTGCCGGCATGGCTTGCGAAGGCGCGAAGCCGGTGGTGGCGATTTATTCGACGTTCCTGCAACGTGGCTACGACCAACTGATTCATGACGTCGCGGTGCAAAACCTCGACGTACTGTTCGCCATCGACCGCGCGGGTCTGGTGGGCGAAGACGGCCCGACTCACGCGGGTAGCTTCGACCTGTCGTTCCTGCGCTGCATCCCCGGCATGCTGGTGATGACCCCGAGCGACGAAAACGAACTGCGCAAAATGCTCACCACCGGCCACCTGTTCAACGGCCCGGCGGCGGTGCGTTATCCGCGCGGCTCTGGCCCGAACGCGACGATTGAGCAAAACCTCGAGCCGATCGAGATCGGCAAGGGTGTGGTTCGTCGTCGGGGCAGCAAAGTCGCCCTGCTGGTGTTCGGCGTGCAACTGGCCGAGGCGCTGAAAGTCGCCGAGACGCTGGATGCAACGGTGGTCGACATGCGCTTCGTCAAACCGCTCGATGAAGCACTGGTTCGCGACATCGCCGGCAGCCACGAACTGCTGGTGACCATCGAAGAGAACGCCATCATGGGCGGTGCCGGTGGCGCAGTCAGCGAGTTTCTCGCTCGCGAAAACATCCTCAAGTCGATGCTGCACCTGGGCTTGCCGGACAGTTACGTCGAGCACGCCAAACCTGCGCAAATGCTGGCCGAATGCGGGCTGGATGAAGCCGGCATCGAAGCGTCGGTTCGTCAGCGCTTGCAACTGCTCAATACCTAAATCAAACGGCGCACGCCTGTGCGCCGTGCGTCACCCCCGCCACGGAATACCGATGAAACTCTCCCGTCTCGCCCTGACGCTGACCCTGCTGCCAGCCGGCCAACTGCTGGCCGACACCTTCGAACGCGATCAGGCCCTGAAGCTTCCCGACGTGCTGATCAGCGCCAACCGCCAGGTCGAAGCGCGCAATGACGCCAGCGCCGCTAACACCGTGTTCACCCGCGAAGACATTGCTCGCCTGCAACCGAGCAGCGTCCCTGACTTGCTACGTCGTGTACCGGGCGTGCAGGTCGGGCAAACCGGTGGGCGCGGCAGCTTGCCGGGGATTTACATTCGCGGCACCACGTCGGCCCAGAGCCTGGTGCTGGTCGACGGTCAGCGCATCGGCAACGCCACCTCGGGCGACAGCAACCTGCAACACATCAACCTCGAACAGGTCGAGCGCGTGGAAGTGTTGCGCGGCTCCCGCTCGGTGATTTATGGCAGCGATGCGATTGGCGGGGTGATCCAAATCTTCACGCGTCGCGGCGGCGAGCAAGGCCTGCAACCGCGAATGCACGTGGGCTTTGGCAGCAATCAGACCTGGGAACGCAGCCTCGGGTTGTCCGGCGGCGACGAGCAGACCCGCTTCAACCTCGGCGCCAGCCTCGATGAAACCGCCGGAATCAATCGCACTCACGAGTCGTATCCAAGCGACGGCGATCATGACGAATACCGCAACCAATCGATGAGCTTGAGCCTGAGTCACGCCCTCACCGATGACGTCGAGATCGGCGCCAACCTGCTGGATAACCGTGGCAAAAGTGAGTTCGACAATCCGTTCGGCCGCTTCGACATGGACACGTTCGCGTCAGTCCAGCAACAGCCCTACAGCGACTTTGCGGTGAGCAGCGTCAGCAGCTACGTCGATGCGCGGATCAATGACCTGTGGAAAACCCGCGTCGAGTTCGGCCACAGCGAAAACCGCGAGAAGACGCTCGACAAGCTCAGCGCTGAACGCAGTGTGTTCAACACGTATCGCGACTCGGTGAACTGGCAGAACGACCTGACCCTCGACGAGCGCAACAGCCTGATCCTCGGCGGCGACTGGTACCAGGACCGGATCAACAGCAGCACGCCATTCGACGAGGGCAGCCGCTGGAACCGTGCGGCGTTCATTCAGCATCATTACCAGGCGGACAGTTTCTCCACCGAACTGGGCCTGCGCCGGGACCAGAACCAACAGTTCGGCGGCCAGAACAGCTGGAGCGGCACCTTCACCCTGCCGCTGAATCCGGACAACGATGTGCTGCTGACCTACAGCGAAGGTTTCCGCGCGCCGACGTTCAATGATCTGTATTACCCCGATTTCAGTAATCCGGATCTGAAACCCGAGACCTCGAAAAGCTATGAGCTGCAATGGCGCAGTCAACTGACCGACACCGCTCGCCTGGAAGCTTCGCTTTACCGTACGGACCTGGAAGACGCGATCATTTTCGGCAGCAACTCACGGCCCCAGAACGTCGCCTCGGCACGGATCAACGGGTTCGAAGCGGCATTGAAACAGCAACTGTTCGGCTGGCAGAGCAACCTCGGCGTGGCGTTCATCGACCCGCGCGATCGCGACAGCGGCCACACCCTGGCTCGCCGCGCGCGGAGGACCTTGAGCCTGGATCTGGATCGGCAGTTCGACCGGCTAGGGCTCGGTGCCAGCTGGCAAGCAGTGAGCAGCAGCTATGACGATGAGAACAATCAGCAGCCGTTGGGCGGGTATGCGTTGCTGGGGTTGCGCAGCAGTTGGGCGTTGAACCGTGAGATCAAGCTGGATCTGAAGGTCGATAACCTGCTGGACAAAGGTTACAGCCGCGCGCTGTACAGCCATGACGGCAGTCAGTATGGGTATCGAGAGGAAGGTCGGGCGTGGATGTTTGGGGTGACCTGGACGCCGGAGCTCTGAGCGGTTAGCGGTCGGGCGCGATCAACTGGCACAACTTGGCCGTCGCTTCGATCATCTGCCCGCTCGGCCGTTCCAGCCCTTTATCGGTCACCAACAGCAATTGCCCCTGCGCCACTGCGGCAACCTGCGGCCAGGTTTTCCACGCATCGAGTTGCGCCTGATCACTGGCCAGAATCACTTCTGGATTGCGCTGCAATACCGCTTCAATACTGACCTGCGGCGCCGGCAGTGTCAGGTCGGCAAACACATTGCGCGCTCCGCACACTTCAAGCGCATCGCTGATGATCTGCCCGCCACCAACGGTGTACAGCGGCCGATCCCAGACCTGATAAAACACCCGCAATGGCACATCCCGACGATACCGCTGGCGCAACGAATCCAGGCGCTGACGCAAATTTTCAGCCAATGAAATGCCACGCTCCGCACGGCCGAGCTGTGAGGCAATCGCCTCAATGTGCGAAGTGAGTTGTCCGAGGTTGTGGGGTTCAGCAACGTAGGTCGGGAGGTTTAACCGCTTGAGCTGTTCACGCTGGGCCGGGCCAACGCTGCCGGGCCAGAGCAACAGCAAATCGGGCTGGAGACTGAGCAACTGCTCCATGTCCAACTGACCATAGCGGCCAACCGAAGGAAGGTCTTTGAGCTCGGCAGGACGCTCACCGGCATCCAGCACGCCCACCAGCAGGTCGGCTGAACCCAACTCAACAACGATTTCAGAGAGCGATGGCGCGAGGCTGACAACCCGTTCGACCGCCGCCACCGGGCCGCTGACGGCCAGTAGCAAAACCGCCAGCCAGAGGGGTCGCATCAGCCGAGTTGACGCGGAATACGGTAGAGGTAAAACAGCACCAGGGTCGACAACGACAGCAGCACCAACGGCACGGCTTCGAGGCCGACGAATACCGCCAGCGCGCCGATCCAGGACGGCAGGCCGGCAACCAGGAACGCCGCGCGACGCTTGGCAGCCAGGGCGATCCAGGCAGCAGGTTCTTCAGGGGTATCGAGGGCTTTTTGAGTGGCGATCAACGCGTGTTTGTAGCCGCCGAAGAATTTCAGGCTGACAAACATCGATGCCACACCGGCGATGAACAACGGCATCGCCAGCACCGGCAGGATCGCCTCGCTCTGGCCAAATACGCTGTTGATCACCAACAGAGGCACCAAGGCCAGCGCCAGGTACTGCCACCAATTGACGGACAGTCGCCGCCGAACCTGACCGCGGGTCACGCCCGGTCTGCCTCGCCCTGGTGCTCGTTACCCATCATGTGGTCGAGCTTGCTGGCCTTGGTGGCCAGGTACAGTTTGTTATGCGGATTATGGCCGGTGTGCAGCGGCACGCGCTCGGCGACCTCGATGCCCATGTCGGTCAAGGCTTTGACCTTGCGCGGGTTATTGGTCATCAGACGCAGGGATTTCACGCCCAGGTGCTCCAGCATCGGCAGGCACATGGCGTAGTCACGTTGATCGGCGGCAAAGCCCAGGCGCTCGTTGGCTTCAACGGTGTCGGCGCCGCCATCCTGCAATTCATAGGCGCGGATTTTGTTCAGCAGGCCAATGCCACGGCCCTCCTGACGCAAGTACAGCAACACGCCACGGCCTTCACGGGCGATGGCCTGCAAGGCGGCCTCGAGTTGCGAGCCGCAGTCGCAACGCTGGCTGAACAACGCATCGCCCGTCAGGCATTCGGAATGCAACCGGCCGAGTACCGGGGCACCGTCGACGAACTCACCCAGGCTTAGCACAACGTGCTCGCGCCCGTTTTCTTCATCGAGAAAGCCGTGCATGGTGAATTGCGCAAAAGGCGTTGGCAGCTTGGAAGCGGCGACAAAAACGACAGGCACCGGTGTGCTCCTGATCAATAAGTACTGGAGATTCGCAGAGGCGGCATTGTAACAGCACGTTCCGACACACGCTTAGGCTGAATTATGGGGCATAACGATCAAAAAGTTAGATCACTGACCTGCGGGCTTACCGCGGCCGTCAAACGGATAGGGTTGTTTCCAGCGCTCGAAGATCGGTTTCAGCCGGCCGCCTTTCACCAGTTGCGCCATGCGCCGATCGAACAGCACCATCAGTGCCTGGGCCTTGGGGGTCTTGGCAAAGCACAGATACAGCGGCAACTCTGCGATGTGGGTGCGACGGAATTGCGACGGATCCTTGGCCCACCTGAGCACATAGTCGACCTCGGTCTGCGCGTCGATGTAAAAGTCGGCGCGGTTGCGGGTCAACATCGACAAAATCCCGGTACGCCGCATGACTTCGTTATAGCGCCGTACGTTGGGCAGGTAATCCTGAAAATCGTAGCCGCGGACCCAGGCCAGTCGATAGTTGCCCAGGGTTTGCGGGGTCGGCGCGGGGTTGCTGGCCAGCCCTAGGGCATAGATGTGATCGGTATCGAAGTTCCAGCGCGGATAGAGCAGGTCGCTGGACTCATCAAGATAGGAGCCGACACAGGCATCCACTTCACCGCGCTGGGCCAGGCCTATGGAGCGGACGTAGGGTTCGCTGCGGATGTCCAGCTTGACCCCCGCCGGCTCGAAGACTTCCCGCAACACGTCCCAGCCCAGACCGTGGCCATCGGCGGCGGTGTAGTCTTCCCAGTCTTCGCTGGCCAGATGAATTACTGACGGCGTTGTACCTCCGTCACTCGCCTCGGTGAGCGAGCAAAACATCGCGAAAATCGTCAGAGCTAACCAGCGTCGAGCCATCCCTAGTCCCCTGTTTTACCCGTCAGGCAAACATCCATACCAGCCCCTGCATCGCCAACCACGCAAATACCCCGGCCAATACATCATCGAGCATGATCCCGACGCCGCCATGCACATGGCGGTCGATCCAGCTAATAGGCCACGGCTTGAGGATGTCGAAGAAGCGGAACATCAAAAAACCCGCCAGCAGCCAGTACCAACCTTCCGGCACCAGCCACAAGGTGATCCACATCCCGACCATTTCATCCCAGACGATGCCTTCGTGGTCGTGCACTCGCAAGTCGTCGGCGACCTTGCCGCACAGCCAGAAGCCAAACAGCATGGTGATGCCCAGCATCAACCAGTAGCCCCAATCAGGCAGCATCTGCCACAACGGGATGAAGGGTAGCGCAACTAACGAACCCCAGGTGCCCGGTGCTTTTGGCAAGGTGCCCGAGCCGAAGCCGAACGCCAGGAAATGCCACGGATTGCGCCAGACCGAGGGCGGTACAAATTCCGCCGGGACCTGTTTCGGACGATCTGTCACGGTGTCTCCCGAAAATGTTGATAGCCCCGGCTTTGCGGGGTGATGTCTTGACCGTCGGCGTCCAGCAGCATCACGCCCTGCCCCGTCACAACACGCCCGACCACATGGACCGGCCAACCGTCGCGCAACAATGGCGGCAATTCGACGGACGGCAAGGTAAAGGCCAGTACGTAATCATCACCGCCGCTCAGGGCCGCGACTTCTGCACCCGATTGACCGAGGAAGGCCACTAAAGCGTTCGTCAATGGCAGCGTGTCCCGTTCAACCTGAATGCCGACCTTCGACGCAAGAGCGATGTGCCCGCAATCCGCGAGCAGGCCGTCGGAGATGTCCAGCGCCGAGGTGGCTTTACCGCGTAGCGCCTGGCCCAACGCGAGTTGCGGCTGCGGCGACCAGTAATGCGCCAGCAGCGGATCGGCGATGGCAGCTTCAGCCGTCCGCTGACCGAGCACCAGCGACAATGCCCCCGCCGCGTTGCCAAGCTCACCGCCAACGCACAGCAAATCGCCTGGCTGCGCACCGCTGCGGGTCAATGCCAACCCTGTCGGCACACGACCGAACACGGTCATCGTCAGGCTCAATGGTCCACGGGTGGTATCACCGCCCACCAGCGCCACACCACAGCGCCGCGCCATGATGTTCAAACCACGGGCGTAGGCGTCCAGCCAATCGGCGGCCACCGTCGGCAACGTCAGGGCAAGGGTAAAGGCAACGGGAGTGGCGCCCATGGCAGCCAGATCGCTGACGGCCACGGCCAGCGAGCGCTGACCGAGCAGGAACGGGTCGCAAGGATCTGCGAAATGCACACCCGCAACGAGTGTGTCGGTGGAAATCGCCAACTGCTCCCCGGGGGGAACAGCCAGCAAGGCGCAATCGTCGCCGATCCCGAGGGCAACGCCTTCGCCGCCCTGCGCACAAGGCGCGGCGGCGAAGAAGTTACGGATCAGCTCAAACTCACCCATCGCAAATTCAAGCGCGGGTTAGCGCTTGAACGCCTTCACTTCAGCTTCACGCAGACGCGGGGCCAGCTTGTCGAGTACACCGTTGACGAACTTGTGGCCGTCGGTGGAACCGAATACTTTTGCCAGCTCGATACCTTCGTTGATCACAACGCGGTACGGCACGTCGACGCGCTTGAGCAGTTCCCAGGTCGACAGACGCAGAACGGCCAGTTCAACCGGGTCCAGTTCTTCGATGGTGATGTCCAGGCACGGCGTCAGTGCAGCGTCGATCTCAGGCTTGTGAGCCGGAACGCCGTGCAGGATGTCATGAAAGTAAGCGGCATCGACATCGCTGAAATCGTTATCGACCCGAAACTGCGCTTCGATCTCGTTCAAAGATTGCTTGGCCATGTGCCATTGGTACAGCGCTTGGGTCGCAAGCTGACGGGCTTCGCGACGCTTGACGCTTTTCGATGGCTTGCCGGCATCCGCAGGCTTTGGATCGCGCGGGTTGAAACGATCGCTTTCGTCGCTAATCACTTGGCCTCCAACTGCGCCAGCAGGCTGACCATTTCCAGAGCGGACAGGGCAGCTTCAGCACCTTTGTTACCGGCCTTGGTGCCGGAACGTTCGATAGCTTGCTCGATGGAATCAACGGTCAGCACGCCAAATGCGACTGGAACGCCGAACTCCATGGACACCTGGGCCAAGCCCTTGGTGCATTCGCCAGCCACGTATTCGAAGTGCGGAGTACCGCCACGAATGACCGCGCCCAGGGCGATGATTGCCGCGTATTCGCCCTTCTGAGCGACTTTCTGTGCAACCAGCGGAATTTCGAAGGCGCCAGGCGCGCGGATGATGGTGATGTCGCTTTCGCTCACGCCGTGGCGAACCAGGGCATCAACTGCACCGCTGACCAGGCTTTCAACGACGAAGCTGTTGAAACGGCCTACTACCAAAGCGTAGCGGCCTTTAGGGGCGATGAAGGTACCTTCGATGGTCTTCAGGGTCATTCGTTAGATCTCTTAAAGAGCCGGGACGCGTTTTCTACGCGTCCCTCAGTGATGTGTTAACCGCGAATCAAGGACTGGAAACAACCGGTCATTATTCGGAGGGCACGTATTCTACAACTTCCAGATCGAAACCGGATATCGCATTAAATTTCATCGGCGCACTCATCAGGCGCATTTTACGTACGCCCAGGTCCCGAAGGATCTGCGAACCGGCACCGACGATGCTGTAGGTGTTCGGTTTTTTCGCGGGAACGTGCTCTGCGGTTTCGCGGATATGCGCCAGCAACACATCGCCATCGAGCGGGTGACCGAGCAACAGCACCACGCCACTGCCAGCCTCGGCAACCGCGGCCATCGCGGCGCGCAGGCTCCAGCGGCCAGGCTGCTTGACCATCAACAGGTCGCGCAGTGGGTCCATGTTGTGCACCCGAACCAGGGTCGGCTCTTCGGCGCACACGGTGCCCAGGGTCAGGGCCATGTGCACGTCGCCTTCCACGGAATCACGATAGGTCACCAGGTTGAATTGGCCCAACTCGCTGTCCAGCGGCTGCTCGGCAATCCGCTGAACGGTACGCTCGTGGATCATCCGGTAGTGAATCAGGTCGGCGATGGTGCCGATCTTGATGTTGTGTTCGCCAGCAAACGCTTCCAGTTCCGCGCGGCGGGACATGGTGCCGTCGTCGTTCATCACTTCGCAGATCACGCCGCTCGGTTCGAAACCGGCCATGCGCGCCAGGTCGCACGCCGCTTCGGTGTGGCCGGCACGAGCGAGGGTGCCGCCGGCCTGGGCCATCAGCGGGAAGATGTGGCCGGGGCTGACGATGTCTTCAGCCTTGGCGTCTTTTGCGGCCGCGGCCTGCACGGTACGCGCACGGTCGGCGGCAGAAATGCCGGTGGTCACGCCGGTGGCTGCTTCGATGGACACGGTGAACTTGGTGCCGAAGCCGGAACCGTTGCGCGGCGCCATCAAGGGCAGCTTCAGCAGTTCGCAGCGCTCGCGGCTCATCGGCATGCAGATCAGCCCACGGGCGTGCTTGGCCATGAAGTTGATGTGTTCAGGCTGGCAGCACTCGGCGGCCATGATCAGGTCGCCTTCGTTCTCGCGGTCTTCGTCATCCATGAGGATGACCATCTTGCCTTGGCGGATGTCTTCAACCAGTTCTTCGATGCTATTGAGCGCCACAAGGCACCCCCTTGGGTCAGGATTTGAGGTAGCCGTTTTGGGCCAGAAAGCTTTCGGTGATGTTTCCGGATTTTGATGGCTCTGCGGCCTTATCGCCTAACAGCAGGCGTTCCAGATAACGTGCCAGCAAGTCCACTTCAAGATTCACCCGGCGACCTGGCTGGTAAGACGCCATGATGGTTTCGCTCAGCGTGTGCGGAATGATCGTCAGCAGGAACTCGGCGCCATCGACCGCATTCACGGTCAGGCTGGTGCCGTCGACGGTGATCGAGCCTTTATGGGCGATGTACTTGGCGAGGTCTTTCGGCGCGCGGATACGGAATTCCACAGCGCGAGCATTCTCGGTACGGGCAACCACTTCGCCCACGCCATCGACGTGGCCGCTGACCAGATGCCCACCGAGTCGAGTGGTCGGCGTCAGGGCTTTTTCCAGGTTGACCGGGCTGCCGCTTTTCAGATCATTCATGGCGGTGCAGTCGAGGGTTTCGCGACTGACGTCCGCCGCAAAGCCGTTGCCTGGCAATTCAACCGCTGTCAGGCACACGCCGTTGACCGCGATGCTGTCACCCAGTTTGACGTCGCTCAAGTCGAGCTTGCCGGTTTCTACGTGTACCCGCACATCTCCGCCTTTTGGGGTCAATGAACGAATACTGCCGATGGATTCAATGATGCCGGTAAACATGGAGTCCTCCTCGAGAACAGGGCCGTCGCATGGCGCAGGCCCGCAATTATACGCTCGCCGCTGGCGAAGGAATGGCGATGACTCGCCAATCATCGCCAACCGCGCGAATTTCGGTGATGTTGAGTTCAGGCGCATCCTTCATTTGCGCGAGCGGCCAATCCAGCAACGGGCGCGCAGACGAACCTAAAAACTTGCCAGCAATGAAAATTTGAAACTCGTCCACCAGCCCTTGCTGAGCGAAAGCCCCGGCGAGACGCGGTCCCGCTTCGACCAACACCTCGTTGACCCCACGGGCGGCCAGTTCGACCAGCAATTTACGCAGGTCGACCAAGCCATCCTCGCCCGCGACGATCAGGCATTCCGGACCGTTGGCGTATTGCTCCTCGATCGCCATGCACGTGGCGACCAATGCAGGCCCGGCCTTGAAGAACGGCGCGTCCAGCGGCACGCGCAGGCGGCCGTCAATCAGCACGCGAAGCGGCGGACGGCTCATGGCCAGGGCCGTTTGCTCAGGATCCAGGCCCAGCTCATCGGCACGCACGGTCAAACGGGCATTATCTGCCAGCACCGTGTCGGCGCCGGTCAACACTACGCTGGCCTGCGCGCGCAGGCGCTGTACCGCAGAACGCGCCGCAGGACCGGTGATCCATTGGCTTTCGCCGCTTTCCATCGCCGTGCGACCGTCGAGGCTCATGGCCAACTTGACCCGCACGAACGGCAAGCCGTGCTCCATGCGCTTGAGGAAACCTTCATTGAGCTTGCGCGCGTCGCCTTCCAGCACACCGCTTTCGGTAGCGATGCCGGCCTGGGTCAGCCGCTGCATGCCACGACCAGCAACCGACGGGTTCGGGTCTTGCATCGCCGCGACTACCCGAGCCACACCCGCATGTACCAGCGCATCGGCGCAGGGCGGCGTACGCCCATGGTGACTGCACGGTTCGAGGGTTACGTAAGCGGTGGCGCCTCGGGCCTTATCGCCGGCGGCGCGCAGGGCGTGGACTTCGGCGTGGGGTTCGCCGGTGCGCACGTGCCAGCCTTCGCCGACAATTTGCCCGTCCCGCACGATCACGCAGCCCACCCGAGGGTTGGGGTGTGTCGTGTAATGACCTTTGCGCGCCAGTTCCAGGGCACGGGCCATGTAATGGGCGTCGAGGATGGCTTGTTCGGCAGAGGTGGTCATTCTTTCACCGGCTCACGGGCCAGGCGATCGATCTCTTCGCGGAACTCGTTCAGGTCCTGGAAGCGCCGATACACGGAGGCGAAACGAATGTAGGCGACTTCGTCGAGCTTTTGCAGCTCGGCCATCACCAGTTCACCGACGACAAGGGACTTAACCTCTCGCTCACCAGTGGCGCGCAGTTTGTGTTTGATGTGCACCAACGACGATTCCAGGCGCTCGACACTCACCGGGCGCTTCTCCAGCGCACGCTGCATGCCGGCGCGGAGTTTTTCTTCGTCGAACGGCTGGCGGCTGCCGTCAGTTTTGATCAGGCGCGGCAACACCAGTTCGGCCGTCTCGAACGTCGTGAAACGCTCGCCGCAGGCCAGGCATTCACGCCGGCGGCGTACCTGTTCGCCCTCGGCGACCAGACGCGAGTCGATGACCTTGGTGTCGTTGGCACCGCAGAAGGGACAGTGCATGGTGGCAGGCAACAAAAAAAGGGAGGGCCATGGTAGCGCATCCCCGTGGCAAGACAAGCCATAGGGTTTGCGGTATACAGACGGGCTATAGAGCTAGATCCATGGATTTCACCTTGCTGGAGCCGAAAATGTCCCTCAGACCGCTCGTTTTGCTTAGTCTTTTCAGCCTGCTGGTGGCCTGCAGCAGCGATGCCCCCCAGCCGCCGACGCCGGGCCCCGCGCCACAACAGGCACAGAAGAAAGCCAAGGAGTCGGCCAATCTCGGCCCGCTGCCCGCTTATCAGCGTGAATTGAGCGGCACCCTGCAAGGCGTGCCGGCCGGTGCCGAAGTCGAACTGGCGCTGCTGGTGATCGATGACAAGGACCGTCCGCAACGATTACTGGCCAGTTCCAGCCTGATCGGCACCCATCAGGTTCTGCCGTTTCACCTGCGCTTCAACCCGGAATCCTTCCCGGTCGGTGCCCGCGTTGAACTGCGTGGCCGTGCCAGCCAGTCCGGTCAGCTGATTTTGCATCTGCCGTCGCAAGTCATCAGCCAGCCAACCACACAAGTGCTGGGTCAGCTGCAATTCGTCAAAGCGCCATGACTGCACCGTTTGACCTGCAACAGGCGTTAGGCGAACGGCTCGGTGACGCCCAACTGGTTGCCTGTGAATTGCCGGATACCGACTTGAAGCGTTGACTGATCGACGGCGACAACATGGACCGCGCGTTCAGCCCGGAAGAAACCCGGCGAATTCTCCATGAGTCGCCTTATTGGCGTTTTTGCTGGGCCAGTGGCCTGGCGGTCGCCCGCTACCTCGCCGAATTCCCGGAGTGGGTCAAAGGCAAGCGGGTACTGGATTTCGGCGCTGGCTCCGGTCTTGCAGCGATTGCGGCGTGCCCACGCGTGAGGGATTTTCGCCACCCGTTGTACCAGCGCATCGAGATGCTGGAAGCGATGACCTTGCCCGATCTGGCAGAGCCCGAAGAATTTCGGCATGTGAGCCGCTACCACGCGCAGCGTGGCTAGCCTTATAGTTGCCCCATTCACGCTTTTACGAGATCCCCCATGAGTCAGGAAACGCCGTACATCTTCGACGCCACGACTGCCGATTTCGAGCAGTCGGTGATCGAGAACTCTTTCCACAAACCGGTGCTGGTGGATTTCTGGGCCGAATGGTGTGCGCCGTGCAAGGCCTTGATGCCGATGCTGCAAACCATCGCTGAGAGCTATCAGGGCGAGTTGCTGCTGGCCAAGGTCAACTGCGACGTCGAGCCGGACATCGTTTCGCGCTTCGGCATTCGCAGCCTGCCGACGGTGGTGCTGTTCAAGGACGGTCAGCCGGTGGATGGTTTTGCCGGTGCACAGCCCGAATCCGCCGTGCGCACGATGCTTGAGCCTCACGTGCAAATGCCGCCGCCGCTGGCTACCGACCCGTTCGAACAGGCTCAGGCGCTGTTTGATGACAACTGCTTTGCCGACGCTGAAGCCTCCCTCAAAGTGCTGCTGGGCGAAGACAACACCCATGCCAAGGCACTGATTCTCTACGCCCGCTGCCTCACCGAACGTGGCGAGCTGGATGAAGCGAAAACCGTGCTCGACGCGGTCAAGAGCGACGAGCACAAGGCCGCCCTGGCAGGCGCCAAGGCGCAGATCCAGTTCCTCGGTCAGGCCAAGGATTTGCCGGATGTGGCCGACCTGAAAGCGCGCCTGGCAAAAAATCCCCAGGACGATGAAGCGGTGTATCAACTGGCGATCCAGCAACTGGCCCGTCAGCAGTACGACGCGGCGCTGGATGCGTTGCTCAAGCTGTTCGTGCGCAATCGCAGCTACAACGAAGGCTTGCCGCACAAGACCTTGCTGCAAGTGTTCGAACTGTTGGGCAGTGATCACCCGCTGGTGACCACGTACCGCCGCAAGTTGTTTGCCGCGCTTTATTAACCTGCGTTGATCCAGCGGTAGAGCGGCGTATCCCCGCCGCTCGTCACTTTCACATCAGAGCAGTGGCGCAAACGCACCAGCAAGCGTTTGCCCGACGCCGCGCTGCCGGTCAGCCCTTCCAACTGATCCAGCAAATCCGGCCCGCTCAATTGCCCGGCCTTGCGCAGCAAATCTTTGGCGATCTGCCACAGCGCATCATCCTGATTGATCGGTTTTGCCGGTGCGGCGCTGGCCTCTGGCTTCACCACCTGCAACTGCGCGCCGAGCCGTGCCCAGTCACCGTCATCCATCTCCAGCGTCAAATCCACCGGCCAGTCGCCGATGCTTCCGCGTATACGCAACATAAGTCTGCTCCAGCACATTTCTGACGTGCATGCTCCCATGGGACTTGTGCAACGCCAAGCAGGCGGTCAAACTCTCGGCGCTTACGTTATAAGATCACATAACAAACTCTTCATTTTACTTTTCGGAGACCCGCCATGCGCCGTCTGCTTCTCGCTCTGCCATTTGCCCTGTTACCGCTGGCTGTCGCCCACGCTGCCGATGAACATGATCATGAGCACGGCAGCCTCGGCGCCCACGAACATGGCGTCAGTCGCCTGAACGCGGCATTGGATGGTCAAACCCTGGAGCTGGAACTGGAAAGCCCGGCGATGAACCTGGTGGGGTTCGAACACGCCGCCACCTCCGACGCCGACAAAGCCAAAGTCGCCGCCGTTCGTGCGCAGCTAGAGAAACCGCTGGTGCTGTTCAACCTGCCGAAAGCCGCGGGTTGCGTGATGGCGACTCAGGAACTGGAAAGTCCGTTGTTCGGCGACAAGCCCGATGCCGATGATGATCACGATGCGGAAGGCAAGGATGAGCATCACCACGACCACAGCGAAATCCACGCTCATTATCAATTCCGGTGCTCGGCACCGGGCGCACTGAAAACCCTGGACCTGGCGAACATCTTCAACACCTTCCCGGCGACCCAGAAGATTCAGATACAACTGATCAGCTCGAGCGGCCAACAAGGTGTAGAAGTGACGGCCAAGGCCGCCGCCCTGAAATTCTGACACTCTCACAGACATTGGCTCACATGACCCAAGCACTCATCGAACTGTCCGACCTGGGCTTCAGCTGGCCCGGTCATCCGCCGCTGCTGGATATCCCGGTGTTTCGCCTTATGCCTGGCGAGACCCTGTTCCTCAAAGGTCCCAGCGGTAGCGGCAAGACCACTCTGCTAGGCCTGCTGGGCGGTGTGCAGAAGCCCGATCGCGGCAGCATTCGCTTGCTCGGCCAGGAACTGACCGAACTCTCTGCCGGCGCCCGCGACCATTTCCGGGTCGATCACACCGGCTACATCTTCCAGCAGTTCAACTTGCTGCCGTTTCTCTCGGTGCGCGAGAACGTTGAGTTGCCCTGCCACTTCTCCAAAGTGCGCGCTCAAAGGGCGATCCAGCGTCACGGCAGCGTCGATCAGGCGGCGACCACCCTCCTCGCCCACCTGGGTTTGAACGATCGAAACCTGCTCGGCCGCCGCGCCGATTCGCTGTCCATCGGCCAGCAGCAACGGGTTGCCGCTGCGCGCGCGTTGATCGGTCAGCCGGAACTGGTCATCGCCGACGAACCGACTTCGGCCCTGGATTACGACGCCCGCGAGAATTTCATTCGCCTGCTGTTCGCCGAATGTCGCGAAGCCGGGTCGAGCCTGTTGTTTGTCAGCCATGACCAGAGCCTCGCACCGCTGTTCGATCGCCACCTGTCGCTGGCCGATCTCAATCGCGCCGCCACCCCGTCCGAGGTCTGAGATGTATTTGTTTCGTCTAGCCATGGCCAGCCTGGCTAACCGCCGCTTCACCGCAATCCTCACCGCGTTTGCCATTGCCCTGTCGGTCTGCCTGCTGTTGGCCGTCGAACGGGTGCGCACCGAAGCCAGGGCCAGTTTTGCCAGCACCATCAGCGGCACCGACCTGATCGTCGGCGCCCGTTCCGGCTCGGTGAACCTGTTGTTGTACTCAGTGTTCCGCATCGGCAACGCCACCAATAACATTCGTTGGGACAGCTTCGAACACTTTGCCCACCACCCGAAAGTGAAGTGGGCAATCCCGATGTCCCTGGGCGACTCCCATCGCGGTTACCGGGTGATGGGCACCACCGAGGCGTACTTCGAGCATTACCAATACGGTCATCAGCAACACCTGGAACTGGCCGACGGCCGCGCCTTCGCTACTGACCCGTTTGAAGTGGTACTCGGTGCCGAAGTGGCCGACGCGTTGCACTACAAACTCGGTGACAAACTGGTACTGGCCCACGGCGTGGCGGTGATCAGCCTGGTCAAGCACGACGACAAGCCGTTCTCCGTGGTCGGTATTCTCAAACGCACCGGCACCCCGGTGGACCGCACGTTGCATATCAGCCTCGGCGGCATGGAAGCGATTCACATCGACTGGCACAACGGCGTGCCGGCGCGCGGCAACGGCCGGATCACTGCAGACCAGGCACGTAACATGGACCTGACCCCGCAGGCGATCACCGCGTTCATGCTGGGCCTCAACAGCAAGATTTCGACCTTCGCGCTGCAGCGTGAGATCAACGAATTCCGGGGTGAACCGATGCTGGCGATCCTGCCGGGCGTGGCGTTGCAAGAGCTGTGGAGTTTGATGAGTACGGCGGAAAAAGCTTTGTTCGTGGTCTCGCTGTTCGTGGTGCTGACCGGGTTGATCGGCATGCTCACGGCGATCCTCACCAGTCTCAACGAACGCCGTCGGGAGATGGCGATTCTGCGTTCGGTGGGTGCCCGACCGTGGCACATCGCGACCTTGTTGGTGCTGGAGGCGTTTGCCCTGGCACTGTCGGGCGTGATTGCCGGTGTGGCGCTGCTGTATGTGGGCATCGCGGCGGCTCAAGGCTATGTGCAGGCGAATTACGGCTTGTACCTGCCGCTGGCCTGGCCGAGCGAATATGAATGGACGCTGCTCGGTGGCATCCTGATCGCCGCGTTGCTGATGGGCAGCGTGCCGGCCTGGCGTGCCTATCGCCAATCCTTGGCCGATGGCCTGTCGATCCGTTTATGAGGACGTTGAACATGCCCCGCGCTGTGCTTGCGCTGTTGATGCTGGTCGCCTTGCCCCTATGGGCGGCAGAACCGAAAGACCTGACCTGGTCGCAAATGATCCCGCCGGACGCAGCGCCGGAAGTGCCGAACATGACGCCGCTGCACGACCTGTCGCAGATGGGTAGCGCGTTGGCCGCCGAATCGGCGCCAGCGGCCACGCAAGACTTGCCTGATGCACCGGTGGTGAAAAGTCTCGACGGCCAAAGCATTCGACTGCCGGGCTACATCGTGCCGCTGGAAGTGAGTGAAGAAGGTCGCACCACGGAGTTTCTGCTGGTGCCTTACTTCGGCGCCTGCATCCACGTGCCGCCACCGCCATCGAACCAGATCGTGCATGTCAAAAGCGAGGTGGGTGTGAAGCTCGACGAGTTGTATCAGCCGTACTGGATTGAGGGTGCATTGCAGGTCAAGGCCTCGACCAGCGAACTGGCGGATGCCGGGTATCAGATGCAGGCTGACAAAATTTATGTGTATGAGCTGCCGGAGTGAATGACGCCCCCCCACTGTTTCATTGAGCTGAGTCAAAAGCGCGTACCAGACGCCTGCGTACCATTGGACATCGAACATTTTTAACGTCCTTTGGAGCTCTCCATGCACAAGTCTTTGCTCAGCGCTTCGCTGTTTGCCCTCGCGCTCGCAGCACCGCTAGCCTACGCCCACGACGCCGGCGATATCATCGTTCGTGCCGGTGCAATCACCGTCAACCCGAAAGCCGACAGCTCCAGCGTCAAGGTTGATCAAGGTCCGCTGAAGGGTGCCGATCTGGGTGGCAAGGCCACCATGAGCAGCGACACGCAACTGGGTCTGAACTTCGCTTACATGCTCAACAGCCACTGGGGGATCGAGCTGTTGGCGGCCTCACCGTTCGAGCATGACGTGAAGATCAAAGGCACCGCCCTGGGCGCAGCCAACGGCAAACTCGGTACGCTGAAACACCTGCCACCGACGCTGAGCATTGTGTACTACCCACTGGACGGCAAGTCCGCGTTCCAGCCATATGTCGGCGCCGGCATCAACTACACCTGGATCTACGACGAGCACGTTGGCAGCGAAGCCAGCGCCAACGGTTTCAGCAACTTCAAGGCGGATAACTCCTGGGGCATGGCGTTCCAGGTGGGCGCCGACTACATGTTGACCGACACCATCATGATCAACGCCCAAGTGCGTTACATCGACATCGACACCACCGCGACGGTGGAAAACAATGCAGTGGCACAAGGCACTCGCGCCAAGGTCGATGTGGACGTAGACCCGTTCATCTACATGGTTGGTTTGGGTTACAAGTTCTAAAATTGCCGCACAAAAAAGGCGCCTCGACAGGCGCCTTTTTCATGGCCGTGAAAAACTCAGCGTCCCAATAACCGCGCCAGGCCGACACGCATCGGTGTCTGCTCCGGGTAGGTAAAGCGCTCCAGCAAACGCTGATTGTTCGCTCGCGAGTGGCGGATGTCACCGGAGCGCGCCGGGGCATAGCTCACCGGCGGCAATTGACCGACCACCGCTTCAAGGGCTTCAAGCATTTGCTTGAGGGTCGTGGCCTGGTTCCAGCCGACATTGACCGCGCCGACTTCGACCTGCGGTTTCTCGATGGCTTGCACCAGCAAGTCGACCAGGTCTTCGACGTAGAGGAAATCGCGAGTCTGCTCACCGTCACCGAACACCGTGATCGGCAGGCCCTTCTGCGCGCGCTCGCTGAAAATGCTGATCACCCCGGAGTACGGCGAGGACGGATCCTGGCGCGGGCCGAAGATGTTGAAGAAGCGGAACACCACGGGTTCCAGACCATGCTGACGACGGTAGAAATCGAAGTAATACTCGCTCGCCAATTTGTCCGAAGCGTAGGGCGTCAACGGCGACTTGGGCGTGTCTTCGTCGATCGACTCGCCTTCGCCATTGTTGCCGTAGACCGCTGCGCTGGACGCGTACAGCACCCGCTTGACGCCCGTCTGGCGCATGGCTTCGCAGACACTCAACGAACCAATGAAATTGCTCTGGTGGGTCTTCACCGGATCATCCACCGACGCCTGCACCGACGCCACCGCGGCCAGGTGCGCCACAGCGCTGCAACCGATCATCGCCTTCGCTACCAGCGCGGCGTCGGCGACATCGCCCACGATCAGTTCGACGCCGGGATGGTCCAGCGGCAAGTTGCTGCGTTTGCCGGTGGAGAGGTCATCGAGGATGCGCACCGAATGGCCCTTGGCGAGTAAGGCATCGGTGAGGTGCGAGCCGATGAAACCGGCGCCGCCGGTGATTAAAACAGGGCCGTCAGCCATGGCGATAAAACCTATCCAGTAAGCCCGGGAGTGCCGCACGCCAGGCGCGGGGCTTGATCCCGAAAGTGTGCAGAATTTTCTTGCAGGCCAGCACCGCGTGTTGCGGTTCTTCGGCGGCGTCCGGTCGCGCGGCGTGAGCCTGGGCGGTCGGCGCTTCGATGGCCAGCGGATGCAGAGCGCGTGCTTCGGTGAGGATCGCCTGCCCAAGTGCCAGCGGCGTGGTCGCCTCATGCCCGGCGTAATGGTAGGTGCCCCACAGCGGCGCCGAGCAATCGAGTTGTTTGAGGACCGAGATGATCACCCGGGCCGCGTCATCCACCGGCGTCGGATTGCCCCGACGGTCGTCAGCCATCAGCAGTTCTTCAGGTAGTTCGGCGCGGCCGAGGAAACGCCCGAGGATGCCGTCGGGGCTGTCATCCAGCAGCCAGCCGAACCGCAGCAACACGTGTTGAGGGCAGGTAGCGCGCACGCTTTGTTCGATTCGCCACAAGGCCTGACCGCGCAGGCCCAGGGGCACCGGTTCGTCTTTTTCGCTGTAGGCCGTCGCCCGGGAGCCATCGAACACGCGATAGCTCGACGGTTGCAGCAGCACGATGTTGTGATGCTGGCACAGTTCGGCCAGACGCTCGATCGCCCGCTCCTGCCCGGCCAAGCGCTGTTCGCTGACCGTCTCCGCCTGAAACCAGTCGAAGTAATAGGCGAGGTTGATCAACGCGTCCGGACGGGTGTCGTCGAGCAGTTGCGTCAGGGTCGCGGCGTCCCAACCGTCTTGCGGTGGGCGCGGGGCGAGGAAGCCGATGTCTTCCTCCGCACCGAGGCGAATCAGCGCCTGCCCAAGGGCATTTCCGCCACCCAGTAACATAAGGCGCATTTGCATAGAGTCAGCAGGCCCAGTCTGATTGAAACAATGGTTTTATCGACACCGCTTGCGGGCGATGCCGTCGATAGTTGCCGGAATCGTTGCATTTTGCGGGTTTAGTGCGCAACCGTCATCCGTAAAGTGTAGAAACCTGAGAACGGCGGCGCCTGTTCCGGTGCTATCGCGAGCGGTACTTGCATCTTCAAGCCCCCGCCCGCAAACGCGGCCCGATCAGCGCCCAGAAAATCATCTTCGCCCTGCACGCTGTGGCGTTGTTCGTACTGACCTTTACCGCCGGCAAGTTCAATCGTCGCTTAACCGTCCATAGTCCCGTCGAAACTTTCTCGCCCGCTCCGCAGTCATCAAAAGACAGGGGCAGTCCGAAGACCATTAGACGGGAGGCGACATGGCGGCGATCCACATCGGTACTTCAGGCTGGCGCTACACGCCCTGGCGGGGGGGCGTCTACCCAAAGGCGCCGACCGCCTCCCCCGAGGCGCGGAAACGCTCGGGCGATCGGGTCGAGGCCTGTTTCCACGGCCAGCAACCGCCGGACCCGCGCGTTCATCTGGATAAAGACCTCGCCACCCGTCCCGGTGAACTGGCCGCCGCAGGAGTGCGGTCATGAGCACTTCCGAACCGGTCGGCACCACCGACGAGCAGCAACCCATCATCACCTCCGTGCGCCGCTTTACCGTGCTGACGGTCAACACGCACAAGGGGTTCACCGCGCTCAACCGGCGTTTCATCCTGCCGCAATTGCGCGAAGCAGTGCGCAGCGTGTCCGCCGACGTGGTGTTTTTGCAGGAAATCCACGGTACCCACGAGCATCACCCCCTGCGCTACAGCAATTGGCCGGCGATGCCGCAATACGAATTCCTCGCCGACACCCTGTGGCCGCAGTTTGCCTATGGGCGCAATGCGGTCTATCCGGCGGGCGATCATGGCAATGCACTGCTGTCGAAATTTCAGATCATTCGCCACGACAACCTCGACGTTTCCATCAGCGGTCACGAGAACCGCGGCATTCTGCATTGCGTGCTGCGCCTGCCCGGTGACGGCCAGGAAGTGCATGCCATTTGTGTGCATCTTGGCCTTCGCGAAACCCACCGGACCGAACAACTCACATTGCTGGCCCAGCGTCTCGAAACGCTGCCCAGCGATGCCCCGGTGATCGTTGCCGGAGACTTCAACGACTGGCGCCAGCGTGCCGACGCACTGCTAAAGCCCAGTGGCTTACGGGAGGTTTTCGCCGAACTCCACGGTAAACCGGCGCGCAGTTTTCCAGCACGTTTGCCAGCGTTGCGCCTTGACCGCATCTACGTGCGCAACCTCAAGGCCAGTCGTGCGCAAGTGCTGGCCGCGCGCCCCTGGTCACACCTTTCCGATCACGCACCGCTATCGGTGGAGATTGAGCTATGAGCAGTCCATCGATGGATAAAACCGACGCGGAGCACTTGTCCACCCCCCCGCCGATCCGCGAACCGGGCGACATCGACGTCGAATATGGCTGGCAAGGCAACAACCGCGTAGACCTGCTGGAAAACGGCGAAGCGTATTTCCCTCGGGTGTTCGAGGCCATGCGTCAGGCGAAGACTGAAATCCTGCTGGAAACCTTCATTGTGTTCGAGGACAAAGTCGGCAATGAGCTGCAGGAAGTACTGATCGCCGCCGCTCAACGCGGCGTGCGGATCACCGCCAGTCTCGACGGCTTTGGCTGCGGTGAGTTGAGCACGGGATACCTCACCGCCCTGAGCGAGGCCGGTGTACGCATCCAGATTTTCGACCCGGCGCCCAAACACCTGGGCATCCGCACCAACTGGTTCCGACGCCTGCACCGCAAGATCGTGGTGGTCGATGGCACGATTGCGTTCATCGGCGGCATCAACTTTTCCGCCGACCATTTGGCTGACTTCGGTCCTGAGGCCAAGCAGGACTACTCCGTTGAAGTGCAAGGCCCGGTGGTGGCCGACATCCATCACTTCGCCTTGCTGCAATGCGGTCGCCCGGCTCGCGCCAAATACTGGTGGCAACGCCGCAGGCAACGGCGCTCGGAACTGGCGTTCACCGATCATGACGGCCAGGTTCGCCTGGTGTACCGCGACAACAGCGAGCATCCGACTGACATCGAAGAGGTTTACCGACAGGTGCTGCGCAGTGCCCAGCGGCGGGTGGTGATTGCCAATGCCTACTTCTTTCCGGGCTATCGCCTGCTGCGTGAGATCCGCAACGCGGCGCGCCGTGGCGTCGATGTACGACTGATCCTGCAAGGTCAGCCCGATATGCTGGTGGCCAAACTCGCCGCGCGCATGACCTATGACTACCTGCTCAGATCCGGCGTGCAGATTCACGAATATTGCGAGCGTCCGCTGCACGGCAAAGTCGCGCTGGTGGATGAGGACTGGTGCACGGTCGGTTCCAGCAACCTCGATCCGTTGAGCCTGTCCATGAACCTGGAAGCCAATGTGTTGATCCGCGATCGCGCCTTCAACCGCCAGCTGTTCGAGCGCCTCGAAGACCTGAGCAACAACCATTGCAAGGCGATGTCCGCCGACAAAGCCCCGCGCGGACGCGTCTGGCACGTGACCGTCGGCTTTCTGGTGTTTCACTTTCTGCGGCACTTTCCGGCCTGGGCCGGCTGGCTGCCGGCGCATAAACCGCGCCTGAAACCTTTTTCCCATTCCGCCGGGAGTGACACCTGATGAGCCACTCGCAGACACAACCGGCGACCCACGCCGACAACCCGACCAAATCCCGCTGGAGCCGCTGGAAACGGCCGCTGACAATGCTGTTTTTCCTGGCGCTGATCGTGCTGTTTACCATGCTTGCCCAGCGCATCGAATGGGATGAAGTGTTCGACAACCTCGCAGATTTCAAGGTGCGCACGCTGATCATCGCATCCGGTCTGACCTTGGTGAGTTTTCTGGTTTACGCCTGCTTCGACCTGATCGGCCGTACCTACATTCGCCAGGACCTGACCTGGAAGCAGATCCTGCCCGTGGGGATTATCAGCTATGCCTTCAACCTCAATCTGAGCGCTTGGGTCGGCGGTATCGCCATGCGTTATCGGCTTTATTCGCGACTTGGGGTGAGCAAGGGCAACATCGCGAAAATTCTCGGGTTGAGCCTCGCGACAAATTGGTTCGGTTACATGGTGATTGCCGGTGCAGTGTTCAGCAGCGGCCTGGTGCGAATGCCGCCAGGCTGGAAGCTGAGCAGCGGCGCCTTGCAAGGTGTGGGGGTGTTGCTGCTGCTGGTGAGTGCGGGGTATCTGGCAGCGTGTCAGTTTTCCAAGCGCCGGGAATGGGCGATACGCGGGGTGGAAATCAACCTGCCGTCCCTGCGCATGGCGGTGCTGCAACTGACCCTCGGGGCGCTGAATTGGTCACTGATGGCGGCGGTGATTTTCACCTTGTTGCCAAGCAAACTGGATTACCCGCTGGTGCTCGGGGTGTTGCTGATCAGCGCGATTGCCGGGGTTATCACGCACATTCCTGCCGGGCTTGGCGTGCTTGAAGCGGTGTTCGTGGCGCTGCTGCAACATGAAGCGTCCCGAGGCAGCCTCGTGGCCGGATTGCTGGCCTATCGAGCGATCTATTTCATCCTGCCGCTACTGATTACCCTGGTGATGTACCTGATCGTGGAAGCCAAGGCCAAGTCGTTGCGGATCAAAAAGAAACCGAAGCAATAACAGCCGAAATGTCACGACGACTCAATGATGCTCAACCGCTCGCCCACTACCATCTCGGTGATCCAGCCCACCAGGATCGAGGTGTACGCCTGTTGCGAAACAGGGTCACTCAAGGCGTGATCGGCGCCGTCGATAATCCGGTGGGTCAACGAGTGAGTCTGCTGACAGGCCGCGCGGTAGCTCATGATGGTTGAGTGGGGCACATAGTCGTCAGTCTCGGACTCCACCAGCAGCACATCCCCGGTAAATTGCGAACAGGCATACAGCGCACGATTGCTGTCGGCGCGCACTAACTTACTGCGGTAATCACGTAAATCGAGCTTGTCCAGGTCACGTTTGGGCGTATGCCATTGATCATCGCGATACAGCGCCGGCACCCGCAGCGCCAGCCAGCGCACTGGACGCAATGACGTCAGAATCGAGGCCAGATAACCGCCATAACTGGTGCCGACCACGGCAATCGCCGATGTATCGAGCGCCGGGTGCGCGAGCAAGCGGTCATACGCCGCCAGCAGGTCGCGCAGATTGTCTTCGCGCGTAACTCGACTCAGCGCAATACCGGCCCCGCCGGTATGCCCGCGCAGATCGAACGTCAGGCACACGCAACCCAAACCGGCGATGCCTTTGGCCCGTTCCAGGTCCCGCTCCTGACTGCTGCCCCAACCGTGCACAAAGAGCACGCCGGGCACTTTCGATTTGGGACTGAGAAAAGTCCCGACCATCTGCTCATCGTCGATGTCGATCTGAATGGTTTCGCTTCTAGCCGTCATAGGATTTAACCGTTACGTACTTGAGAAGAAAGTCACTGCTTTGCGCTGGCCCGCGATACACCTCGATGGCGTCCGCCGGCAGCGGCTGGTCGATGTACGTCTCGACCGAAGACACGCGAATCGCATGCATCCCGGGGTCGTTGACGAAGCGTTGCAAGGCGGCGACTTCGGCGCTGCTGGCACCGCCCATCCGCCAGGACTGTTCGAGCACGCCGCTGCGCTGTTTGCCGTTACTGTCCATACCTTGGGCGATGTCGTAGTTGCGCCGCGAGGCGTAGAAACCGGGATAAGCCTCATCCGCGGCGCGGCCGAACACTTGCGCCTGCCGGATCGCCAATCAGTCAAGTATTGATCACCGCAATAACTCAGCACCGTGTCGCCGATAAAACGCTGACCGACGCTGTGGGTAATCACTTGGTCCAGGTCCTGCTCCAGCACCACGCCTTCAGTAAACAGCGCGTGGGCATCGGGTCTGGCGAGGATGGCATCGAACTGGTCGAGGCTTTTGATCACTTCCTGACCGCGTCCGGCGCAGGCATGAATCGGCTTGATGCGGATCGGCCCGCTGTAGAGCAGATGCTCCGCCGCACGACGCGCATCCTCCATGGAAAAAACACTGAGGCCGTCGAGTACCACGCTACGCACGCGTTCGGAAAACAGCGGTGACCAGCCTTCCGGAGCGTGAGCATTTTTGTTGTGCAACCCGTGGCTTATGGCTTTGGTGCAGATGAAATCATGGTCGACATAACCGCCCCACAAATCCCCCGGCAACAGATAAAGGTCTCAACCGTTGTGCAGCGCCGGGTCGTAACTGCCGCCGTATTTAAGCCCCAGGATCTGTGCCAGCCAACGGGCCAGCGCACGATTGGTTTCCACTTCGTGCAACGGAGCCTCGGGGCGCACGGAATGGGCGACCACCCGTTTTTTGGGATTTGCTGGGGTCATGCGTCCCCCTTCAATCTGCGCTTGATTCTGCACGACAAGGGTTTCAACTCTGGCGTTTTGCACGACGGAGGCTCATCCCTGACTCGCTCCCACCCCAAACCGTGTCCGGTAATCACTTGGCACCAACCCGGTAATCTTCTTGAACGTCGCCCGAAAGGCACCCGGATCCTGATAACCCACCGTCCAGGCAATGTGATCGATGGTGCCGTTGGTGAACTCCAGCATTTCCCGGGCCTTGCCGACCCGCAGGTGCTGGCAGTACTCAGTGGGTTTAAGTCCGGTTGCCACACGAAATCGACGCAAGAACGTGCGCTCTTCCAGGCCTGCCCGCCCGGCCATCGTCGCCACCGACACATCGGTCGCTCCGGTGCTCTGCAGCCAATGCTGGACCTTGAGAATCGAAGCATCTCCATGGCTAAGAATAGGCGAAAAGTTGCTGCCGCATTCACTGGCGCTGTCGCTGTGTTCCACCACCAAAAACCGCGCGGTACTGGTGGTAATGCTCGGCCCCAGCAGACGGTTGACCAGACGCAAGCCTAGCTCCGACCAAGCCATCAGCCCGGCGGTGGTGATCAGGTCGCCGTCGTCAACAATGGGGGTGTCGGCCTTGAGATTGATCGCCGGGTAACGCTCGGCGAAGGTTTTGGCCGAAGTCCAGTGGGTGGTGGCGCTGCGACCGTCGAGTAACCCGCTCTCGGCCAACAGAATCGACCCCACACAAACCCCGCCGAGTATCGCGCCATTGGCGTGTTGCTGACGCAGCCAGCGAATCAGCCCCTGCGGTGCCAGACCTTCGGAAAAACCGGCAATCGACGGCGGGATCAACACCGCCATCAACGCGCCGTCCGGAGCGGGATGACTGTCATAAACCCGCTCGGGCGCCTGATCACCATCAACCTGCCAATGGCTGACCCGCAGCAACGGCAATTGCGCCGCCTGATGCTCGGCGGCAATCCGGTTCGCCACCCCGAACAAGTCCGTCAACCCGTGCACCGCCGCCATCTGCGCACCGGGATAGATCAGCACACCCAGTTCGACGATTGGCCTTTGTGCGTTCATTGTCAGTTTTCCCCCTTCTATTGTCGGTGCGGGCAATCCTCGAACGGCCCGCCAGACCTAATACTTCATTCCACACCAACAGCACTTCGAGGAAACAGTCATGGCCAAGCAAGCACTCATCGTAGTCGATATCCAAAACGACTACTTCCCCCAAGGCAAGTGGCCGCTGGTTGGCGCCGACGCCGCCGCGGACAACGCCGTTCGTCTGCTCAAAGCCTTCCGCGATGCCGCTGATTCGGTGGTGCACATCCGCCATGAATTCACCTCCGACGAAGCGCCGTTTTTCACTCCGGGTTCCGAGGGCGCAAAGCTGCACCCTACAGTCCTCAACCGCGCCGACGAACCGGTCGTACTCAAACACTTCGTCAACTCGTTCCGCGAAACCGAACTACAGTCAATCCTCGACGAGCAAGGCATCAAGGAACTGGTCGTCGTCGGCAACATGAGCCACATATGTGTCGACGGCATCACCCGCGCGGCTGCCGATCTGGGCTATACCGTCACGGTGATCCACGACGCCTGTGCCTCCCGTGATCTGGAGTTCAACGGCGTCACCGTTCCGGCAGCCCACGTTCATGCCGCCTTCATGTCCTCCCTGGGTTTTGCCTATGCCAGCGTGGTGTCCACCGATGACTTCCTGGCGGCCAATCGCTAACGCTTCAACCTCTATGCTCATCGGGGTGATCGAACCCCAGGACTTGAAGATGTTTGATGTACCGCCCTTGGTCATCCACCGCGATGACGACCCGATCGTGCCGATTCAGGCAGCCGGGCTGACGGATACGCATGAAAGAGAAGGTGAATGCGGATAGGTTGGCGTTTGCCAAGGACTGATCAACTCCCTGAAAAGCAAAAGGCCCGTAGCGTTTAGCGCTACGGGCCTTTTTTATGCCGTTCAGGAAAGCTGTTGTCTAGAACGGAATATCGTCATCAAAGCTGTCGAAATCCGGAGCCGGTTGCGGAGCGGCCTGCTGTGGAGCCGGGCGCGACTGTTGCGGTGCCGACTGCTGCGGACGCGGAGCCTGTTGGCGTGGGGCTGGGGCGGACTGCTGGTAATTATTGCCCCCGCCTTGTTGGTCGCCCTGCTGTGGACGCCCGCCCAGCAGTTGCATGGTGCCCTGCATGTCGACCACGATTTCAGTGGTGTAACGCTTGATACCGTCTTTTTCCCACTCGCGGGTCTGCAGCTTGCCTTCGATGTAGACCTGAGAACCTTTACGCAGGTACTCGCCGGCGATCTCTGCAACTTTGCCGAACATCGACACACGGTGCCATTCGGTCTTCTCGACTTTCTGACCGGTTTGCTTGTCGGTCCACTGTTCGCTGGTCGCCAGACTCAGGTTGGTCACGGCGTTACCGTTAGGCAAGTAGCGAACTTCGGGATCCTGGCCGCAAGTGCCGACCAATATGACTTTGTTAACCCCACGGGCCATAACGTTCTCCTAGGCTACGCACGCTGCCCCGGCCGGGTTGTTCACCAGACGTTCAAGGGTGGTGCGATCCAATAGTTCTGTGTCCAATTTGATGTAAATCGCCGCTTCTTCTTCGACGATCACTGCATCTGTTACCCCTACGACGGCCTTCAGGCGATCGACCAGACCCGCTTCGCGGATCGCCTCGGGCGACAACGGCAAGCGCAGGCTCGTCACGTAGGGAGGTTCGCGCATGGTAACAGCAAAGGCCAGCCAGAGGGCAGCCAGACCGGCGCATCCAAGGAACACAACCGACAGACCGCCATGCTGGAACAACCAGCCGCCGAGGATGCCGCCCAGTGCCGAACCGAGGAACTGACTGGTGGAATAAACCCCCATCGCCGTGCCCTTGCCGCCTGCCGGTGAAACCTTGCTGATCAGCGACGGTAGAGAAGCTTCCAGCAAGTTGAACGCGGTAAAGAACACCACTGTCCCGATCACCAGAGCCCGCAAGCTATCGCCGAACTGCCAGAAGAATAGCTCAGTGAGCATCAGCGTCGCGACGGCGCCGATTAAAACTCGTTTCATTTTGCGTTTTTTCTCGCCGTAGATAATGAACGGGATCATGGCGAAGAAGGAAATCAGCAGCGCTGTCAGGTACACCCACCAGTGCTGCTCTTTGGGCAACCCGGCTTTTTCGACCAGCGCCAAAGGCAATGCAACGAAGCTCGACATCAACATCGCGTGCAACACAAAAATACCCAGGTCCAGGCGCAGCAGGTCCGGGTGCTTGAGCGTCGGTATCAGCGCCTGGCGCGCAACGCCGGACTCGCGGTGCTGCAACGGTCCCGTAGAGCGCGGCACCATGAACATCACGATCACGATGCCGAACAGCGCCATGCCACCCGTGGCGAGGAACAACCCGGACAAGCCAAAGGCGCGGGTCAGCAACGGTCCTACAACCATAGCGACAGCGAACGACAGACCGATCGTCATGCCGATCATGGCCATGGCTTTGGTCCGATGCTGCTCGCGGGTCAGGTCTGACAGCAACGCCATTACCGCGGCAGAAATCGCTCCGGCGCCTTGCAGGATTCGTCCGGCGATCACGCCCCAGATCGAGTCGGCATTGGCCGCCAGCACGCTACCCAGAGCGAAGACGATCAGCCCGAGATAAATCACCGGTCGGCGGCCGATACGGTCGGAAATGAAGCCGAAAGGAATTTGAAAGATCGCCTGGGTCAGGCCGTAAGCGCCAATCGCCAGCCCGATAAGGGCCGGGGTCGCTCCTGCCAGATCCATCCCATAGGTCGCCAGTACCGGCAACACCATGAACATGCCAAGCATACGGAAGGCGAACACCAGGGCCAGACCGCTTGCTGCTCGGGTCTCACTGCCGCTCATGTGTTCGCTGTGGGGATCGTGCATGGAAAAACCTCATGTGAACCGGCGGCGATTCTACCAGTCCCATCGATTGACGGGGTATATCGCGACGCTTTGACGCGCTCTGATGACAGACTCTTCATGTAAGGCTGCAACCCGCTCATTTGATAGTGTGCATCCATCCAGTATTTGGCCGTATACTCCTACGTTTTCGACGCCCGCCGAGCGAGGCCACTTTGGACAAGATCCTGATTCGTGGGGCCCGAACCCACAACCTGAAGAACATCGACCTGACCCTGCCCAGGGACAAACTGATTGTCATCACCGGCCTGTCCGGCTCCGGAAAGTCATCCCTGGCATTCGACACGCTGTACGCCGAAGGCCAGCGCCGCTACGTCGAATCGCTGTCGGCCTATGCCCGGCAATTTTTGTCGATGATGGAAAAGCCTGACGTCGACACCATCGAAGGTTTGTCGCCAGCCATTTCCATCGAGCAGAAATCGACCTCGCACAACCCGCGCTCGACGGTCGGCACCATCACAGAAATCTACGATTACCTGCGCCTGCTTTACGCTCGCGTGGGTATTCCGCGTTGCCCGGACCACGACATTCCGCTGGAAGCCCAGACCGTTAGCCAGATGGTCGACCTGGTCCTCGCCCAACCGGAGGGCAGCAAACTGATGCTGCTGGCCCCGGTGATCCGCGAGCGTAAAGGCGAACACCTTTCGGTGTTCGAAGAACTGCGCGCCCAAGGCTTTGTGCGAGCCAGGGTCAACGGCAGGCTCTGCGAGCTGGACGAGTTGCCTAAACTGGACAAGCAGAAGAAGCACTCGATCGATGTCGTGGTCGACCGCTTCAAGGTGCGCGCCGACCTGCAACAGCGCCTGGCCGAGTCGTTCGAGACCGCTTTGAAGCTCGCGGACGGCATCGCCCTGGTGGCACCGATGGACGACGAGCCCGGCGAAGAAATCATCTTCTCCGCGCGCTTCGCCTGCCCGATCTGCGGTCATGCCATCAGCGAGCTGGAACCCAAGCTGTTCTCCTTCAACAACCCGGCTGGCGCGTGCCCGACTTGCGATGGTCTGGGGGTGAAGCAGTTCTTCGACATCAAGCGATTGGTCAATGGTGAACTGACGCTGGCCGAGGGCGCGATTCGTGGCTGGGATCGGCGCAACGTCTATTACTTCCAGATGCTCGGCTCGCTGGCTTCGCACTACAAGTTCAGCCTGGAAGTGCCGTTCAACGAGCTATCGGCCGATCAGCAGAAGTTCATCCTGCACGGCAGCGGTTCGCAGAACGTCGACTTCAAATACTTGAACGACCGCGGCGACATCGTCAAACGTTCGCACCCGTTCGAAGGCATCGTGCCGAATCTGGAACGTCGCTACCGTGAAACCGAGTCCGCCTCGGTGCGTGAAGAGCTGGCCAAGTTCCTCAGCACTCAATCTTGCCCGGACTGTCGTGGTACTCGCCTGCGTCGAGAGGCGCGGCATGTGTGGGTGGGAGAGAAGACGCTGCCGGCGGTGACCAATCTGCCGATTGGCGATGCCTGTGAATATTTTGGCGTGCTGAAACTCACTGGCCGTCGCGGTGAAATTGCCGACAAGATTCTCAAGGAAATTCGCGAGCGACTGCAGTTCCTGGTCAACGTTGGCCTGGACTATTTGTCGCTGGATCGCAGTGCCGACACGCTGTCCGGTGGCGAAGCGCAGCGTATCCGTCTGGCCAGCCAGATCGGCGCCGGCCTGGTTGGCGTCCTGTACATCCTCGACGAACCATCAATTGGTTTGCACCAGCGGGACAACGACCGGCTGCTCGGCACCCTCAAGCACCTGCGGGATATCGGCAACACAGTGATCGTGGTCGAGCACGATGAAGATGCGATTCGCCTGGCCGACTACGTCGTGGATATCGGTCCGGGGGCAGGTGTACACGGCGGGCATATCGTCGCCGAAGGCACGCCGGCCGAGGTCATGGCTCACCCTGATTCGTTGACCGGCAAGTACTTGTCGGGCCGGGTGAAGATTGCAGTTCCGGCCAAACGCACGCCGCGTAACAAGAAGTTGTCGCTTTCCCTCAAGGGCGCCCGTGGCAACAACTTGCGCGATGTCGATCTGGACATTCCGATCGGCCTGCTGACCTGCGTGACCGGTGTGTCCGGCTCGGGCAAGTCGACGCTGATCAACAACACCCTGTTCCCCCTTAGCGCTACGGCATTGAACGGAGCGACCACGCTCGAAGCGGCCGCTCACGACAGCATCAAAGGTCTGGAGCATCTGGATAAGGTTGTCGACATCGACCAGAGCCCGATCGGTCGAACGCCGCGCTCCAACCCGGCAACCTATACCGGGCTGTTTACACCGATTCGCGAACTGTTCGCCGGTGTGCCGGAGTCCCGCTCCCGAGGTTATGGTCCTGGACGCTTCTCCTTCAACGTGAAGGGCGGACGTTGCGAAGCGTGTCAGGGCGACGGTCTGATCAAGGTGGAAATGCATTTCCTGCCGGACATCTATGTCCCGTGCGACGTCTGCAAGAGCAAGCGCTACAACCGCGAGACTCTGGAGATCAAGTACAAGGGCAAGAACATCCACGAAACCCTCGAGATGACGATCGAGGAAGCACGGGTGTTCTTCGACGCGGTTCCGGCCCTGGCGCGCAAGCTTCAGACGTTGATGGATGTGGGTTTGTCGTACATCAAGCTCGGGCAGTCAGCAACCACGCTTTCTGGTGGTGAAGCCCAACGGGTGAAGCTGTCCCGCGAACTGTCCAAGCGCGATACCGGCAAGACGCTGTATATCCTCGATGAGCCGACGACAGGCCTGCACTTCGCGGATATTCAGCAGCTGCTCGACGTATTGCATCGATTGCGCGACCACGGCAACACGGTGGTGGTGATCGAGCACAACCTGGACGTGATCAAGACCGCGGACTGGTTAGTGGACCTGGGGCCGGAAGGCGGTTCCAAGGGCGGCCAGATCATTGCCGTCGGTACGCCGGAAGAAGTGTCAGAGATGACGCAATCTCACACCGGCTTCTACCTCAAGCCGCTGCTGGCTCGCGACAAAGCCTGAATCAGGCCCAAGAAAAAGCCCCTGTCACTTCATCGGTGACAGGGGCCTTTTTTTGTAGTCGGCGGAATCAGAACTGCGATTGCAGGTAATTCTCCAGACCGATCAACTTGATCAGCCCCAACTGCTTCTCGAGCCAGTAGGTGTGATCTTCTTCGGTGTCTTTCAGTTGAACACGCAGCATCTCGCGGCTGACGTAGTCCTTGTGCAGCTCGCAAAGCTCGATGCCCTTGCAGAGTGCGGCGCGGACTTTGTATTCCAGACGCAGATCAGCGGCGAGCATGTCAGGCACTGTCGTGCCCACATCCAGGTCGTCCGGACGCATGCGCGGTGTGCCTTCGAGCATGAGGATCCGGCGCATCAGGGCGTCAGCGTGCTGCGCCTCTTCTTCCATCTCATGGTTGATACGTTCGTAGAGCTCGGTAAAACCCCAGTCCTCGTACATCCGCGAATGGATGAAATATTGATCACGTGCTGCCAGTTCGCCGGTCAGCAATGTGTTGAGGTAATCGATTACGTCTGGGTGGCCTTGCATCGCCCTACATCTCCCTGCTTGAAAGTCTGTAGTTTGAACCAAGCAGACTGTTTGGTCACTCTGCATGCGCGATAAAAGCGAAGATATTCTGAGAAAAATGGTTTAAATAACGTAAAAACCGCCCAAATGAGGGCGGTTCTGCTTATCGTTTAGACTTCGTTAAGGTGTACGCCCAACACCGTTGCGATTGCTTCTCCATACGCCGGGTCGGCCCTGAAGAAATGCTGCAATTGACGATCAATCACGTCGCTGGAGACGCCGCCCATGGCGCCAGCAATGTTGTTGACCAGCAGGGCTTTCTGCTCATCACTCATCAGACGGAACAGCGCGCCGGCGTGGCTGTAATAGTCGGTATCTTCGCGATGATCGTAACGATCAGCCGCCCCACTTAGGGCCATCGCGGGTTCTGCATAGCGAGGCGCTTGTTTCGGCGAGTCAACGTAGCTGTTCGGCTCGTAGTTAGGTGTCGCACCACCATTGCTGCCAAAGGCCATCGAACCATCGCGCTGATAGCTGTTCACCGCGTTGCGAGGCGCGTTCACCGGCAATTGCTGGTGGTTGGTGCCAATGCGGTAGCGATGAGCATCTGCGTAAGCGAACACTCGACCTTGAAGCATGCGGTCAGGCGACAAACCGACACCCGGGACCATGTTGCTCGGCCCGAACGCCGCTTGCTCAACTTCCGCAAAATAGTTCTGCGGGTTGCGGTTTAGCTCCAACTCACCCACTTCGATCAGCGGAAACTCTTTCTGCGACCAGGTTTTGGTCACGTCAAACGGGTTCTCGTAGTGCGCTGCGGCCTGAGCCTCAGTCATGATCTGGATGCACACGCGCCATTTCGGAAAATCACCGCGCTCAATCGCGCCGAACAGATCACGTTGTGCGTAATCAGGGTCGGTACCGGCCAAACGTGCGGCGTCTGCTGGCGCCAGGTTTTTAATCCCCTGCATGGTCTTGTAGTGCCATTTCACCCAGTGACGTTCGCCATTGGCGCTGATCAGACTGTAGGTGTGACTGCCGAAGCCGTGCATGTGGCGATAGCCATCAGGAATGCCGCGATCCGAGAACAGAATGGTGACCTGGTGCAACGCCTCAGGCGAATGCGACCAGAAGTCCCACATCATCTGTGCGCTTTTCAGATTGCTTTGCGGCAGACGTTTTTGGGTGTGAATAAAGTCGGGGAACTTCAAAGGATCGCGGATGAAGAACACTGGCGTGTTGTTGCCGACGATGTCCCAGTTGCCTTCTTCGGTGTAGAACTTCAGCGCAAAACCACGTGGATCGCGCTCGGTATCAGCAGAACCGCGCTCACCGCCCACGGTGGAAAACCGCAGGAAGGTTGGAGTTTGCTTGCCGACAGCTTCAAACAGTTTGGCGCTGGTGTACTCGCTGATGTCCCGAGTTACGGTGAACGTACCGTAAGCACCCGAACCTTTGGCGTGTACGCGGCGCTCAGGGATATTTTCACGGTTGAAGTGGGCAAGCTTCTCGATCAGGTGAAAGTCGTCAAGCAGCAGCGGACCACGAGGACCGGCAGAACGGGAATTCTGGTTATCGGCGACAGGAGCGCCACTGGCGGTCGTAAGCGTTTTACTTTGGCTCATGCGATCTTCTTCCTCTGTCAGTTCTGGAACTGCCGGCTAATCGGCTTGGGAGGGAGTATTGACCATTGGTCACCATGCCTACAAATTCATTAATTTGTAGGCATCAATAGAAAAATACTACCAACAACCCCGCTCGCATAATGACGGCATAAACCGCGGGGAAGCTTGTATAAACGATGCGTTTCTTTCAGGCACAAAAAACCGGGCACTAGGCCCGGTTCTTCGTTTCAGACTGACGTCTTACTCAGCGGATACAGCTTCACCACCGGCAGGACGATCAACCAACTCGACGTACGCCATAGGCGCGTTGTCGCCAGTGCGGAAACCGCACTTGAGGATGCGCAGGTAGCCACCCTCACGGGTAGCGTAACGCTTGCCCAGGTCGTTGAAGAGCTTACCAACGATAGCTTTCGAACGAGTACGGTCGAAAGCCAGACGGCGGTTAGCCAGGCTGTCTGTCTTGGCCAAAGTGATCAGCGGCTCAGCAACGCGACGCAGTTCTTTAGCTTTCGGCAGTGTAGTTTTGATCAGCTCGTGCTCGAACAGCGACACTGCCATGTTTTGAAACATGGCCTTGCGGTGCGAGCTAGTGCGGCTCAGGTGACGACCACTTTTACGATGACGCATGGTTCATTCCTTACCAAACACAACGTTCGGTGATTACGACGATCAGGCAGTCGCCTTGTCGTCCTTCTTAAGACTTGCAGGCGGCCAGTTGTCGAGGCGCATGCCGAGGGACAGACCGCGGGAGGCCAGAACGTCCTTGATTTCAGTCAAGGATTTCTTGCCAAGGTTCGGAGTCTTCAACAGCTCTACTTCGGTGCGCTGAATCAGGTCACCGATGTAGTAGATGTTTTCCGCCTTAAGGCAGTTAGCCGAACGTACAGTCAGTTCCAGATCGTCAACCGGGCGAAGCAGGATCGGATCAATCTCGTCTTCCTGCTCAACAACCACTGGTTCACTGTCACCTTTGAGGTCGACGAACGCAGCCAACTGCTGTTGCAGAATGGTTGCAGCACGGCGGATTGCCTCTTCAGGATCCAGGGTACCGTTGGTTTCCAGATCAATAACCAGCTTGTCCAGGTTAGTACGCTGCTCGACACGGGCGTTTTCCACCACGTATGCGATACGGCGAACCGGGCTGAACGAAGAGTCAAGCTGCAAGCGACCAATGCTGCGGCTTTCGTCTTCATCGCTCTGACGCGAGTCTGCCGGTTCATAACCACGACCACGAGCTACGGTGAGCTTCATGTTCAGGGCGCCGTTAGACGCCAGGTTAGCGATTACGTGATCGGGGTTAACGATCTCGACATCATGATCCAGCTGAATATCGGCAGCGGTAACCACCCCCGAACCCTTCTTCGACAAGGTCAGCGTAACTTCGTCACGGCCGTGCAGCTTGATAGCCAGACCTTTAAGGTTCAACAGGATTTCAATTACGTCTTCCTGTACACCTTCGATGGCGCTGTACTCGTGGAGCACACCGTCAATCTCGGCCTCGACTACTGCACAGCCGGGCATTGAGGACAACAGGATGCGTCGCAGCGCGTTGCCCAGGGTGTGGCCAAAACCACGCTCGAGAGGCTCGAGAGTGATCTTGGCGCGGGTTGGACTGACAACCTGCACATCAATATGGCGGGGTGTCAGGAACTCATTTACCGAAATCTGCATGGATGCACCTATTTTCTAGCCCTTACTTGGAGTAGAGCTCGACAATCAGGCTTTCGTTGATGTCGGCGGACAGATCACTGCGAGCAGGAACGTTCTTGAAAACGCCCGACTTCTTCTCAGTGTCTACTTCTACCCATTCTACGCGGCCACGCTGGGCACACAGATCGAGAGCTTGGACAATGCGAAGTTGGTTCTTTGCTTTCTCGCGAATCGCGACCACGTCACCAGCACGAACCTGGTACGACGGCACGTTTACGGTCTGACCGTTAACGCTGACGGATTTGTGCGATACCAGCTGACGGGATTCGGCACGAGTAGAGCCAAAACCCATACGGTATACAACGTTGTCCAGACGGCATTCGAGCAGTTGCAACAGGTTTTCGCCAGTTGCACCTTTCTTGCCAGCAGCTTCTTTGTAGTAACCGCTGAATTGACGCTCGAGAACGCCGTAGATACGACGGACCTTCTGCTTTTCACGCAGTTGGGTGCCGTAATCGGACTGGCGACCGCGGCGTTGGCCGTGGATACCAGGTGCTGCTTCGATGTTGCACTTCGATTCGATCGCGCGCACGCCGCTCTTCAAGAAGAGATCGGTGCCTTCGCGACGAGCGAGTTTGCATTTTGGACCAATGTAACGAGCCATTCTTTACAATCTCCTGGATTACACGCGGCGCTTCTTCGGCGGACGGCACCCGTTGTGCGGGATTGGCGTCACGTCGGTGATGCTGGCGATCTTGTAGCCACAGCCGTTCAAAGCGCGGACTGCAGATTCACGACCTGGGCCTGGACCTTTGACATTGACGTCGAGGTTTTTCAGGCCGTATTCCAGCGCAGCTTGACCAGCACGTTCAGCAGCTACTTGAGCAGCAAACGGGGTGGACTTGCGGGAACCGCGGAAACCCGAACCACCGGAGGTAGCCCAAGAAAGAGCGTTACCTTGACGGTCGGTGATGGTCACGATTGTGTTGTTAAAAGACGCGTGGATGTGGGCGATACCATCAACCACTGTCTTTTTGACTTTTTTACGAGGACGAGCAGCAGGTTTAGCCATGATTAATTTCCTGTCGATTCGCTGGGGCGATTACTTGCGGATCGGCTTACGCGGACCTTTACGGGTACGCGCGTTAGTCTTGGTACGCTGACCGCGCACTGGAAGACCACGACGATGACGCAGACCGCGATAGCAACCGAGGTCCATCAAACGCTTGATTTTCATGTTGATTTCGCGACGCAGGTCACCTTCAGTGGTGAACTTCGCCACTTCGCCACGCAGCTGTTCAATCTGCTCGTCGCTCAGATCTTTGATCTTTGCGGCTGGGTTTACCCCAGTCACTGCACAGATCTTCTGTGCAGAAGTGCGACCAACACCATAGATGTAGGTCAGCGAGATAACAGTATGCTTGTTATCTGGAATGTTAACGCCTGCAATACGGGCCATTCAGTGGGACTCCAATTGACAGCTACCTACGCCCCGGAAGCCAAGAAATAGGGCGCGAGATAATATCGCTGTAATAACAAATAATCAACCCGGCAGCGCACTAGCTGCCGGGCTTGAAGCACAATCACACTCAGCCTTGGCGCTGTTTGTGACGCGGTTCCGCGCTGCAAATTACTCGAACAACACCTTCGCGGCGAATAATCTTGCAGTTACGGCACAGCTTTTTCACCGATGCACGAACTTTCATCACCAACTCCTCGAACCTTACAGGTACTCAGCGCAACATGCCGCTGCCGTAACCCTTCAGGTTGGCTTTCTTCATCAGGGATTCGTACTGGTGCGAAACGAGGTGCGATTGTACTTGGGACATGAAGTCCATCACAACCACGACGACGATCAGCAACGAGGTCCCGCCAAGGTAGAACGGTACGTTTGCTGCAACCACCAAGAACTGGGGCAGCAGGCACACGGCCGTCATGTAAAGAGCACCGAACATGGTCAAGCGAGTCAGAACGCCATCAATGTAGCGCGCAGACTGCTCACCTGGACGGATGCCCGGAATAAAGGCACCGGACTTCTTCAGGTTTTCCGCTACGTCTTTCGGATTGAACATCAACGCCGTATAGAAGAAGCAGAAGAAAATAATCCCTGCACTAAACAGCAGAATATTCAACGGCTGACCAGGAGCGATCGACTGCGAGATGTCCTGCAACCAGCCCATACCTTCAGACTGGCCGAACCAGGCACCCAACGAAGCCGGGAACAGCAAAATGCTGCTCGCGAAAATGGCCGGAATAACACCGGCCATGTTCACCTTCAGCGGCAAGTGGCTAGTCTGCGCAGCAAAGACCTTGCGGCCCTGCTGACGCTTGGCGTAGTGAACAGCAATACGACGCTGACCACGCTCAATGAACACCACGAAACCGATAATCGCTACTGCCAGCAAACCGATGGCAACCAGGGCGAAGATATTGATATCACCCTGACGCGCAGACTCGAAAGACTGCCCGATCGCTCTCGGAAGACCGGCGACGATACCTGCGAAAATCAACATCGAGATACCGTTACCAACACCACGCTCAGTGATCTGCTCACCCAGCCACATCATAAACATCGCACCAGCCACAAACGTGGATACCGCAACGAAATAGAAGCTAAAGTCAGCAGTGAACGCAATACCCTGCCCTGCCAAGCCAACGGACATACCGATAGCTTGAACCAGGGCGAGTACGACAGTGCCGTAGCGGGTGTACTGGCTGATCTTGCGACGGCCAGCTTCACCTTCCTTCTTCAACTGTTCCAACTGAGGGCTGACGGCGGTCATCAGTTGCATGATGATCGATGCCGAAATGTACGGCATGATCCCCAGTGCAAAAATGCTCATCCGTTCCAGCGCACCGCCGGAAAACATGTTGAACAAGCTAAGAATGGTCCCCTCATTCTGTCGAAACAGGTCCGCGAGTCGGTCCGGGTTGATACCTGGAACCGGGATGTGTGCGCCTATTCGGTAGACGATAATCGCCAGGAACAGAAAACGCAGACGAGCCCAGAGTTCAGACATACCGCCTTTGCCGAGCGCAGAGAGAGCACCTTGCTTAGCCATTTATTCCTCGAACTTGCCGCCAGCTGCTTCGATAGCCGCACGCGCACCTTTGGTGGCGCCGATTCCCTTTCCGATGGTGACAGCGCGAGTAACTTCGCCGGACAGCATGATTTTCACACGCTGAACGTTGACGTTGATCACGTTGGCATCTTTCAAGGACTGCACAGTGACGATGTCGCCTTCCACTTTAGCCAACTCGGACAGACGCACTTCTGCGCGATCCATGGCTTTCAGGGAAACGAAACCGAATTTCGGCAGGCGACGATGCAGCGGCTGTTGACCGCCTTCAAAGCCTGGAGCAATGGTGCCACCGGAGCGGGAGGACTGACCTTTGTGGCCACGGCCACCGGTCTTGCCCAAACCACTACCGATACCACGGCCCGGACGATGCTTTTCGCGACGGGAACCCGGCGCTGGACTCAGATCATTGAGTTTCATCGATTAACCCTCGACACGCAGCATGTAGTAAGCCTTGTTGATCATCCCGCGATTCTCGGGAGTATCAAGTACTTCTACAGTGTGACCGATGCGACGCAGACCCAAACCCTTAACGCACAATTTGTGGTTAGGGATGCGGCCGGTCATGCTTTTGATCAGCGTAACTTTTACGGTAGCCATGATCAGAAGATCTCCTTGACGCTTTTGCCACGCTTGGCGGCAATGGATTCAGGAGACTGCATAGCTTTCAAACCTTTGAAAGTGGCGTGAACCACGTTTACCGGGTTAGTCGAGCCGTAGCACTTGGCCAGAACGTTCTGAACGCCAGCAACTTCGAGGACTGCACGCATAGCGCCGCCTGCGATGATACCGGTACCTTCAGAAGCAGGCTGCATGTACACCTTCGAAGCGCCATGGGCAGACTTCATTGCGTACTGCAGCGTAGTGCCGTTCAGATCAACTTGGATCATGTTGCGGCGAGCAGCTTCCATTGCCTTCTGGATCGCAGCAGGCACTTCACGCGACTTGCCACGGCCGAAGCCAACGCGCCCTTTACCATCACCCACCACGGTCAACGCGGTGAAAGTGAAGATACGGCCGCCTTTAACGGTTTTGGCTACGCGGTTAACTTGAACCAGCTTCTCAATGTAGCCTTCGTCGCGCTTTTGGTCGTTATTTGACATAACTTAGAACTCCAGCCCAGCTTCACGAGCAGCATCAGCCAGCGCCTTGACGCGACCGTGGTACTTGAAGCCAGAGCGGTCGAAAGCCACCTGCGAGACGCCAGCGGCTTTTGCACGCGTAGCGACCAGCTGGCCAACCTTAGTGGCCGCGTCGATGTTGCCAGTGGCGCCATCACGCAGTTCTTTATCCAAAGTCGAGGCACTTGCCAGGACTTTGTTGCCGTCGGCCGAAATGACCTGGGCGTAGATGTGCTGCGACGAGCGGAACACGCAGAGACGCACGACTTCTAGCTCGTGCATTTTCAGGCGTGCTTTGCGAGCGCGACGCAGTCGAGTAACTTTTTTGTCGGTCATTTGCTATGCCCTACTTCTTCTTGGCTTCTTTACGACGGACGACTTCGTCCGCGTAGCGCACACCTTTGCCTTTGTACGGCTCAGGTGGACGGAAGTCGCGGATCTCGGCGGCCACTTGACCTACCAGCTGCTTATCGATGCCCTTGATCAGGATATCGGTCTGGCTAGGAGTCTCAGCGGTGATGCCTTCCGGCAGTTCATAATCCACTGGGTGCGAGAAGCCAAGAGCCAGGTTCAGCACTGTGCCTTTTGCTTGCGCCTTGTAACCAACACCGACCAGCTGGAGCTTGCGCTCGAAGCCTTGGCTTACGCCTTGGACCATGTTGTTTACCAACGCACGAGTGGTACCAGCCATTGCGCGAGTTTGTTGATCGCCATTGCGAGCAGCGAAACGCAACTCACCAGCTTCTTCAACAATCTCAACGGACGAATGGATGTTCAGTTCGAGAGTGCCCTTGGCACCCTTCACCGAAAGCTGTTGGCCTGCGAATTTTACTTCGACACCGGCCGGCAGCTTAACGGGGTTCTTAGCGACGCGTGACATGCTTATCCCCCCTTAGAACACAGTGCAAAGAACTTCGCCGCCGACACCGGCAGCGCGCGCAGCACGATCCGTCATCACACCTTTGTTGGTGGAGACGATAGACACACCGAGACCGCCACGAACTTTTGGCAGATCATCGACGGACTTGTACTGACGCAGGCCTGGACGGCTAACGCGCTTCACTTCCTCGATGACCGGACGGCCTTCGAAGTACTTCAGCTCGATGGACAGCAGTGGTTTGATTTCGCTGCTGATCTGATAACCCGCAATGTAACCTTCGTCCTTCAGGACTTTGGCAACAGCTACCTTCAAAGTAGAAGATGGCATGCTTACGACGGACTTTTCAGCCATCTGGGCATTACGGATTCGAGTTAGCATGTCCGCTAACGGGTCCTGCATACTCATGGGCTAGACGCTCCTAATACAAAAAAATTAGCCTTGCGGCTACTACTTGTCGCCGAGGACATCCATGCGAAAACAGCATGGGCTCAGGCGAGCCGGGTATTCTAGACACACCCCACAAATGAATCAAGCCCCAATAGGGGCTTGATTCAAGTTCAAGGTCACCGGTGGTCAGGATCTTGCGATCCCGAACAACGAGACTTTGACAGTGCTTACCAGCTGGCTTTAACCAGACCTGGGACGTCACCACGCATTGCAGCTTCACGCAGTTTGTTACGGCCGAGGCCGAACTTGCGGTAAACGCCGTGTGGACGACCGGTCAGGCGGCAGCGGTTACGCATGCGCGAGGCGCTTGCATCACGTGGCTGCTTCTGCAGAGCTACTGTAGCTTCCCAACGCGCTTCTGGACTTGCGTTCAGATCGAGGATGATAGCTTTCAGTGCTGCACGCTTTTTGGCGTACTTGGCAACCGTGAGCTGACGCTTCAGCTCGCGGTTTTTCATGCTCATCTTGGCCATTTTCCTACTCCAATCAGTTGCGGAACGGGAATTTGAAAGCACGCAGGAGCGCGCGACCTTCATCATCGTTCTTGGCAGTGGTGGTCAGGGTAATGTCCAGACCGCGGAGAGCATCGATCTTGTCGTAGTCGATTTCCGGGAAGATGATCTGCTCTTTAACGCCCATGCTGTAGTTACCACGACCATCGAAGGACTTGGCATTCAGGCCGCGAAAGTCGCGGACCCGAGGCAGGGAGATCGACAGCAGACGATCCAGGAATTCGTACATACGCTCACGGCGCAGAGTCACTTTGACGCCGATCGGCCAACCTTCACGGACTTTAAAGCCAGCGATGGATTTCCGAGCGTAGGTCACAACGACTTTCTGGCCGGTGATCTTTTCCAGGTCAGCAACAGCGTGCTCGATGACTTTTTTGTCGCCGACCGCTTCGCCCAGACCCATGTTCAGGGTGATTTTGGTAACGCGTGGAACTTCCATCACGTTCGAAAGCTTAAGTTCTTCCTTAAGTTTCGGTGCGATTTCCTTCCAGTAAATCTCTTTTAGTCGTGCCATGGTCTTCTACCTAGCAGTGTTCAAGCATCAACCGCTTTTTGGGTCGACTTGAAGACACGAATTTTCTTACCGTCTTCTACTTTAAAACCAACGCGATCAGCCTTGTTGGTTTCGCCGTTGAAAATGGCAACGTTGGAAGCGTGCAGTGGCGCTTCTTTTTCGACGATACCGCCTTGTACGCCCGACGCAGGGTTTGGCTTGGTATGACGCTTAACCAGGTTCAGACCACCAACGACCAGACGGTCGTCAGCGAGAACCTTAAGCACCTTACCGCGCTTACCTTTGTCTTTGCCGGCGATCACGATGATCTCGTCGTCACGACGAATCTTTTGCATGTCGGATCTCCTTACAGCACTTCTGGGGCGAGCGAGACGATCTTCATGAACTTCTCAGTACGAAGTTCACGGGTCACTGGCCCAAAGATACGGGTGCCGATCGGCTCTTGCTTGTTGTTCAGAAGAACAGCAGCGTTGCCATCAAAGCGGATAATGGAGCCATCAGCACGGCGAACGCCGTGGCGAGTGCGGACTACGACAGCAGTCATCACTTGGCCTTTTTTCACTTTACCGCGAGGAATTGCTTCCTTCACGGTAACTTTGATGATGTCACCGATACCAGCGTAACGACGATGGGAGCCACCCAGCACCTTGATGCACATAACACGGCGAGCGCCGCTGTTATCGGCCACATCGAGCATGGATTGAGTCTGAATCATATAATTTCTCCGACCCCTAGTCCTTAGACTTCCACAGCGCGTTCGAGAACATCAACCAGCGCCCAAGACTTGGTCTTGGCCAAAGGACGAGTTTCACGAATAGTGACTTTGTCGCCGATGTGGCACTGATTGGTTTCGTCGTGCGCGTGCAGCTTAGTCGAACGCTTAACGTATTTACCGTAGATCGGGTGCTTAACGCGACGCTCGATCAGAACGGTGATGGTTTTGTCCATCTTGTCGCTGACAACACGGCCAGTCAGCGTACGGACAGTTTTTTCGGCTTCAGCCATGATTACTTACCTGCCTGCTGGTTAAGCACAGTCTTCACGCGAGCGATGTCACGTTTAACTTGCGAGAGCAGATGAGACTGCCCCAACTGGCCAGTTGCTTTCTGCATACGCAGATTGAACTGGTCGCGCAGCAGGCCGAGCAGTTGCTCGTTCAGCTGCTGTGCGGATTTTTCACGAAGTTCATTCGCTTTCATCACATCACCGTCCGTTTAACAAAGGAGGTGGCGAGCGGCAGCTTTGCAGCAGCCAGGGCGAAAGCCTCACGCGCCAGCTCTTCAGAAACACCCTCGATTTCATACAGGACTTTGCCTGGCTGAATCTGGGCAACCCAGTATTCGACGTTACCCTTACCTTTACCCATCCGAACTTCGAGAGGCTTCTTGGTTACAGGCTTGTCCGGAAATACACGGATCCAGATCTTGCCGCCACGTTTAACGTGACGGGTCAGTGCACGACGCGCTGACTCGATCTGACGAGCGGTGAGACGACCACGAGCTACAGACTTCAGCGCATATTCGCCGAAGCTGACTTTGCTACCGCGCTGAGCCAAGCCACGGTTGTGGCCAGTCATCTGCTTGCGGAACTTCGTACGCTTTGGTTGCAACATTTGGCGTACCCCTTACTTAGCAGCTTTTTTACGAGGCGCTGGTGCTTGTGGTTTCAGTTCTTCTTGGCGACCACCAATTACTTCGCCTTTGAAGATCCAAACCTTTACACCGATCACACCATAAGTGGTGTGAGCTTCGTAGTTGGCATAGTCGATGTCGGCACGCAGGGTGTGCAGTGGCACACGACCTTCGCGATACCATTCAGTACGTGCAATTTCAGCACCGCCGAGACGACCGCTCACTTGGATTTTGATGCCTTTGGCACCAATGCGCATGGCGTTCTGAACAGCACGCTTCATAGCGCGACGGAACATTACGCGACGCTCCAGCTGCTGAGCTACGCTCTGCGCAACCAGCATACCGTCGAGCTCCGGCTTACGGATCTCTTCGATATTGATGTGCACAGGCACACCCATTTGCTTGGTCAGGTCCTGACGCAGTTTCTCAACATCTTCACCTTTCTTCCCGATAACAATACCTGGACGAGCGGTGTGGATGGTGATACGTGCAGTCTGAGCCGGACGATGGATATCGATACGGCTTACGGACGCGCTTTTTAGTTTGTCTTGGAGATACTCGCGCACCTTCAGATCAGCGAACAAATAGTCCGCATAAGTCCGACCGTCTGCGTACCAGACGGAGGTGTGCTCCTTGACGATTCCCAGGCGAATGCCAATGGGATGTACTTTCTGACCCATCTCTTCGACTCCGTTACTTGTCAGCAACCTTGACAGTGATATGGCAAGACCGCTTGACGATGCGATCAGCACGGCCTTTGGCACGTGGCATGATTCGCTTCAGCGAACGCCCTTCGTTGACGAAAACGGTGCTGACTTTAAGGTCATCAACGTCTGCGCCTTCGTTATGCTCGGCGTTGGCTACGGCCGACTCCAGCACTTTCTTCATGATCTCGGCGGCTTTCTTACTGCTGAAAGCCAACAGGTTGAGCGCTTCGCCCACCTTCTTCCCGCGGATCTGGTCGGCGACCAAGCGGGCTTTCTGGGCGGAGATTCGAGCGCCCGACAACTTAGCGGCTACTTCCATCGTTCCTTACCCCTTAACGCTTGGCTTTCTTGTCTGCCACGTGCCCACGATATGTGCGGGTACCGGCAAACTCGCCCAGTTTGTGGCCGACCATGTCTTCGTTCACGAGAACTGGGACATGTTGACGACCGTTATGCACTGCAATGGTCAAACCGACCATTTGTGGCAGGATCATCGAACGACGCGACCAGGTTTTAACTGGTTTGCGATCGTTCTTTTCCGCCGCCACTTCGATCTTCTTCAGTAGGTGAAGATCAATAAAAGGACCTTTTTTCAGAGAACGTGGCACTGTCGTATCCCTCTATTTACTTGCGACGACGGACGATCATTTTGTCGGTACGCTTATTACCACGAGTCTTCGCGCCCTTAGTCGGGAAGCCCCACGGCGATACCGGATGACGACCACCAGAGGTACGACCTTCACCACCACCATGTGGGTGGTCAACCGGGTTCATGGCAACACCACGAACGGTTGGGCGAACGCCACGCCAGCGTTTGGCACCAGCTTTACCCAGCGAACGCAGGCTGTGCTCGGAGTTCGAGACTTCACCCAAGGTCGCGCGGCATTCAGCCAGCACTTTACGCATCTCACCAGAACGCAGACGCAGGGTCACGTAGACACCTTCACGAGCGATCAGCTGAGCCGAAGCACCAGCGGAACGAGCGATTTGCGCGCCTTTACCTGGCTTCAATTCGATGCCGTGTACGGTGCTACCAACTGGAATGTTACGCAGTTGCAGAGCGTTGCCCGGCTTGATCGGTGCCAGAGCACCTGCGATCAGCTGGTCGCCAGCACTCACGCCTTTAGGGGCAATGATGTAGCGACGCTCGCCATCTGCGTACAGCAGCAGAGCGATGTGCGCAGTACGGTTTGGATCGTATTCAATACGCTCGACAGTGGCGGAGATGCCATCTTTGTCGTTACGACGGAAATCGACCAGACGATAATGCTGCTTATGGCCACCACCGATGTGACGAGTGGTAATACGACCATTGTTGTTACGACCACCAGTCTTCGATTTTTTCTCGAGCAGCGGTGCGTGAGGAGCGCCTTTATGCAGCTCCTGATTGACCACCTTGACCACAAAACGGCGGCCAGGGGAAGTCGGTTTGCATTTAACGATTGCCATGATGCACCCCTTCCTTACTCAGCACTGCTGCTGAAATCGAGATCTTGGCCTGGCTGAAGGGAGATAACTGCCTTCTTCCAGTCATTACGCTTGCCCAGACCGCGAGCAGTGCGCTTGCTCTTACCCAGAACATTCAGGGTAGTAACACGCTCTACTTTCACGCTGAACAGGCTTTCGACGGCCTTCTTGATTTCCAGCTTGGTTGCGTCAGTTGCAACCTTGAAAACGAACTGGCCTTTCTTGTCAGCCAGAACCGTAGCCTTCTCGGAAACGTGCGGGCCAAGCAGAACTTTAAATACGCGTTCCTGGTTCATCCCAGCAGCTCCTCGAATTTCTTCACGGCCGACACGGTGATCAACACCTTGTCGTATGCGATCAGACTAACTGGATCGGAACCTTGCACGTCACGTACATCAACGTGTGGCAGGTTACGAGCAGCCAGGTACAGGTTCTGATCAACCACTTCAGACACGATCAAGACGTCAGTCAGGCCCATGCCGGTCAGTTTGTTCAGCAGATCTTTGGTCTTCGGTGCATCAACAGCGAAGTCCTGAACCACAACCAGACGATCAGTACGCACCAGCTCAGCAAGGATGGAACGCATTGCTGCGCGATACATCTTCTTGTTCAGCTTCTGGGTGTGATCCTGAGGACGAGCTGCGAAAGTGGTACCGCCGCCACGCCAGATTGGGCTACGGATAGTACCGGCACGAGCACGGCCAGTACCTTTCTGACGCCATGGGCGCTTACCGCCACCACGAACGTCGGAACGGGTCTTTTGCTGCTTGCTACCTTGACGGCCGCCGGCCATGTAGGCCACGACTGCTTGGTGAACCAGCGTCTCGTTGAATTCGCCGCCAAATGTCAGTTCGGAAACTTCGATCGCTTGAGCGTCATTTACATTTAATTGCATGTCAGCTTCCCCTTAACCGCGAGCCTTGGCTGCTGGACGTACAACCAAGTTGCCGCCAGTAGCGCCAGGAACAGCACCCTTGACCAACAACAGATTGCGTTCAGCGTCCACGCGCACTACTTCGAGGGACTGCACGGTCACGCGCTCAGCGCCCATATGACCGGACATTTTTTTGCCCTTGAATACACGACCAGGAGTCTGGCACTGGCCGATAGAGCCTGGAACGCGGTGGGATACGGAGTTACCGTGGGTATTATCTTGCCCGCGGAAATTCCAACGCTTGATCGTACCCTGGAAGCCTTTACCTTTGGACTGACCGGTTACATCAACCAGTTGACCAGCGGCGAAGATTTCAGCGTTGATCAGATCGCCGGCCTGGTACTCGCCTTCTTCAAGACGGAATTCCATTACGGTACGACCAGCGGCAACGTTCGCTTTAGCGAAGTGGCCAGCTTGAGCAGCTGTAACACGCGAAGCACGACGCTCACCTACAGTGACTTGCACTGCACGATAGCCATCGATCTCTTCAGTTTTGAACTGGGTGACGCGATTCGGTTCGATCTCAATGACCGTGACCGGAATGGAGACACCTTCTTCGGTGAAAATACGGGTCATACCGCATTTACGACCGACTACACCAATAGTCATGTTGTAAACCTCATGAGTGTACGGGGCTTTCACCCGCTATGGCCGCCCATTTCAGAGCGTTACACGACTAAGACCGAGTCTTAGCCGAGGCTGATCTGCACTTCCACACCGGCCGCAAGATCAAGCTTCATAAGAGCATCAACGGTTTTATCCGTTGGCTGGACGATGTCCAGAACGCGCTTATGAGTACGGATCTCATACTGGTCACGCGCGTCTTTGTTGACGTGCGGGGAGACCAGAACGGTGAACCGCTCTTTACGGGTAGGCAATGGAATTGGACCACGCACTTGAGCACCAGTACGTTTCGCGGTTTCCACGATTTCCTGGGTGGATTGGTCGATCAGGCGATGATCAAAAGCCTTCAACCTGATACGGATTTGCTGATTTTGCATTGGATTTCAGACTCCGGCTGCTATTCCCAGCGAGCGCAATACGCCCGTTAAAAGGAGGCGCAATTCTATAGACGGGCTACCACAGTGTCAACCCAATAAAAAAGCCCCCGCTAGGCGGGGGCTTTTTCAAGTCATCACTTATTAAGCGATGATTTTGGCTACGACGCCAGCGCCGACGGTACGACCGCCTTCACGAATAGCGAAACGCAGACCATCTTCCATTGCGATGGTTTTGATCAGGGTGACAACCATTTTGATGTTGTCGCCTGGCATTACCATTTCAACGCCTTCCGGCAGTTCGCAGTTACCGGTCACGTCAGTGGTCCGGAAGTAGAACTGTGGACGGTAGCCTTTGAAGAACGGAGTGTGGCGGCCGCCTTCTTCTTTGCTCAACACGTACACTTCAGCTTCGAAGGTAGTGTGCGGCTTAACCGAACCCGGCTTGACCAGAACCTGGCCACGCTCAACGTCGTCACGCTTGGTGCCGCGCAGCAGCACGCCGCAGTTCTCGCCAGCACGACCTTCGTCGAGCAGCTTACGGAACATTTCAACGCCAGTGCAGGTGGTGACAACGGTGTCACGCAGACCAACGATTTCCAGCGAATCCTGAACCTTGACGATACCGCGCTCGATACGGCCAGTTACAACAGTACCGCGACCGGAGATCGAGAACACGTCTTCGATTGGCATCAGGAACGGCTTGTCGATAACACGAACTGGATCTGGGATGTAGCTGTCCAGAGTCTCAACCAGTTTACGAACGGCAGTGGTGCCCATTTCGTTGTCGTCTTGGCCGTTCAGAGCCATCAGAGCGGAACCGATGATGATCGGAGTGTCATCACCTGGGAAGTCGTAAGTGCTCAACAGATCGCGCACTTCCATCTCAACCAGTTCCAGCAGCTCAGCGTCGTCAACCATGTCAGCCTTGTTCAGGAAGACAACGATGTACGGAACGCCAACCTGACGGGACAACAGGATGTGCTCACGGGTTTGCGGCATCGGACCATCAGCGGCCGAACAAACCAGAATAGCGCCGTCCATTTGAGCAGCACCGGTGATCATGTTCTTCACATAGTCAGCGTGACCTGGGCAGTCAACGTGAGCGTAGTGACGGATCAGCGAGTTGTATTCAACGTGCGCGGTGTTGATGGTGATACCACGAGCCTTTTCTTCCGGAGCGCTGTCGATCTTGTCGAAAGCAACAACGGCCGAACCGAAAACTTCGGAGCAGACGCGAGTCAGAGCAGCGGTCAGCGTGGTTTTACCATGGTCAACGTGACCGATGGTGCCAACGTTAACGTGCGGGAGGTCACGTACAAATTTTTCTTTAGCCACGACAATTAACTCCTAGCCTAAAGGGGCTGAATCAGCCTTGTTTTTTGGTAACAGTTTCGACGATGTGCGACGGAGCTGTATTGTATTTTTTGAATTCCATAGAGTAGCTTGCGCGACCTTGGGACATGGAACGGACGTCGGTCGCATAACCGAACATCTCACCCAGCGGAACTTCGGCGCGAATCACTTTGCCGGAGACCGTGTCTTCCATACCCAGGATCATGCCGCGGCGACGGTTAAGGTCGCCCATCACGTCACCCATATAGTCTTCAGGTGTAACAACCTCTACCGCCATGATCGGCTCAAGCAACTCACCACCGCCCTTCTGGGCCAGTTGCTTGGTTGCCATGGAGGCAGCCACCTTAAACGCCATCTCGTTGGAGTCGACGTCGTGGTAAGAACCATCAAACACGGTAGCCTTCAGGCCGATCAGCGGATAGCCGGCCACAACGCCGTTCTTCATCTGCTCTTCGATACCCTTCTGGATAGCCGGGATGTATTCCTTAGGAACCACACCGCCCACTACTTCGTTCACGAATTGCAGACCTTCCTGACCTTCATCAGCAGGAGCAAAGCGGATCCAGCAGTGACCGAACTGGCCACGACCGCCGGACTGGCGAACGAACTTGCCTTCAATTTCGCAACTCTTCGTGATGCGCTCACGGTACGAAACTTGTGGCTTACCGATGTTGGCTTCGACGTTGAACTCACGGCGCATCCGGTCAACCAGGATGTCCAGGTGCAACTCGCCCATGCCAGAGATGATCGTTTGACCAGTCTCTTCATCAGTCTTGACGCGGAAAGACGGGTCTTCCTGAGCAAGCTTGCCCAGAGCGATACCCATTTTTTCCTGGTCGTCCTTGGTCTTTGGCTCTACGGCAACCGAAATAACCGGCTCCGGGAAGTCCATGCGAACCAGGATGATTGGCTTGTCAGCGTTGCACAAAGTCTCACCAGTGGTGACGTCCTTCATGCCGATCAAGGCCGCGATGTCACCAGCGCGCACTTCCTTGATCTCTTCACGGGCGTTTGCGTGCATTTGCACCATACGACCCACGCGCTCTTTCTTGCCTTTAACAGAGTTGATCACGCCGTCGCCGGAGGCCAACACGCCCGAGTAAACTCGAACAAAGGTCAAGGTACCCACGAATGGGTCGGTTGCGATCTTGAACGCCAGAGCCGAGAACGGCTCGCTGTCGTCTGCGTGACGCTCCATTTCCTTGGTCTCGTCATCCGGGTCAGTACCCTTGATGGCAGGAATGTCGGAAGGCGCAGGCAGGTAGTCGATCACGGCGTCGAGAACCAGGGGAACACCCTTGTTCTTGAAGGAAGAACCGCAAACAGCCAGGACGATCTCACCAGCGATAGTACGCTGGCGCAGAGCAGCCTTGATTTCCGCGTTGGTGAGTTCTTCACCTTCGAGGTACTTGTTCATCAGCTCTTCGCTGGCTTCGGCCGCAGCCTCAACCATGTTGCCGCGCCATTCGTCAGCCAATTCCTGCAGTTCTGCAGGGATAGGCTCGCGACGTGGAACCATGCCCTTGTCAGCATCATTCCAGTAAACAGCTTCCATGGACATCAGATCGATCTGACCTTGGAAGTTGTCTTCGGAACCGATAGCCAACTGGATTGGCACTGGAGTGTGACCCAGACGCTGCTTGATCTGACCGATCACACGCAGGAAGTTTGCACCAGCACGATCCATCTTGTTTACGTAAACAAGACGTGGAACGCCGTATTTGTTGGCTTGACGCCATACGGTTTCCGACTGAGGCTCAACGCCCGAGGTGCCGCAGAACACAACGACCGCGCCATCGAGTACACGCAGGGAACGCTCAACTTCAATAGTGAAGTCAACGTGGCCCGGGGTATCAATAACGTTGAAGCGGTATTGGTCTTTGTGCTGCTTCTCGGAACCCTGCCAGAAGGCGGTAATAGCAGCAGAAGTAATGGTAATACCACGCTCCTGCTCCTGCACCATCCAGTCTGTGGTCGCGGCGCCGTCATGCACCTCGCCCATCTTGTGACTTTTGCCGGTGTAAAAAAGGACGCGCTCGGTGGTGGTGGTTTTACCAGCATCCACGTGAGCAACGATACCAATGTTACGGTAGCGATTAATCGGTGTAGTACGAGCCATAAAGCCCTCGCAAAATTAGTGACGCTAAAATTAGAAGCGGTAGTGCGAGAAAGCCTTGTTGGCTTCAGCCATACGGTGCACGTCTTCACGCTTCTTAACTGCAGCACCTTTACCTTCGGCAGCGTCCAACAGTTCGCCAGCCAAACGCAGAGCCATAGACTTCTCGCCGCGCTTGCGGGCGAAGTCTACCAACCAGCGCATTGCCAGGGCGTTACGACGGGACGGACGAACTTCAACCGGAACCTGGTAAGTAGCACCGCCTACACGGCGCGACTTTACTTCGACCAGCGGAGCGATGGCGTCGAGAGCTTTCTCGAAGATTTCCAGGGGGTCGCTGTTCTTGCGTTCTTTAACCTTCTCCAGCGCGCCATAAACGATACGCTCGGCAACGGCTTTCTTGCCGCTTTCCATAACGTGGTTCATGAACTTGGCCAGGATTTGGCTTCCGTATTTTGGATCGTCAAGCACTTCGCGCTTGGCTGCTACGCGTCTTCTTGGCATGGATAAGCCCTCAAACGGTCTTCAGGTTCGCTCGGAATCGGTGCCCTTTCGGGACGCCTCCGACCTTACTCTTATCGACTCAGAAAAATAGAAAATCAGTTCTTACAAAAAGCCACTACTACTTAGGCTTCTTGGTACCGTACTTCGAACGACCCTGGTTACGACCTTTAACGCCGGAAGTATCCAAAGAACCGCGCACGGTGTGATAACGAACACCTGGCAAGTCTTTTACACGACCGCCGCGGATCAGTACCACGCTGTGCTCTTGCAGGTTGTGGCCTTCACCGCCGATGTACGAGGAAACCTCGAAACCGTTGGTCAGACGTACACGGCATACTTTACGCAGTGCCGAGTTAGGTTTTTTCGGCGTGGTGGTATACACACGGGTGCATACGCCACGACGTTGCGGGCAGTTCTGCAGCGCAGGCACGTCGGATTTCTCGACGATACGCTTACGCGGCTGACGTACCAGCTGGTTGATAGTTGCCATCTACTAGCTCCACTGTTGTCTTGCGACGCTATTGTCTTGCAAGAAAAGCAAAATGGCAGGAACGAATTCCCGCCAAATTTAGGGGTACAAGAGTCTAAAGAGGATCTTGCCCCCAGTCAAGGCAAGGCCCCGACCTCCCCACTCATCCAACCTCGACAAATTGTCTCGATTCGATGAACGGAGCGGCCGGGGCCCCACGCTTATCTACCGCAGAACTCAGTTACCGCTCGAGTTCAATGCTTCGGTCAGTGCCGCTTCCACTTCACTGGCGCTTACGCGCAACGGTTTGTCAGCTTCACGGCGGCGCTTGCGCTCGCTGTGATAAGCCAGACCGGTACCTGCCGGGATCAGACGACCCACGACTACGTTTTCTTTCAGGCCGCGCAGGTAATCGCGCTTGCCGGTTACCGCCGCTTCGGTCAGTACGCGAGTGGTTTCCTGGAAGGAAGCCGCCGAGATGAACGATTCGGTGGACAACGACGCCTTGGTGATACCCAGCAATACGCGAGTGAACTTGGAAACGAATTTCTCGTCGCCAGCCAGACGCTCGTTCTCTACCAGAACGTGAGTCAACTCCATCTGGTCGCCCTTGATGAAAGTCGAGTCGCCGGATTCAGCGATTTCAACTTTGCGCAGCATCTGACGCAGGATGGTCTCGATGTGCTTGTCGTTGATCTTCACGCCTTGCAGACGATAAACGTCTTGGATCTCGTTCACGATGTACTTGGCCAGCGCACTCACACCCAGCAGACGCAGGATGTCGTGTGGATCGCTCGGGCCGTCGGAGATAACTTCGCCGCGGTTTACCTGTTCGCCTTCGAAGACGTTCAGGTGACGCCACTTCGGAATCAGCTCTTCGTACGGATCAGTACCATCGTTCGGGGTGATAACCAGACGGCGCTTGCCTTTGGTCTCTTTACCGAACGCGATGGTGCCGCTGACTTCAGCCAGAATCGAGGCTTCTTTCGGACGACGGGCTTCGAACAAGTCGGCAACACGTGGCAGACCACCGGTGATGTCACGGGTCTTCGAAGTCTCTTGCGGAATACGAGCGATAACATCACCGATCGCGATTTTCGCACCGTCAGCTACACCGACCAGGGCGTTAGCGGGCAGGAAGTACTGAGCAATTACGTCGGTACCCGGCAGCAAGAGATCCTTGCCGTTGTCATCGACCATCTTCACAGCAGGACGGATATCTTTACCGGCAGCTGGACGGTCTTTGGCGTCGAGTACTTCAATGTTGGTCATACCGGTCAATTCGTCAGTCTGACGCTTGATCGTGATGCCTTCTTCCATGCCCACGTAGGTCACGGTACCTTTCATTTCGGTAACGATTGGGTGAGTGTGCGGATCCCACTTGGCCACGATTGCGCCAGCGTCGACCTTGTCACCTTCCTTAACCGAAATCACAGCACCGTACGGCAGCTTGTAACGCTCACGCTCACGACCAAAGTCATCAGCGATTGCCAGCTCACCGGAACGAGACACAGCAACCAGGCAACCATCCACTCGCTCTACGTGTTTCAGGTTGTGCAGACGGACGGTACCGCCATTCTTCACCTGAACGCTGTCAGCTGCGGAGGTCCGGCTTGCCGCACCACCGATGTGGAACGTACGCATGGTCAGCTGGGTACCCGGCTCACCGATGGACTGGGCGGCGATAACGCCGACCGCTTCACCGATGTTCACCTGGTGACCACGAGCCAAGTCACGGCCGTAGCACTTGGCGCAAATGCCGTAGCGGGTTTCGCAGCTGATCGGCGAACGCACGATCACTTCGTCGATGCTGTTCAGCTCGATGAACTCGACCCACTTCTCGTCTACCAACGTGCCAGCAGGAACGATGATTTCTTCGGTTCCTGGCTTGAACACGTCACGGGCAATGACACGACCCAATACGCGCTCACCCAGCGGCTCAACAACGTCACCGCCTTCAATGTGCGGAGTCATTACCAGGCCATGCTCGGTGCCGCAATCGATCTCGGTTACTACCAGATCCTGCGCCACGTCTACCAGACGACGAGTCAGGTAACCGGAGTTCGCAGTTTTCAACGCGGTATCCGCCAAACCTTTACGAGCACCGTGAGTGGAGATGAAGTACTGAAGTACGCTCAAACCTTCACGGAAGTTCGCAGTAATTGGCGTTTCGATGATCGAACCGTCCGGCTTGGCCATCAGGCCACGCATACCGGCGAGCTGACGGATCTGCGCAGCAGAACCCCGTGCGCCCGAGTCGGCCATCATGTACATCGAGTTGAAGGACTCTTGGTCGACTTCGACGCCATGACGGTCGATGACTTTCTCTTTCGAGAGGTTGGCCATCATCGCTTTGGAAACTTCGTCGTTCGCCTTGGACCAAAGGTCGATCACTTTGTTGTACTTCTCGCCCTGGGTTACCAGGCCGGAGGCGTACTGACTTTCGATCTCTTTCACTTCATCAGTAGCCGCATTGATGATGCGGGCTTTTTCATCCGGGATAACGAAGTCGTTAACACCGATGGAAACGCCGGAAATGGTCGAATAGGCAAAACCGGTGTACATCAACTGGTCAGCGAAGATCACGGTCTCTTTCAAACCAACCACGCGGTAGCACTGGTTGATCAGCTTGGAGATCGCCTTTTTCTTCATCGGCTGGTTGACGACGTCGTACGACAGGCCAGGTGGAACAACCTGGAACAACAGCGCACGGCCGACTGTGGTGTCGACGATACGGGTGTTCTTGACGCTGCCACCATCACGATCGTTGACGGTTTCGTTGATCCGCACTTTGACTTTAGCGTGCAGTGCGGCTTCGCCGGCACGGAACACACGGTCAACTTCCTGCAGATCCGCGAACACACGACCTTCGCCCTTGGCGTTGATCGCTTCACGAGTCATGTAGTACAGACCCAACACAACGTCCTGCGACGGAACGATGATTGGCTCACCGTTGGCTGGCGACAGAATGTTGTTGGTCGACATCATCAACGCACGCGCTTCCAACTGGGCTTCCAGTGTCAGCGGTACGTGCACGGCCATTTGGTCGCCGTCGAAGTCGGCGTTGTACGCAGCACAGACCAGAGGGTGCAGCTGGATAGCCTTACCTTCGATCAGTACCGGTTCAAACGCCTGGATACCCAGACGGTGAAGGGTCGGTGCACGGTTGAGGAGAACCGGGTGTTCACGGATCACTTCAGCGAGAACGTCCCAAACCTCTGGCAGTTCACGCTCAACCATTTTCTTGGCAGCTTTAATGGTGGTCGCGAGACCACGCATTTCCAGCTTGCCGAAAATGAACGGCTTGAACAGCTCGAGAGCCATTTTCTTCGGCAGACCGCACTGGTGCAGACGCAGGGTCGGACCTACGGTAATTACCGAACGACCGGAGTAGTCAACGCGCTTACCGAGCAAGTTCTGACGGAAACGACCTTGCTTACCCTTGATCATGTCAGCCAGGGATTTCAGAGGACGCTTGTTGGAGCCGGTGATAGCGCGGCCACGACGACCGTTGTCGAGCAGTGCATCGACGGCTTCCTGCAACATACGCTTTTCGTTGCGCACGATGATGTCCGGAGCGGACAGATCAAGCAGGCGCTTCAAGCGGTTGTTACGGTTGATCACTCGACGATACAGATCGTTGAGGTCGGAAGTCGCGAAGCGACCGCCATCCAGCGGGACCAGTGGACGCAGATCTGGCGGCAGAACCGGCAGAACGGTCAGCACCATCCATTCTGGAAGGTTGCCGGAACCCTGAAAGGCCTCCATCAACTTCAGACGCTTGGACAGCTTCTTGATTTTGGTTTCGGAGTTGGTTTGCGGAATTTCTTCACGCAGGCGGCCAATCTCGTGCTCCAGATCGATAGCGTGCAGCAGTTCACGGACAGCCTCGGCACCCATGCGGGCATCGAAATCGTCGCCGAACTCTTCCAGCGCTTCGAAGTACTGCTCGTCGTTCAGCAGCTGACCTTTTTCAAGGGTGGTCATGCCCGGATCGATAACGACATAGCTCTCGAAGTAGAGAACGCGTTCGATATCACGCAGGGTCATGTCCATCAGCAAGCCGATACGGGACGGCAGCGATTTCAGGAACCAAATGTGGGCTACTGGCGAGGCCAGTTCGATGTGCGCCATGCGCTCACGACGAACTTTAGCCAGCGCGACTTCAACGCCGCACTTCTCGCAGATCACACCACGGTGCTTCAAGCGCTTGTACTTACCGCACAGGCACTCGTAATCCTTTACCGGGCCAAAGATCTTGGCGCAGAACAGGCCGTCACGCTCAGGTTTGAACGTACGGTAGTTGATGGTTTCCGGCTTTTTAACTTCACCGAACGACCACGAACGGATCATCTCAGGCGATGCCAATCCAATACGGATGGCGTCGAACTCTTCGACTTGACCCTGGTTTTTCAGCAAATTCAGTAGGTCTTTCAAGGCCTTTCCTCCTGGCGGAGCAGAGAGCGGGGGCAATCCTGCCCCGCTCTCGATTCGCGTCACGTGTTATTCGGTTTCCAGATCGATATCGATGCCGAGGGAACGAATTTCCTTGATCAACACGTTGAAGGACTCGGGCATGCCCGGCTCCATACGGTGATCGCCATCCACGATGTTTTTGTACATTTTGGTACGGCCGTTCACATCGTCCGACTTCACTGTGAGCATTTCTTGCAGAGTGTAAGCAGCACCGTATGCTTCCAGTGCCCAGACCTCCATCTCCCCGAAACGCTGACCACCGAACTGCGCCTTACCACCCAGCGGCTGCTGAGTAACTAGGCTGTACGAACCGGTAGAACGAGCGTGCATCTTGTCGTCTACCAAGTGGTTCAGCTTCAGCATGTACATGTAGCCAACAGTAACCGGGCGCTCGAACTTGTTGCCGGTACGGCCGTCGGTCAGCTGCATCTGGCCGCTTTCTGGCAGGTCTGCCAGTTTCAGCATGGCCTTGATTTCGCTTTCCTTGGCGCCGTCGAACACTGGAGTGGCCATTGGAACGCCGCCACGCAGGTTCTTCGCCAGATCCAGGATTTCCTGGTCGGAGAAGCTATCCAGATCTTCGTTACGACCGCCGATCTGGTTGTAGATCTCGTCGAGGAATTTACGCAGCTCAGCGACTTTGCGCTGCTCTTCGATCATCCGGTTGATCTTCTCGCCCAAACCTTTAGCCGCGAGGCCGAGGTGGGTTTCAAGGATCTGACCAACGTTCATACGCGAAGGTACGCCCAACGGGTTGAGGACGACGTCGACCGGGGTGCCATTGGCATCGTGCGGCATGTCTTCAACCGGCATGATCACGGAGACCACACCTTTGTTACCGTGACGACCGGCCATCTTGTCGCCCGGCTGGATGCGGCGACGGATTGCCAGGTAAACCTTGACGATTTTCAGCACGCCTGGAGCCAGGTCATCGCCCTGCTGCAGTTTGCGCTTCTTGTCTTCGAACTTGTCGTCCAGCAGACGGCGGCGATCAACGATGTAGGCCTGAGCCTTCTCGAGCTGCTCGTTCAGAGCATCTTCAGCCATGCGCAGTTTGAACCACTGACCATGCTCAAGACCGTCGAGAACTTCGTCGGTGATGTCCTGACCTTTCTTCAGTCCGGCGCCGCCTTCGGCTTTGCGGCCGACCAGAGCGGAGCGCAGACGTTCGAAAGTGGCGCCTTCAACGATACGGAACTCTTCGTTCAGGTCCTTGCGGATCTCGTCGAGCTGAGTCTTCTCGATCGACAGTGCACGAGCATCACGCTCAACGCCGTCGCGGGTGAAGACCTGTACGTCGATGACGGTACCCTTGGTGCCGGTAGGCACGCGCAGAGAGGTGTCTTTAACGTCGCTGGCTTTTTCACCGAAGATGGCACGCAGCAGTTTTTCTTCCGGAGTCAGCTGAGTCTCGCCTTTCGGAGTGACCTTACCAACCAGGATGTCGCCTGCGCCAACTTCAGCACCTACGTAAACGATACCGGCTTCGTCCAGCTTATTCAGTGCAGCCTCACCCACGTTCGGGATGTCTGCAGTGATTTCCTCTGGCCCAAGCTTGGTGTCACGTGCCACACAGGTCAGTTCCTGAATGTGGATCGTGGTGAAGCGATCTTCTTGAACAACTCGTTCCGACAAGCAGATGGAGTCTTCGAAGTTGTAACCGTTCCAGGCCATGAACGCGATGCGCATGTTCTGACCCAGCGCCAGTTCACCCATGTCGGTGGACGGGCCGTCAGCCATGATGTCGCTACGCTGAACCCGATCGCCTTTACGCACCAGCGGACGCTGGTTGATGCAGGTGTTCTGGTTGGAGCGGGTGTATTTGGTCAGGTTGTAGATGTCGACACCAGCTTCACCGGTTTCAACTTCATCATCGGCAACACGAACCACGATACGGCTGGCGTCTACGGAATCGATAACGCCACCACGACGCGCCACGACGCAAACGCCGGAGTCACGGGCTACGTTACGCTCCATGCCGGTACCGACCAGCGGCTTATCAGCGCGCAGGGTTGGTACAGCTTGACGCTGCATGTTCGAACCCATCAACGCACGGTTGGCGTCATCGTGCTCGAGGAACGGGATCAGCGACGCGGCAACCGAAACTACCTGCTTCGGAGAAACGTCCATCAAAGTGACGTCTTCCGGCGCCTTGACGGTGAACTCGTTCAAGTGACGAACAGCTACCAGCTCGTCGATCAGCATTTTCTTGTCGTTCATCGTGGCCGAAGCCTGAGCGATCACGTGATCAGCTTCTTCGATGGCGGACAGGAACACGATCTCGTCGGTGACCAGAGCGTCTTTCACCACACGGTACGGGCTTTCGAGGAAGCCGTACTGGTTGGTGCGCGCATAAGCGGCCAAGGAGTTGATCAGACCGATGTTCGGACCTTCCGGCGTTTCAATCGGGCATACACGACCATAGTGAGTCGGGTGTACGTCACGAACTTCAAAGCCAGCGCGCTCACGAGTCAAACCGCCAGGGCCGAGTGCAGACACACGACGCTTGTGGGTGATCTCGGACAGCGGGTTGTTCTGGTCCATGAACTGGGAAAGCTGGCTGGAACCGAAGAACTCTTTCACCGCCGCAGCCACTGGCTTGGCGTTGATCAGGTCTTGCGGCATCAGGCCTTCGCTTTCAGCCATCGACAGTCGCTCTTTGACCGCACGCTCAACACGTACCAGGCCAACGCGGAACTGGTTTTCGGCCATTTCGCCTACGCAGCGAACACGACGGTTACCCAGGTGGTCGATGTCATCGACGATGCCTTTACCGTTACGGATGTCGACCAGAGTCTTCAGTACCGCAACAATGTCTTCTTTGCACAACACGCCCGAACCTTCGATCTCGGTACGACCGATACGACGGTTGAACTTCATCCGGCCGACCGCTGACAGGTCATAGCGCTCAGGGCTGAAGAACAGGTTGTTGAACAGAGTCTCGGCTGCGTCTTTGGTTGGCGGCTCGCCCGGACGCATCATGCGATAGATCTCGACCAGCGCTTCCAATTGGTTGCTGGTGGAGTCGATCTTCAGTGTGTCGGAGACGAACGGACCGCAGTCGATATCGTTGGTGTACAGAGTTTCGATGCGAACAACCTGGGACTTGGCGATTTTGGCCAGGATCTCGGTGTTCAGCTCGGTGTTGCACTCTGCCAGGATTTCGCCGGTTGCCGGATGCACGATGACCTTGGCGGTAGTGCGACCCAGGACGTAGTCCAAGGGCATAACCAACTCTTTGATCCCGGCTTTTTCCAGCTGGTTGATGTGGCGAGCGGTGATACGGCGACCCTGCTCGACAATAACCTTGCCTTTGTCATCGAGAATATCGATAACAGCAATTTCACCGCGCAGACGCTGAGGCACCAACTCCAGGCTAATGCTTTCACCCTGAACGTGGAAAACGTTAGTGGTGTAGAAAGCATCCAGCACTTCTTCAGTGGTATAGCCGAGCGCACGCAGCAGTACCGATGCAGGCAGCTTGCGACGACGGTCGATACGCACGAATACGCAGTCTTTCGGGTCGAACTCGAAGTCCAGCCACGAACCGCGGTAAGGAATGATGCGCGCGGAGTAAAGCAGTTTACCGGAGCTGTGCGTCTTGCCACGGTCGTGGTCGAAGAACACGCCCGGGGAACGGTGCAGTTGGGAAACGATTACACGCTCGGTACCGTTGATTACGAAGGTACCGTTCTCAGTCATCAGGGGGATTTCACCCATGTAGACTTCTTGCTCTTTGATGTCCTTGATCGCTTTGTTCGACGATTCTTTGTCGAAAATGATCAGGCGCACTTTTACCCGCAAAGGTACGGCGTAAGTTACACCGCGCAATACGCATTCTTTGACATCAAATGCCGGTTCGCCCAGGCGATAACCGACGTACTCCAGCGCAGCATTGCCGGAGTAGCTGATGATCGGGAAAACGGATTTGAAGGCCGCATGCAGGCCCACGTCGCGGAACTGATCTTTAGTCGCTCCCGCTTGCAAGAATTCACGATACGAATCCAGCTGGATGGCCAGGAGGTACGGCACATCCATGACGTCCGGCAACTTGCTAAAGTCCTTGCGGATACGTTTTTTCTCAGTATATGAGTAAGCCATCAGCGTTCCCCAGCTTGGTCACCTGCTTGTTTGGCCCCTCCCGACGGGAGCAGCCAGAAAATCGTGCAAACCCCATGGTTTGCGCCACCGCATCGGGTGGTTACAGCTCGTTATCAGCACCAACCCAGTCGGCTGCCAATAACGGAAAAAGGCCGGTGGCAAGAGCCACCAGCCATCAGCCTTTCGCTTAACGCTCGGGCTGGAGACGCAAAGTCGATGCTTATTTCAGCTCGACTTTAGCGCCTGCTTCTTCCAGAGTGGCTTTAGCTTTGTCAGCTGCGTCTTTCGAAACAGCTTCCAGAACGACGCCAGGAGCGCCGTCAACTACAGCCTTGGCTTCTTTCAGGCCCAGACCGGTCAGCTCACGTACTGCCTTGATCACGTTAACTTTCTTCTCGCCAGCTTCCAGCAGCATGACGTTGAATTCAGTTTGTTCTTCAACAACGGCAGCGACAGCAGCTGGACCAGCGGAAGCAGCGGCAGCGGAAACGCCGAACTTCTCTTCCATGGCCTTGATCAGCTCAACGATTTCCAGAACGGATTTTTCGCCGATTGCTTCGATGATTTGGTCGTTAGTCAGAGACATGACTATAAATTCCTGTATTGGGGTGACAGCCTACGCGGCCATCGAAATAAACAATAAACGCTGAAAGGAGTCGCTCAGCCTTAGGCTGCAGCTGCTTCTTTCTGGTCGCGAAGAGCCGACAGAGTACGAGCCAATTTGCTGGTTGCGCCTTGAATCACGCTCATCAGCTGAGAAATTGCTTCGTCACGGGTCGGCAGGCTTGCCAGTACGTCGATCTGATTAGCTGCGAGGAACTTGCCCTCGAACGCAGCTGCCTTGATCTCGAACTTATCCTGACCTTTTGCGAACTCTTTGAAGATACGAGCAGCAGCGCCCGGATGTTCTTTGGAGAATGCAATCAAGGTCGGGCCGGTGAACACGTCGTTGAGCACGTCATACTGAGTGCCAGCAACGGCGCGCTTGAGCAGAGTGTTACGTACAACACGTACGTAAACGCCAGCTTCACGAGCCTCTTTACGGAGTCCGGTCATAGCGCCTACTGTTACGCCACGGGCATCAGCCACGACAGCGGACAGAGCAACTTGGGCAGCCTTGTTGACTTCAGCGACGATGGCCTTCTTGTCTTCAAGTTTAATTGCCACGGGAAAAACTCCTGCTTGTTACCGTTTCATCCAACCGAGGCCAGATGTCGTTTTGGTGTCTGATTCGGTAAGGAACCGGGAGCACCATCTGCGTAGGCTTGAGGTTTAAGACTTGCGTCGCCTACGGTCTTGGATAGCCCCCGCCAGGCAGGGACCCCAATCTTTCAATTGGCGCAATCGCTTGCGCCAACCTGTGTCTTACGCGTCGAGCGAACCTTGGTCGATGACCAGGCCTGGACCCATAGTGGTGCTCAGGGTTACGCGCTTGACGTAAATACCTTTCGAGGAAGCTGGCTTGATACGCTTCAGATCAGCAATCAGGGCTTCAACGTTTTCCTTCAGCTTGACGGCGTCGAAGCCAACCTTGCCAACTGAGGTGTGGATGATGCCGTTTTTGTCGGTGCGATAACGAACCTGACCAGCCTTGGCGTTCTTAACCGCGGTAGCTACGTCTGGCGTTACTGTGCCGACTTTAGGGTTAGGCATCAGGCCGCGCGGGCCCAGGATCTGACCCAACTGACCAACAACGCGCATTGCATCCGGGGATGCGATAACTACGTCATAGTTCAGGTCGCCGCCTTTCATTTCGGCAGCCAGGTCGTCCATACCTACACGGTCAGCGCCGGCAGCCAAAGCGGCCTCAGCAGCCGGACCCTGGGTGAACACAGCAACGCGAACGGTCTTGCCAGTGCCGTGCGGCAGCACAGTAGCGCTACGAACGACCTGGTCGGATTTACGCGGATCAACACCCAAATTTACAGCAACGTCAAACGACTCGCTGAACTTGACGGTCGACAGCTCAGCCAGCAGCGCAGCAGCGTCTACAAAGTTGTAGGACTTGCCTGCTTCGATTTTGCCGGCGATAGCCTTTTGACGCTTGGTCAACTTAGCCATTACACACCCTCCACGTTAAGGCCCATGCTACGAGCAGAACCGGCGATAGTACGCACGGCCGCGTCCATATCAGCTGCAGTCAGATCCGCGTTTTTGGTCTTCGCGATTTCTTCCAGCTGAGCACGGGTAACGGTGCCAACCTTAACGGTGTTCGGACGAGCGGAACCGCTAGTCAGACCAGCAGCTTTCTTCAGCAGAACCGAAGCAGGCGTGGATTTGGTTTCGAAAGTGAAGCTACGGTCGCTGTAGACAGTGATGATCACTGGAGTCGGCAGACCTGGCTCAATACCCTGAGTACGGGCGTTGAAAGCCTTGCAGAACTCCATGATGTTCACGCCATGCTGACCCAGAGCAGGACCAACAGGTGGGCTTGGGTTAGCCTGAGCGGCCTTCACTTGCAGCTTGATGTAAGCGGTAATCTTCTTGGCCATGAGGCACTCCAATTACGGGTTCGAACGCCTCGAAAGGCTCCCCGGTTACTTGCGCGTTTATCCCAGTGACGACAAAACCCCACAGCCTAGGGCTGCGGGGTTGGGATGCTTGTTCGGCTAGACCTTTTCGACCTGGCTGAACTCTAGCTCTACCGGAGTAGAGCGACCGAAAATGAGCACTGCCACTTGGATCCGGCTCTTCTCGTAATTAACTTCTTCGACCGTGCCGGTAAAGTCGGCAAACGGACCGTCATTGACGCGCACCGACTCACCTGGCTCGAACAACGTCTTCGGCTTCGGCTTGTCGCTACCATCAGCAACACGACGCAGAATCGCTTCTGCCTCTTTATCTGTGATAGCTGCGGGCTTATCAGCAGTACCGCCGATAAAACCCATCACTCGAGGAGTATCCTTGACCAAGTGCCAAGTACCCTCATTCATGTCCATCTGAACCAGCACATAACCTGGGAAGAACTTGCGCTCGCTTTTGCGTTTCTGGCCATTACGCATTTCAACCACTTCTTCAGTGGGAACCAGAATTTCACCAAAGCCGTCTTCCATGCCAGCCAGCTTTACGCGCTCTACCAACGAGCGCATGACATGCTTCTCATAACCGGAGTAAGCATGCACAACGTACCAACGCTTAGCCACGGGACACCCTTAGCCGACAATCAAGGAAACAAGCCAACCGAGCAGGGAATCAAGCCCCCACAACAGCAACGCCATAACCAGCACAACAGCCACAACGATCAACGTGGTCTGCGTGGTTTCTTGGCGAGTTGGCCATACGACTTTACGAATCTCGGTTCGAGCTTCCTTAACCAGTACAAAGAAAGACTTGCCCTTGACTGTTTGCAGGCCTACAAAGGCAGCTACAGCAGCAATGGCGAGTAAAGCTAGTACGCGGTACAGGATCGGCGAAGCAGAGTAATACTGATTGCCAACAACGCCAACAACCACCAAAGCAACTACTACTAGCCACTTGAGCAGATCGAAGCGAGAGCCTTGAGCTTCAGCTTTAGGAGTCATCTATGAAGATCCTGTGAAAAGAAAGCCAGATACACCAAGTGAATCTGGCAGGTCAGGAGGGAATCGAACCCCCAACCTACGGTTTTGGAGACCGTCGCTCTGCCAATTGAGCTACTGACCTAAAACAAAATCAGGCCGACCATTATGCCGGCCTGAAAAAGACATTACAACAACTTACTCGATAACTTTAGCTACGACACCAGCGCCGACGGTACGACCGCCCTCACGGATAGCGAAGCGAAGCCCATCTTCCATCGCGATGGTTTTGATCAGCGTGACAGTCATCTGAACATTGTCACCCGGCATTACCATCTCAACGCCTTCCGGCAATTCGCAGTTACCGGTCACGTCCGTGGTACGGAAGTAGAACTGTGGACGGTAGCCCTTGAAGAACGGAGTATGACGACCGCCTTCTTCCTTGCTCAGAACGTAAACCTCTGCAGTGAACTTGGTATGCGGCTTGACAGTGCCCGGCTTGACCAGAACCTGGCCACGCTCGACATCATCACGCTTGGTACCGCGCAGCAATACGCCGCAGTTCTCACCAGCACGACCTTCGTCGAGCAGCTTGCGAAACATTTCAACACCAGTGCAAGTAGTTTTGACAGTGTCACGAAGACCGACAATCTCAACCTCTTCCTGAATGCGGACAATGCCACGCTCAACACGACCAGTCACAACAGTACCGCGACCAGAGATCGAGAAAACATCCTCGATCGGCATCAGGAACGGCTTATCAATAGCACGCTCAGGCTGCGGAATATAGCTATCCAGAGTCTCGACCAACTTCTTGACGGCAGTAGTACCCATCTCGTTGTCATCTTGACCATTCAACGCCATCAGCGCCGAACCAATGATGATCGGAGTGTCATCACCTGGGAAATCGTAAGTGCTCAGCAGGTCGCGCACTTCCATCTCAACCAGCTCCAGCAACTCAGCATCGTCAACCATGTCAGCCTTATTCAGGAAGACAACGATGTACGGAACGCCGACCTGACGAGAAAGAAGGATATGCTCACGGGTTTGCGGCATAGGGCCATCAGCCGCCGAGCAAACCAGAATCGCACCATCCATCTGAGCAGCACCGGTGATCATGTTTTTTACGTAGTCAGCGTGACCTGGACAGTCAACATGCGCGTAGTGACGCACAGCCGAATCGTACTCAACGTGAGCGGTGTTGATGGTAATACCACGAGCTTTTTCTTCAGGGGCGCTATCGATCTTGTCGAAGTCAACCTTTGCCGAACCGAAAACTTCGGAGCAGACTCGGGTCAAAGCAGCAGTCAGCGTGGTTTTACCGTGATCGACGTGACCAATGGTACCAACATTGACATGTGGCTTATTACGTTCGAACTTTTCCTTAGCCATCAAAATCACCCCTAGGAGAAGAATTGAGCAGGTCAAACAAGCCATTAAAACAAAGGCAGATATTTTCATATCTGCCTTGTTATATGGAGCTCTTGAGCGGATTTGAACCGCTGACCTCACCCTTACCAAGGGTGTGCTCTACCAACTGAGCTACAAGAGCGTAACACTACGCAGGATCTGCAAACTTGGAGCGGGTAGCGGGAATCGAACCCGCATCATCAGCTTGGAAGGCTGAGGTTTTACCACTAAACTATACCCGCGAGCTTGCAGCTCTCGCTAAAAATGGTGGAGGGGGAAGGATTCGAACCTTCGAAGTCGTAGACGTCAGATTTACAGTCTGATCCCTTTGGCCGCTCGGGAACCCCTCCTAAGCGAGCCGGCATTCTATATCATGCCAGCCTTCTGTCAAGCATTTTCTCATTAAAAACCTGAGGTTAGCTGCATTGACATCACTTCGTGGTGTTAACCATTAAAGGTCTTCACTGCGAAGCGGGCGCCATTCTATGCAAACTATTCGACGGGTGCAACCCCCTCGCACGGCATTATTTTATGTTTTAACTCATTGAATTCTCTAGAAAGGTTTTTCAGCTGCGAGTCATCTAGCCAACGCCGGCTTTCTGGCGCCACACGCACCCAGTAACCACTAGACTCGGCGGGAGCCCTCAGCAAAGACTCGAACTTGATTTCCATGCCACTCAGTCGCCGCTCAACCGCCTGAGCCGCTTCCTGACGAACAAACCCGCCCAGATAGAGACAGCCATCGTCTGCCTGGGTGTACTTTCCTCTGTCACGAGCCGCATCAGTTGTCTCACTCAACAAGCGAATATCCTGCTGCGCCCCCCTATACAAACTCAAAGGGGTTACATCCTTCGCACGCAGAGGCGCCTCTTGTTGGTGCCAGATGTAATAGAACCCATTGAGAACAAGCAGCAGCAGAAACAACCAACGCATAAAAACCTCAGGACAAGGGGCACGCCACAGCCAAGCCTACAAACACCAGATCAGGAACGACCCTGGCCTCAGGCACAATCTCGGAAACCAAGCCTGCATCTCCTCCAGTGAGGAACACAGCAAAATCATCCCCCCAATAGCTACGCGCCAACTCTAGCTGGGTCAGGACAAAGCCTCTCAGCATCAACGAGCATCCCCGCTCGACCGCTTCGACAGTTGTCCGACCAGGAACGAGACTTTCCAGAGCGCGCTCGGCCGCTATATCGCCATAACGAATTCTACGCGTATGGGTACGCAACTGGTTTCGCATCAGAGGAATTCCCGGGCATATAAACCCTCCGAGGTGCTCACCATCCCTAGAGATGAAGTCCGCAGTAACCGCCGTGCCAAAATCAAGCACAAGGCACGCCCCCGAAGCCAGCTGGAACCCCCCAAGCATCGCCAGCCAACGGTCGAGCCCTAACCGCTCGAACTCCTCATAACCATTACGGACCCCGGACATTTCGCGAGACGGAGTTGCACATACCACCGACACGCCAAAAGCTTCTGTCAGCAGAGAAATCAACGCACTGGTCTCTTCGGCGGTCCTGACACTAACCAACCGACAAAACTTTAAAGTGAGCCCCTTGAGTGCTTGCAAACTTTCCAACAAAGCGAGATCCGAATCAACGACACCCTCGCCAACCACCCGCCGAACACCCGCATCGAGCACGCGCCACTTGATAAAACTGTTTCCGCAGTCGAGCTCAAGAATCATCACGCAACCTCAGACTGAGCTCACCACCACTAAATATTTTCTCCACACCACCCACCTTCAAGCGCAGAGCACCCTGACTATCAATACCCAGCACTTCGCCTTCTATACGGTTAGCGCCTGCGATCAACGACACGGCCCTTCCCTGCCAGAGATGATTTTGCTCCCACTCCGCCTGGATAGCTGAAAATCCGTCGACTTGATGACGACACAGATATGCCTGGAGCATCGCACCCAACGCCCCGACCAAGTGATTTCGATCAAACACCTTGCCCGACTCTAGCCGCACGGACGTCCACTGCTGATCCACCTCATCGGTAATCTGCATGTTCACATTAATTCCCACACCCAGCACAACGTGACACACATCAGCAGGATCTCCCACCAGCTCGAGTAATATCCCGGCAATTTTCTTCTGACCGACCAGAACATCGTTGGGCCACTTCAGTCCGGCCCCCGAAATACCGAGCTCACGCAGAGCCTGCAAGACGGCAAGCCCAACAACAAGACTCAAGCCTTCCAGCTGACGCATTCCACCTTCAATACGCAACACGAGACTGTAATAGATGTTCTCCGCGAATGGACTCACCCATTTACGTCCACGCCGCCCACGACCTGCAGTTTGCCGTTCGGCAAGCACCAGAAAGGGGGCCGCCTCCCCCCGCTCTATGGCGCGCAAAGCCTCAGCATTAGTGGAGTCAATTGAATCGAAAACAAGGATGGGCCAATCACAAGAAGGCGCCTGCGCTCTAATCTCGACAGGATCAAGCAGCGTCAATGGCGCAGCGAGTTGATAGCCGCGCCCCCGCACCTTATGAATGGATAGTCCCAGCTCAGCTTCTAAATGCTGAAGCTGCTTCCAAACGGCACTACGACTGACACCCAAGGCGACACCCAAGGCCTGACCCGAATGGAATCGGCCATCTTTAAGAAGCTTTAACAATGTCAGCATGCAAGTCTCGCCTCACAATGAGGCCCGCATGATAGCCATGCCCCGCGCCATTGCATAGAAACCCCACTGATCAGTTTTCTTGCGGAAAAAACAAAACCCCTACCTGCATACGCAGATAGGGGTTTCGGAATTTAATCTTGACGATGACCTACTCTCACATGGGGAAACCCCACACTACCATCGGCGATGCATCGTTTCACTGCTGAGTTCGGGATGGGATCAGGTGGTTCCAATGCTCTATGGTCGTNGGAATTTAATCTTGACGATGACCTACTCTCACATGGGGAAACCCCACACTACCATCGGCGATGCATCGTTTCACTGCTGAGTTCGGGATGGGATCAGGTGGTTCCAATGCTCTATGGTCGTCAAGAAATTCGGGTACTGAGTCGCGACCAGTCGGCCTCGCTTCAGCAAATTGGGTATGTGATAGCTTTCGGTGTTTTGTGAGATTCGAACTTTCGGTTCATTTCGTCTTCACACACCGCAATCTGATGCTCTTTCGAGTGGTCAAATTGCTTGGGTGTTATATGGTCAAGCCTCACGGG
>NZ_JBTEYL010000022.1:0-86834 GCF_054330215.1 Pseudomonas sp. Ma2-10 | reverse complement strand
TCGGGTCGCATCATGAGGTGCTGGCTCCAGAAAGAGTTCGGGAGCACAGCTTCGAGCATCAGATTTCGACTTGGAATGTGGGCTTCATGGAGCGCTTACAGTCCATCACTATCGGGCAATCCTAGAGATAAAAAACCACAGCGAAAAACGACAAATTCAGGATAAATCGGCATCCTCGATTTCGCGTTTAGTAGGCAATTTTTTAATAAATTCATTTCAGATGACGTTATCGATTTTTTGTTTAATGACTTAAGCATAATTACTTCTTACAAATCAAAAGGCGGCGTTTATTATTTATTGAAAGGTGACGCTGGGCCACCGATTCAGCGTCGCATCGGATGGCCAGGCGGGATTTCAGGCATGGGAAACCGAGCTGTTCGATCTGGTGATTGTCGATTGCAACATGCCCATCATGAACGGATACGAAATGGCCCGCGCCATTCGCCGACATGAACAAAAAACGTACCGCCCGCCCTGTACCGTGCTGGGTTTTACCGCCAATGCACAACCGGAAGAAATACAACGCTGCAAACAAGCCGGGATGGACGACTGCCTGTTCAAGCCCCTTACCCTGACAGCCTTGAGTCAGTGGTTTGAAGGTATCAGGCCAACCGTCTGCGATCCCGCGCTCAGCCTGCAAGGATTGCATCTTTTGACCGGCGGAGATCCGGTATTGGACCAGCGATTGTTGACCGAACTGCTGAACAGCAACCGTCTGGACCGACAAGAACTGCTCGCGCTTTCCCCCTCCAAAGAGCCTCAGTCATTTCTCGACGTTGCTCACAAAATCAAGGGCGCCGCCCGAATCGTCCAGGCTTCCCGGGTGATCGACAGCTGCGAGGCGCTGGAAAAGGCCTGCCATGAAGTGTTCCATCACGACGAAGTGGCCGATTGCAGCAAGGCTATAGAGCGCGCCATGCTCGAATTGGAGCAAGCATTGCAGCAACAGATCGGCCTAAACGACAAAAGCAGAATGACGGAGCCTTAACTATGCTTGGACGCTGAGCAGTGTGTTAACCATCATGGAGAGACCTGCAATGCCCAGCCCACTGCGTCCGGATCAACGGCGGTTTCCCCTGCACGTCCATATCAGTGTGATGTTCACTTTCCTGCTGTTGCTGACTGGCGTGGTGCTGGGCCTTTTCAACTACCAGCAAACCACGCAGATCATTCTTTCCAGCAGTGAAAAGCTCTTCAACCGCATCGAGCAGGACGTCCGTCTCGATCTGCACGCCACTTATGAACCGATTCGCCATCTGCTGACCCTGCTGGCGCAATACCCGGCGACCCAGGCACCTGACCTGGAGCAACGCCTGGCGCTGCTCAAACCCTTCAGCCAGTCGCTCAAGGACAACCCCGAGCTGGCCTCGTTGTATCTGGGCTATGGCAACGGTGATTTCTTCATGGTTCGGCCCTTGCGAACCTCCGACCTGAAAACGCTCTTCAAGGCACCGGATACTGCGGCTTATCAGGTGTGGAGCATTGAGCGAACAGGCAACAGCGGTCAGGTCCATTCCCAATCATTGTTTTTCGATCAGGACCTGGCCCTCATCAGCCGCCAGGACAACCCCGACGAAACCTACGATCCGCGAACCCGCGCCTGGTATGCCAACGCCCGTAGCGGCAGCGATCAGATCACTACCGAACCCTACAATTTTTTCTCCACCCGTAATGTCGGCACTACCCTGGCCCTGCGCAGTGGCGAACAGGCTGTCATGGGTGCCGATCTGACCCTGGCGGAGCTCTCCGCCACCCTGGCCAAACATGTCGTGACCCCCAGTACCGAAATCGTGCTGTTCGATGCTGAAGGGAATGCGATCGCGTATCCCGACAGCAGCAAACTGATCATTGACGATCAGACTGCCCGCCTGATCAAAGCCGCTGACCTGAGCCCCGCCCTCAGCGCATTGCTCAACAACCCCCCCGACGGTAATCGCCTGGATGTCGCCGGTCGTCAATGGATCGTTGCCCGCAGCAGCATGCAGGAGGGCGGACCCCGGGGACTGCAACTGGCACTGCTGGTGCCGGAAGATGAGTTACTCGTCGATGCCTACCGCATGCGCTGGCAAGGTGCGTTGATTACCCTGGCCACGTTGTTGCTGTGCCTGCCGCTGGGCTGGCTGACCTCGCGAATCCTGGTTAAACCCCTGCGCGCGCTGGTACAGGAGGCCGATGCGGTTCGCAGTTTTGACTTCAACTTTCCGGCCTCACGTCGCTCTCCCGTGCTCGAAGTCGATCAACTGAGCGTGTCGATGACGCGCATGAAAGACACCTTGGCGAGTTTTTTCCAGATCACCAACAGCCTGAGCGCCGAGACCCGCTTCGCCCCCTTGCTGGAACGGGTGTTGTTTGAAACCGTGAAAATCGGCCAGGCCCAGGCCGGTCTGATCTACCTGCGCGAAAGTGATGGCGATCGCATGGAGCCCCATGGTCTGGTCGTCAACGGTACCTCACGGGCATTGCCGTCATTTGATCTGCGAGGGCACGAACTGCAGGCTCCGCAAAGCCCTGCATGGCTACAACAGCTGTCGAATGCCGACAACGTCGTCACCACGCTTGGTTTCGAAGAGGCCGGGGATTTGCAGAAGGTGTTGCATGCGCTGGAGTGTCCCCGCGTTCACCTGATCGGTATTCGGCTGCACAATTGTCATAACGAAACCGTGGGCCTGCTGGTCCTGCTGCTGGCCGATACCGGTAACCAGAGCGATCTGGAGAAACTTCGTCCGGACCGCATCGCGTTCCTCCAGGCCGTCTCCGGCGCGGCCGCCGTGAGTATCGAAAGTCAGCGTCTGCAAGCCAAACAAAAACAACTGCTGGATTCCTTCATTCAACTGCTGGCGGGTGCGATTGACGCCAAAAGCCCCTACACCGGCGGCCACTGCCAGCGAGTGCCAGCGCTGACCCTGATGCTCGCCCAAGCCGCCGCCGCCAGCCAGGACCCGGCCTTCAGTGGCTATCAACCCACCGAAGATGAATGGGAAGCGCTGCACATCGCCGCCTGGCTGCACGACTGCGGCAAGATCACCACTGCGGAATATGTGGTCGATAAAGCCACGAAGCTGGAAACCCTTAACGACCGTATTCACGAAATCCGCACCCGCTTCGAAGTGCTCAAGCGCGATGCCTGGATCAGCTATTGGCAAGCCATGGCACTGGGCGGTGACGAGCAGCACCTGGCCGAACTGCGCAACGCCACGCTGGCGGGGCTGGACGATGATTTCGCGTTCATTGCCGGCTGCAACCTGGGTGGCGAGGCGATGGCCGAGTCCGACCTGCACCGCCTGCGCAGCATCGCTCAACGCACCTGGACCCGAACCCTGGATGACCGGCTGGGTGTTTCCTGGGAAGAGAACCGGCGTCAGGCGCAAACCCCGGCGCCGACACTGCCGGTCAGCGAGCCATTACTGGCGGACAAACCCGAGCACCTGTTCGAACGGCCCGAAGCCGAACTGATTCCGGAGGATAACCCATGGGGGTTCAAGCTCGATGTGCCGGCCTACAAGTACAACCGGGGCGAGCTCTACAACCTGAGCATTGCCCGAGGCACCCTGACCCGCGAGGAGCGTTACATCATCAATCACCACATGGTGCAGACGATTCTGATGCTCAGCCACCTGCCCTTCCCCGACCACCTCACCAACGTCGCGGAGATCGCCGGCGGCCACCACGAGAAAATGGACGGCACCGGGTATCCCAAACAATTGCGGCGCGAAGAAATGAGCCTGCCGGCGCGGATGATGGCGATTGCCGATATTTTCGAAGCACTGACCGCCGCCGATCGCCCCTACAAGAAAGCCAAATCCTTGAGCGAAGCGCTGGGCATCATGGCCACGATGTGCCGGGATGCCCACATCGATCCTGAGTTGTTCGGGCTGTTCATCAACGCGCAAATCTACTTGCAGTACGCCGATCGATTCCTCGATCCCCAACAGATCGATGCGGTTGATCCGACAAGCCTGCTGGTCAAGGCAGGCTTGAGGGCATGATCAGCAGTCGGTCAGGCGCAGGAAAATCGCTGCCAATTGCTCGATACCGGCCTGATCTTCAGCGCTAAAACGCGCCAGTTTCGGGCTGTCGAGGTCCAGCACGCCGATCAGGCGACCGTCCTTGACCAGTGGCACGACCAGCTCGCTGTTCGACGCGCTGTCGCAAGCGATGTGTCCGGGGAACGCGTGCACGTCCTCGACCAACTGAGTCTGCAAGGTGGCCGCCGCCGCTCCGCATACACCCCGACCGAACGGAATCCGCACGCAGGCGATTTGTCCCTGAAACGGGCCAAGCACCAGTTCCTCGTTGCGATTGAGGTAGAAACCAGCCCAGTTCAGGTCATCGAGCTGGTTATAAAGGAACGCCGAGAACTGCGCGGCATTGGCAATGAAGTCCCGCTCGTCCGCCAACAATGACGCCAATTGCGCCCACAACATGCCGTAGCTTTCGAGGCCCTGGCCGCTCTTTTGTAAATCGATCATGCCTTGTGCTCCAACAACTTCAGCCCGACCCAATAGCGGGCAAATTGATACGCGCAACGTCCGTTGCGATTACCTCGGCCCGTGGCCCAGCGCACGGCGAGGATGTCCAGTGCTTCGTCTCGCTGCCACTTAAGGCCCGCCTTGTCGGCCAGTTGACCGATCCAGTGTTCAACGACGTTAAGGAAGTGTTCCTGAGTAAACGGATAGAACGACAGCCACAATCCGAAACGGTCTGACAGCGCAATCTTGTCTTCCACCGCTTCGCTGGGATGGAGTTCGCCATCGACTCTTTTCCAGTTTTCGTTATCGCTTTCCTTTTCCGGCACCAGATGGCGACGGTTGGACGTGGCGTATAGCAAAACGTTATCCGGCGCTTGCTCTAGAGAGCCGTCGAGCACGCTCTTGAGCACCCGGTAATCGCCCTCGCCCGACTCGAACGACAGATCGTCGCAGAACAGCACAAAACGCTGGGGCAGCTTGGCGATCCGTTCGACCACTCGCGGTAAGTCCGCCAGGTGATCACGTTCGATCTCGATCAACCGCAGACCGGCCTTCGCGTGCTCGGCCAGCAAGGCGCGAACCAGCGATGATTTACCGGTGCCGCGCGAGCCCCAGAGCAACGCGTGGTTGGCCGGCATGCCATCGAGGAATTGCTGGGTATTTCGTCCCAACTGCTCCAGTTGCCGGTCGACACCGATCAGGTCGGACAAACGCATGTCGAGGCTGACTTCCAGCGGCAACAGAAATCCACTGCGCCCCTCGCGTTGCCAGCGCGCGGCAAGGCAATGATTCCAGTCGATAGCTTGCCGAGGGGCGGGCAGCAGCGGTTCGATACGGGCCAAAACGGCATCGGCGCGTTCAAGAAAAGCATTTAATCGGGAGTCCACGTCTTTTCCTCGGGCACGTTCACAGTAATGATGGCGATACAGCGACGAAACACAGCGCTCGGTGTCAGTTCATCCCTTTGTACAAGGGCTCGCGAGAACATCGGTATCCATGCAAGATCGACTATGCTTGAGCAGCGAAGGGAAACGGAAGTGGTTCGACACCCCATGGATATCAAGTTCACCAACCGGCTGTCCTACAAGCAAGCCAGGCTTACTGTGCTGGTCGGTTTTATTCTGGGCACGCTGCTCAGTCTGCTGCAAATAGGCATCGATTATGCCAGTGAAGATGCCTCCATCAACCGCGAAATCCTGTCTTTGCTGGAAATCAGCCATAACCCCGCATCCCGTATCGCCTACAACATCGACGCCGAACTTGCTCAGGAACTAACCTTGGGCCTGTTGCGCTCGCCGGCGATCATCGGCGCGCAATTGACCGACAACAACAATACCGTTCTGGCCAGCGTCAAACGTCCGGGCGTGCAAAGTGGCTATCGGGTGATCAGCGACTTGCTGTTCGGCGCCAACCGACAGTTTGAAGACCGTCTCTACCTGGATCACTTGCCGACCGAATCCCTTGGTACCCTGCGTCTGGACGTCGACACCTATTCATTCGGCTACCGGTTTCTGCGTCGGGCCGAGGTGACCCTGCTCAATGGCTTCGCTCGCAGCCTGCTGTTGACTGGCATCCTGCTGGCGCTGTTCTACGTAATGCTGACCAAGCCGTTGGTGCGGGTCATCCGTGAACTCAGCAGTCGCGACCCGCGCAGCGCGGAGTCGACATCGCTGAAGTGTCCGACGTACCATGAAAACGATGAAATCGGTGTATTGGTCAAGGTTGCCAATCAACAATTCGAAAACATCGCCACCGAAATCCAGCAGCGACGCAATGCGGAGAACCGCCTGACCGACTACCTCGGGCAACTGGAGAATATCGTCTCGGCCCGCACCGCGGAACTCAAGGCGATCAACTCCCGGCTCAGCCAATCCAATCAGGAGCTGGAAGTCGCCCGCAGCACCGCCCTGGACATGGCCGAAGCGCGCTCGGTCTTCTTGGCCAACATGAGCCACGAAATCCGTACGCCGCTCAACGGCCTGCTGGGGATGATCGCGCTTTCCCTGGACGGCCCGCTCAATGCCGAGCAACAGCAACAGCTGTCCATCGCCCATGACTCGGGCAAGGTACTGGTGGAACTGCTCAACGATATCCTCGATCTGTCGAAGTTCGATGCCGGCCAACTGGAGCTCGAACATATTCCGTTCGACCTCGGTTCGCTGATCGAAGACACCGCCAACCTGCTATCGCAAAACGCCGCGCCGAGTGTCGAGCTGAGCTGCCTGATCGACCCGCGCTTTCCGGCCCTGGTGCTCGGGGATCCGACCCGGGTCCGACAGATCGTCAGCAACCTCTTGTCCAACGCCCTCAAGTTCACCCGTTTCGGTCGGGTCGATGTGCGCCTGTCGACATTCGAGGACGGCGTCAGAATCAAAGTCTGCGACACCGGCATCGGTATCGCCCAGGACGCCCAGGTCAAGATCTTCCAGCCCTTCACGCAGGCGGGTGCCGGCATTACTCGGCAATTCGGCGGGACCGGGTTGGGTCTGGCATTGACCTACAACCTCTGCGAAGCCATGCAAGGGCGCCTTACCATCAGCTCGCAAGCAGGCTTCGGCAGCCAGTTCTGTGCGGATCTGCCGCTGCCCAGTCACACCCGCGCCCTTGCCCCGGCCTCTTTACAGGGCAAGGTCATCGCAATCACTGCCGCCAGCAGTGGTCTGGCAGAGCTGTTGAACAGTGTGTTACCCGGCTGGGGGCTCGACTATGAGCAGCGTTCCATCGATGATTCGTTGCTGGGCCTGAACCCGGATGTACTGATTACCGATTGCCCCGAATGCCTGTTTGGCCTGCGCCCCTCGTGTACAGCCCCCATTCTGCTGGTCACCGCTTACGGCAGTTTCATGCCCAGCGAAGAAGCCCTCGCCCTCGCCCCCTTACAGCAACAGGCGCGGCCTCTGGCACGCAACGCGCTGTACCAGACGCTGCGGCGGACCCTGCAGCCGGAACTCCACACGATCAACGGTGCCCGGCTCGACGCCCTCTCCCCACAACGACGCGCACGCGTGCTACTGGTGGAGGACAATCCGGTCAACCAATTAGTGGCCAAGGGAATGCTCGGAAAGCTCGGTTGCGAAGTGATCGCCGCCAGTCACGGTGGCGAGGCGCTGGATCAGCTGGAGCAGAGCGAATTCGATTTGGTGCTGATGGACTGCAACATGCCGGTGATGGACGGCTACGAGGCCAGTCGGCAAATCCGTCACAGCGGACGCTGGCCACAGCTGCCCATCGTCGCCCTGACCGCCAACGCCATGTCCGAAGAGCGCGAACGCTGTCGTGCGGCAGGCATGAGCGATTACCTGGCAAAACCCTTCCGCCGGGAAGAGTTGGCTGCCCTGCTGGACTTGTGGGTCCCTGCTACGACAGTGCTTTGATTTGTCCCAAAAGGTGATCAAGACCATCGCGCAGATCATTCAGACGATCCAGATTCACACCGCTGTCGCATACCAGGCGGGCCTTGAGCGGTCCGACCTGATCGCGCAAAGCCTTGCCGGTTGGCGACAGGCTCAAATGCACTTCACGCTCGTCCCGCGCCGAGCGTTGACGCTGAACCAGTTGCAGTTGCTCAAGACGCTTGAGCAACGGCGTCAGCGTGCCGGAATCCAGCGCCAGGCGTTCGCCCAACGCCTTGACCGTCGGCTGCTCGGGGGCTGCCTCCTGCCACTCCCACAACACCAGCATCGCCAGGTATTGCGGATAGGTCAGGCCGAGCTGATCGAGCATCGGCTTGTAGGCGCGAATCACCGCCCGGGACGCGGCGTACAGCTTGAAACACAGTTGACTGTCAAGCTTCAGGGAATCGACTGACAAGGTGTTCATTTGAGCAGGGCTTCGATCTCGCGGGTCAGGTCCTGCGGCTTGGTCGCGGGGGCGAAGCGCTTGACCAGTTGGCCCTCTTTGCCGATCAAAAATTTGGTGAAGTTCCACTTGATGCCTTGGGAACCCAGCACACCCGGCGCGCGCTTTTTCAGTTGAACAAACAGCGGATGGGCATCGGCGCCATTGACTTCAATCTTTTTGAACAGCGGAAAACTGACGCCGAAGTTCAACTCGCAGAACTCGGAAATCGCCCCTTCGTTGCCTGGCTCTTGCTTGCCGAACTGGTTACACGGAAAACCCAGCACCACCAGACCTTGATCCTTGTAGGTCTGCCACAACTCTTCAAGGCCTTTGTACTGAGGGGTGAAGCCGCATTTGCTCGCGGTATTGACCACCAACACGGCCTTGCCGGCGAAATCCGCCAGGGTCTTTTGCTCACCCTTGATGGTGGTGCAAGGGATGGTCAGCAGGCTGTCGCTCATGGTTCGGACTCTAAGTGAGGGAAGACGAGACAAACATAGCGAGCAATTGAATTGCGTGCAATTTAATAATCCGATGAGCGATCAATGGATCGCTCCCGGCGTCTTACTCGCGCGGTACCAGGTCCAGGCACACCGAGTTAATGCAATAACGCAGGCCAGTCGGCGGCGGACCGTCCGGGAACACGTGCCCCAGGTGCGCATCGCATTTAGCGCACACCACTTCGGTGCGGATCATGCCGTGGCTGACGTCACGGATCTCGACCATGGCGCTCTCGCCGATCGGTGCATAAAAGCTTGGCCAGCCGCAGCCGGAGTCGAATTTGGTTGTGGAGTCGAACAGCGGCTCGTTGCAGCAGATGCAGTGGTAAACACCATCGACCTTACTGTCATTATATTTACCGGAGAATGGCCGTTCGGTGCCTTTGAGGCGGCAAACGTTGTACTGCTCCGGATCGAGCATCGCCTGCCATTCTTCCTGGGTTTTTCCCAACTTTTCCATCATCACACCTCAGCAGTTGAAAAAGCCCGATCTGTACCTTTTACACCGATCGGGCGGCACGTATGATTGCGCCTCGTCAAACGCCAGTCTGGCAGCCAGGCCACGCGCATTCAAACAGATTTATGGGTGCTGCCTCTCAAGGCGTCAGGCTTGTGTGAATACGCAGGATTCCCAGTACGGTCGCTCATACGCCGCCTGGATCGTTCATTTTCAGGAACACATCGCCATGCAGGTCAGCAAATCGAACAAGCTCGCCAACGTCTGCTACGACATTCGCGGCCCAGTGCTCAAGCACGCCAAACGCCTGGAAGAGGAAGGCCATCGCATCCTCAAGCTGAACATCGGCAACCCGGCGCCTTTTGGTTTCGAAGCGCCGGATGAAATCCTCCAGGACGTCATCCGCAACCTGCCGACGGCTCAAGGCTACAGCGATTCCAAAGGTCTGTTCAGCGCCCGCAAGGCCGTCATGCAGTACTACCAGCAAAAGCAGGTGGAAGGCGTCGGTATTGAAGACATCTATTTGGGTAACGGCGTTTCCGAGCTGATCGTGATGTCGATGCAGGCCCTGCTCAACAACGGCGACGAAGTGCTGGTGCCGGCCCCGGACTACCCGCTGTGGACCGCCGCAGTGAGCCTGTCGGGCGGCAACCCGGTGCATTATCTGTGCGACGAGCAGGCCAACTGGTGGCCGGACCTGGCCGATATCAAGGCCAAGATCACCCCGAACACCAAAGCACTGGTGATCATCAACCCGAACAACCCGACGGGCGCGGTGTATTCGAAAGAAGTCCTGCTGGGCATGCTGGAACTGGCCCGCCAGCACAACCTGGTGGTTTTTTCCGACGAGATCTACGACAAGATTCTATACGACGATGCCGTGCACATTTGCACGGCGTCCCTGGCGCCAGATCTGCTGTGTCTGACCTTCAACGGTCTGTCCAAGTCTTATCGCGTCGCCGGCTTCCGTTCCGGCTGGATCGCCATTTCCGGCCCGAAACACCACGCCCAGAGCTACATTGAAGGCATCGACATGCTGGCGAACATGCGCCTGTGTGCCAACGTACCGAGCCAGCATGCGATCCAGACCGCGCTCGGTGGCTATCAGAGCATCAACGATCTGGTGCTGCCGCAGGGTCGCCTTCTGGAACAGCGCAACCGTACCTGGGAACTGCTCAACGACATTCCCGGCGTGAGCTGCGTCAAGCCAATGGGCGCGCTATATGCGTTCCCACGGATCGACCCGAAAGTCTGCCCGATCCATAACGACGAGAAATTCGTGCTCGACCTGCTGCTGTCGGAGAAGCTGCTGGTGGTTCAAGGCACCGCCTTCAACTGGCCATGGCCGGACCACTTCCGTGTGGTGACCCTGCCGCGCGTGGACGACCTGGACATGGCCATCGGACGTATCGGCAACTTCCTCAAGTCTTATCGCCAATAACCTGCCTGTCACCGTGCGACGCTTGCGCCAGTCGCACGGTGATTGATTCAGCAACATTTCTTTGCGCCCTGCCGAACATCGCTACTTCAATCGCTGACTGATAACGCGTTGCGTGCTCGCGTCTAACAACGGCGGGGCCTATGGCGCTAATTGGCTGACAAACGCTTCCCGCATCGACGTCGGAAATGTCCTTCATGCAGCTAGGCTGGTGCCGTAGGACACAGTTTGAAATAGTCACCCGGTTGAATAGCCTGGGTCAGCACCTTATATACCCCGCAGTACGCTACATCTTTAGCATGAGGAGATTTCTACAACCATGATGCGCATCCTGCTGTTTTTGGCCACTAACCTGGCGGTCGTGCTGATTGCCAGCATCACCCTGAGCCTTTTTGGCTTCAACGGGTTCATGGCGGCCAACGGGGTTGATCTCAACCTCAATCAGCTGCTGATTTTCTGTGCGATCTTTGGTTTCGCCGGTTCGCTGTTCTCGCTGTTCATCTCCAAGTGGATGGCGAAGATGAGCACCAGCACCCAAATCATTAGCCAGCCGCGCACACGTCACGAGCAATGGCTGCTGCAAACTGTCGAGCAATTGTCCCGGGAAGCCGGGATCAAGATGCCCGAAGTCGGTATTTTCCCGGCCTACGAGGCGAATGCCTTTGCCACTGGCTGGAACAAGAACGACGCGTTGGTCGCGGTCAGCCAAGGGCTGCTCGAGCGTTTCTCGCCAGATGAAGTGAAGGCCGTTCTGGCCCACGAAATCGGTCACGTAGCCAATGGCGACATGGTCACCCTGGCATTGGTCCAGGGCGTGGTGAACACCTTCGTGATGTTCTTCGCACGGATCATCGGCAACTTTGTCGACAAGGTGATCTTCAAGAACGAAGGAGGCCAGGGCATCGCCTACTACGTGGCGACCATCTTCGCCGAACTGGTTCTGGGCATTCTGGCCAGCTCCATCGTGATGTGGTTCTCGCGTAAACGTGAATTCCGTGCAGACGAAGCCGGTGCACGTCTGGCCGGCACCGCCGCAATGATCGGCGCCCTGCAACGCCTGCGTGCGGAACAGGGGCTGCCGGTGCACATGCCGGATACCCTGACGGCTTTCGGCATCAACGGTGGCATCAAACAGGGGTTCGCACGCATGTTCATGAGCCACCCGCCGCTGGAAGAGCGTATCGACGCGTTGCGTCGTCGGGGCTGATAGCTCTGCTGTGATACAAAAAGGGGCGATCATCTGATCGCCCCTTTTTTGTGCCGTTGTCTGTTCCATCAACTCATCAAGCGATAAACCCGCTCTTCAAGCCGCGTAACTCCGCTCTCGATAAACTTCCAGCTCTCGCCCAGAACATCCTGATCCTCCAGAATCTTCAACTTCCACGACACACCGAACAACTGCTGAACTTCGTCATCCAGCACGGCAAATGGCGGACCGTCCTTTTGCAGTTGGTCGTAATCCAGGGTAATCAGCAGTCCCAACGAATCCTTCGGAAGAATCCGCTTCAGATGCTCGGCGTATTGCTCCCGCATCTTCGGTGGCAAGGCGATCAACGCAGCCCGGTCGTACAGCGCACTGCAATCGGCGACATCGCCGGCCGTCAACGCGAAGAAATCGCCACACCAGATCTCGATCGAGCCCGCCCGATAGACCGTGAAGGGGCCTTGATCGCTGACGTGCGGATCAAATTGATGCTCGTGAAAAAAATCTTCCACCGCTTTTTCCGACAATTCGACGCCCAGCACCTCATGACCGCATTTCGCCAGCCACAGCAGATCCAGGCTTTTCCCACATAGCGGCACCAGTACGCGCGCGCCCTCTTCCAGGCCCAACTGCGGCCAGTACCGTTGCAGATATGGATTTACTTCCGGCAGGTGAAAGCCGATCTGATTCGACGTCCACCGCTTGTGCCAAAACTCCGGCTGCATAATTAATCCCGAAAATTCGATCAAAAGACCCTAAAACTTATATTAGATTTAGATCAATGATCTGACTGAAGATGGTGCCATCTTACCCCTCAGGAGCTCATTCATGTTCCCCAGCCTGTACATATCCCATGGCTCGCCCATGTTGGCACTGGAACCGGGCGCCAGCGGGCCCGCCCTGGCTCGCCTGGCCGCAGAATTGCCGAAACCCAAAGCCATCGTAATTGTTTCTGCGCATTGGGAAAGCAATGAGTTGCTGGTCAGCGGTAATCCCAAACCTGAAACCTGGCATGACTTCGGCGGCTTTCCACAGGCTTTGTTCGACGTGCAATACCCGGCGCCCGGTCACCCGCAACTGGCGACAGAGGTGGTCGAGTTGCTGAAGGCTAACGGTCTTGCTGCCGCCATCGACGTCAAGCGGCCGTTCGACCACGGGGTTTGGGTGCCACTGTCATTGATGTACCCACAAGCCGATATCCCCGTGGTGCAGGTTTCGCTACCCACCCGCGGCGGCCCGGCCTTGCAAACCCGCGTCGGTCATGCCCTGGCCAGTCTGCGCGAACACGGCGTGCTGTTGATCGGCTCCGGGAGTATCACCCACAACCTGCGCGAACTGGACTGGCACGCGGGCACAGAAAGCGTCGAACCCTGGGCTCAGGCATTTCGTGACTGGATGATCGAGAAGCTCGCAGCCAACGACGAAATCGCGTTGCTCGATTACCGTCAGCAAGCACCGAATGCCGTGCGCAACCATCCGAGTGATGAACATCTGTTGCCTTTGTATTTTGCCCGCGGCACCGGAGGGCATTTCAGCGTGACCCACAAAGGATTCACTATGGGGGCCCTGGGCATGGACATTTACCGTTTCGGATAATGTCGCGGTACGAGCGATCAACCTGTGACGGCCAGGCTCAAACCACATCAACCCCGACATGAATCGCATCGTGCCGCCAAAACTCCAGATCACAATCGATCAACCGCTCATGTTGATCGTAATTGACCCGCGCGATGCGCAACCCCGGACTCCCCACTGACACCCGCAAAGCTGCCGCCGCATCCACCGACAACGCTGTCGGCACAATCTCGAAACGCACCCGCCCGTAGTGCAAATCGTAATGCCTCGCGTACAACTCGGTAATCGACTGATTCAAATCGAAACCCAGAATCCCCGGAAAAAACTGCGGATTCAAATAGTGCTCCACGTACAACACCAGCCGTTCATCAATGCGCCGCGCCCGGCAAATCTGAATCACGCTGGACAACGCCGGTAACTGCAACCAGGCACAGATCGCCGCCGACGCCGGTTGCAACCGAGCGGAAATCACCTCGGTGGACGGCACCCGCCCCTGCGCACTGACCATCGCGTGAAAGTGACTGCGCTGCATCAGGTTGTAGGCCAGGCGCGGTGGCGACACGAACCAGCCACGGCGCTCCTCCCGATAAATCTGCCCCTGAGCTTCCAGTTGCAACAATGCTTCACGCACGGTGATCCGCGTGGTCCCGAACAACTCACTGAGCTTGCGCTCGGCCGGTAGTTTGCTCCCGGGTGCCAACAGGCCATGGTGGAGCTGTTCCTGCAGAACCTGCCCGATGGCTGTCACCGCTTTGGTTGTCTCGATGCGCATCAACGTTACCTATCTGGACTAGACCAGCACTGTTTCAGGGCAGAACCGCGATTCAAATCGGTTCCTTCCACTCCCGACAAGCGTAGGCACCGCACATGACTGATCGATGACAAAGTTGCCGAAGGGTTGCTCCAGACGCCTGCAATTTTACGGCCAAGTCCTTTTATATCAGCCTATTAGCCATGGTCTACGCTTACTCCGAAACCTGAGCATTGCCGCTCAAAAAATAGAGGCCGACCAGTCGTCGACATCAAAATGTCATCAGGGCCGCCTACATTGGCTCAGGTATTGCTGACCTAGACCAACACAACCGCAATCGCAGCGTTGAAAACGCCCAAAGGAGCTTCGGATGAAACAGCTTTTCCTGGCCTCACTGTTAGGCTCGACCATTGCCATGTGTACCGCCGCGATGGCGGCTGATAGCGATTTGAAAACCCTGGAAGCCGCGGCAAAAGCGGAAGGTGAGGTCAACAGTGTCGGCATGCCCGACAACTGGGCCAACTGGAAAGGCACCTGGGATGACCTGGCCAAGAACTACGGCCTGAAACACATCGACACCGACATGAGCTCGGCCCAGGAAATCGCCAAGTTCGCCGCTGAAAAAGACAATGCCACTGCCGACATCGGTGATGTCGGTGCAGCGTTCGGTCCGATCGCGGTGAAGCAAGGCGTTGTACAACCTTACAAGCCAAGCACCTGGGATCAGATCCCGAGCTGGGCAAAGGATAAGGACGGCAACTGGGCGCTTGCCTACACCGGCACCATCGCGTTCATCGTCAATAACAAGTTACTGCACGGCTCCAACGCTCCGACCAAATGGGCAGACCTCAAGGACGGCAAATACAAAGTCTCCATTGGTGATGTGAGCACCGCAGCCCAAGCCGCCAACGGGGTTCTGGCTGCCGCGCTTGCCAATGGTGGCAATGAGAAAAACATCCAGCCAGCGCTGGATCTGTTTTCCGAGATCGCCAAGCAAGGCCGCCTGTCGATGGCCAACCCGACAATTGCCACCATGGAAAAGGGTGAAATCGAAGTCGGCGTGGTCTGGGACTTCAACGGTCTGAGCTACAAGGCCAAAATGGTCAACCCGGAAGACTACACCGTGCTGATTCCATCCGATGGCTCGGTGATCTCCGGTTACACCACCATCATCAACAAATACGCCAAGCACCCGAATGCCGCAAAACTGGCCCGCGAATACATCTTCAGCGACGCCGGCCAGACCAATCTGGCTCGCGGCAATGCCCGCCCGATCCGCGCCGAGCATCTGACACTGCCGCCCGAGGTTCAGGCCCAACTGCTACCTAACGAGCAGTACAAAGGCGTGACCCCGATCAAGGATGCAGATGCGTGGGAGAAAACCTCCAAAGCCCTTCCTCAGAAGTGGCAGGAAGAAGTCATCGTCAATATGAAGCAGTAATGCGGTAGATCCCATTTGGAGATCTGATGGAGATCCAATGAGGGAGTGAGCTTGCTCGCGCCCTCATTGGGTTGGTTACGTTCTTGAATCATCTGTTTGCGGAGTCATCGCCCTATGAAGCACAACGTCATCCTTGTCGTGCTCGACGGTCTCAATTACGAGGTCGCCCGTCACGCCATGGGGCACCTGCAGGCTTATGTCGGCGCAGGACGCGCGGCGCTCTACAAACTGGAGTGCGAACTGCCGGCGCTGTCCCGACCGCTTTACGAGTGCATCCTGACCGGCGTCACGCCGATTGACAGTGGCATCGTCCACAACAACGTCTCGCGCCTGTCCAACCAGCGCAGCATCTATCACTACGCCAGCGATGCCGGCCTTGTAACCGCCGCCGCGGCCTATCACTGGATCAGTGAGCTGTATAACCGTTCGCCGTTTGTGGCCACACGGGATCGTCACACCGACGCCCCTGACCTGCCCATCCAGCACGGTCATTTCTACTGGAACGATCACTACCCGGATTCGCACCTGTTCGTCGACGCCGAAAACCTGCGCCTGCGTCATGTGCCGAACTTTTTACTGGTCCACCCCATGAACATCGATGACGCCGGGCACAAGCACGGTCTCGACACCCCGCAATACCGCAACAGCGCCCGCTCGGCCGACATTATTCTGGCCGACTATCTGCACACCTGGCTCGACGCCGGGTATCAGGTGCTGGTGACCGCCGACCATGGCATGAACAACGACCGCTCCCACAACGGCTTGCTGCCGGAAGAACGCGAAGTGCCGCTGTTTGTCCTCGGCGATGCCTTCAGCTTCAATGCCAACGCCGCACCGAAACAGACTGAAATCTGCGGCACCGTCTGCGAACTGCTGGGTGTGGCCCACGACAAACCTGTGTGCCGGGAGCTGCTCAAGTGAACACCATGACGCGCGGCAAATGGCTGGCAGCCTTGTGCCTGGTGCCTTTCGCACTGTTCTTTATCGTGTTCCAGATCGCGCCGCTGTCCTGGGTGATGATCAACAGCCTGCAATCGGAAGAGTTCGGCTGGGGCATCGCCAACTTCACCAAGATCTTCAATTCGAAGTTCTATCTGCAGGCGATCCAGTTCAGCCTCGAGATCAGTTTCTGGTCCAGCGTGTTCGGGATCATCATCGCGGTGCTCGGCGCCTACTCCCTGCGCCGGGTCGACTCGAAACTGCGCAACTTCGTCAACGCCTTCGCCAACATGACCAGCAACTTTGCCGGCGTGCCTTTGGCCTTCGCGTTCATCATTCTGCTGGGCTTCAACGGCAGCTTCACCATCATGCTCAAGCAGGCCGGGATCATTCAGGACTTCAACCTGTATTCAAAAACCGGGCTGATCATTCTCTACACCTACTTCCAGATCCCGCTCGGCGTGTTGCTGCTCTACCCGGCCTTTGATGCCCTGCGCGAAGACTGGCGTGAATCCGCCGCGCTGCTCGGCGCCAATGGCTGGCAGTTCTGGCGGCACATCGGTTTGCCAGTGCTGACCCCGGCGCTGCTCGGTACGTTTGTGATCCTGCTGGCCAACGCCCTGGGCGCGTACGCCACGGTGTATGCCCTGACCACCGGCAACTTCAACGTGTTGCCAATCCGCATCGCGGCGATGGTTTCCGGGGACATTTCCCTGGACCCTAACCTGGCCAGTGCCCTGGCCGTGGTGCTGGTGGCGTTGATGACCCTGGTGACCATCGTGCATCAGTTGCTGTTGAAGAGGAGCTACCATGTCTCGCGCTGAACTGGCCCCCGTCGGCATCTACCACCGGGTGGTGGTGTATTTACTCTTTACGATACTGTTGCTGCCGTTGCTCGGGACGCTGATCTACTCGATCGCCAGCAGTTGGTCGGCGACCATTCTGCCCAGCGGCTTCACCTTTAAATGGTACGTGGCGCTGTGGAGCGACCCGCGGTTTCTCCATTCGTTCGGTCAATCGCTGCTGGTCTGCGTCGGCGCGCTGATTCTGTCGGTGGTGCTGATTCTGCCATTGCTGTTTGTGGTGCATTACCACTTCCCGAAACTCGATGCACTGATGAACATCCTGATCCTGCTGCCCTTCGCGGTGCCGCCGGTGGTGTCATCGGTGGGTCTGTTGCAACTCTACGGTTCCGGGCCGTTCGCAATGGTCGGGACGCCGTGGATTCTGATCGGTTGCTACTTCACCGTGGCGCTACCGTTCATGTACCGGGCAATCACCAACAACCTGCAAGCGATCAACCTGCGAGACCTGATGGACTCCGCCCAACTGCTCGGTGCCAGTACCTGGCAAGCGGCGTTCCTGGTTGTGCTGCCAAACTTGCGCAAAGGTTTGATGGTGGCGTTGCTGCTGTCGTTCTCGTTCCTGTTCGGTGAGTTCGTGTTCGCCAACATCCTCGTCGGCACCCGCTACGAAACCCTGCAGGTCTACCTCAACAACATGCGCAACAGCAGCGGCCACTTCACCAGTGCGCTGGTGATTTCCTACTTCTTTTTTGTGCTGGTTCTGACCTGGGTTGCCAATATTTTGAACAAGGACAAAAGCCAATGAGCTTCGTCAGCGTCCAACATCTGCAGAAAAGCTACGCGGGCACCACAGTGTTCAGCGACATCAACTGTGAAATCCAGAAGGGTGAGTTCGTCACCCTCCTCGGCCCGTCCGGTTGCGGCAAGTCCACCCTGCTGCGCTGCATCGCCGGGCTGACCTCGGTGGATGGCGGAAAAATCCTGCTCGATGGCGCTGACCTTGTGCCGTTAAGCCCGCAGAAACGCGGGATCGGCATGGTGTTCCAGAGCTACGCGCTGTTCCCGAACATGACCGTCGAGCAAAATGTCGCTTTCGGTTTACGCATGCAGAAGGTCAATGCCGACGACAGGCATAAGCGTGTTGTCGAAGTGCTTAAACTGGTGGAACTCAACGATTTCGCCGCGCGTTATCCGCATCAACTGTCCGGCGGACAATGCCAGCGAGTCGCCCTCGCCCGCTCATTGGTGACCCGACCACGGCTGTTGTTACTGGATGAGCCGCTGTCGGCCCTCGATGCGCGGATTCGCAAGCACTTGCGCGAACAGATCCGTCAGATCCAACGTGAACTCGGTTTGACCACGATCTTCGTCACTCACGATCAGGAAGAAGCCCTGACGATGTCCGACCGGATTTTCTTGATGAATCAGGGAAAGATCGTACAGAGCGGCGACGCCCAGACCCTGTACACCGCACCTGTCGATTTTTTTGCCGCCGGTTTCATCGGCAACTACAACCTGCTGGACGCCGACAGCGCCACAAAACTGCTGCAGCGACCGGTTACCCACCGCATCGCGATTCGCCCGGAAGCCATCGAACTGAGCCTGACCGGCGAACTCGACGCGCAAATCCGCAGCCACAGCCTGTTGGGCAACGTGATTCGCTACCGGGTCGAAGCCAGGGGCGTGGAATTGGTGGTGGATGTGCTGAACCGCTCGGCGGCCGATTTGCATCCCGATGGTCAGCGTCTGGCGCTTTCCATCGATCCGACGGCCCTCTGTGAGGTAGCCTGATGCCTTTGCTGATGTTGAAGAGAGAACCGCACTGATGGCCCTGGCAATTTTTGATCTGGATGAAACCCTGATCCACGGCGACTGCGCCACCCTGTGGAGCGCGCAAATGGGCCGCCTGGGTTGGGTCGATCCCGAGTCGTTCATGCGTCAGAACAATGAGCTGATGGACGCCTACAGCCACGGCAAACTAAGGATGGAGGAGTACATGGCCTTTAGCCTGGAGCCGATGATCGGGCGCACGCCGGAAGAGGTCGACCATTTGGTAGGGCCTTGGGTGGAAGACTTCATCGAACCGATCATTTTCAGTGACGCCACCAAAGCCATTGCGGCCCACCGCAAGGCCGGTGATCGAATTTTGGTGATCTCGGCATCGGGTACGCATCTGGTGAGGCCGATTGCCGATCGTTTGGGCATTGACGAAATTCTCGGTATCGAGCTGGAAGTTGCTCATGGGGTGTATAGCGGCAACACCGTTGGCACGCTGACCTACCGCGAAGGCAAGATCATTCGTTTGCTGGAGTGGATGGATGCGCAAGAGGAAAATCTGGAAGGCGCGAGTTTCTACTCGGACTCACGCAATGATTTGCCGTTGCTGCTGAAAGTAGATTTCCCACACGTGGTAAACCCGGATCCGGTGCTGCTTGAGCACGCTGAAAAGGCGGGCTGGCCGATCCATCTCTGGAAGTAACCCAACCCCCTGTGGGAGCGAGCAGGCTCGCTCCCACAGCGATTACACCAGGCTTTCGTCGATTACCAACACCAACTTTCCCGACACCTTATTAGTCGCCAATTCGGCAAACGCCGCGTCGGCGTCCTTGACCGCAAAGGTCTTGGCCAACTGCGGGCTTAAACGCCCTTCAGCAAACAACGGCCAGACATGCTGGCTCAAATCGCTGAACAGATCCGCCTTGAACTGTTCGTCGCGACTGCGCAAGGTTGAACCCAGCAGTTGCACGCGTTTGCCCAGTACCTGCGCCAGATCCAGCTGCGCCTCACGACCGCCCATCAGGCCGATCAGCACCCAACGGCCATCGAGCGCCATCAGTTTCAGATTCAGCGCAGCGTAGTTGCCGCCAACCGGGTCGAGAATTACATCGAACGGCCCCAGGTCGCTCAAGCTGTCCAGATCCCCATTGCGCACGACCCCACCTTGCGCCCCCAGCGCTTGGCAGTAAGCCAAACGCTCGGCGGAACCGACGCTGACCCAGCACGGATTACCAAACGCCTTGCACAACTGAATGGCAGCTGAACCGATTCCACTTGCTCCGGCGTGCAGCAGAACTTTTTCACCAGGCTTGAGCGCAGCCAGTTGAAACAAATTCAACCAAACGGTCGCGTACACTTCTGGCAGCGCTGCGGCCTCCGCCAGCGACAAACCTTCGGGAACCGGCAACACATGCCGTCCGTCGACAACCACCTCCTCGGCCATCCCGCCCCCGGCCAGCAAAGCGCAAACCCGATCGCCGACCTGCCAGGACGAGCCAGGCCCCACCTCGCTGATTACCCCCGAACACTCAAGACCGAGTACCTGGCTGGCTCCCCGCGGTGGCGGATAAAGACCCGCCTTCTGTAACAAATCGGCACGATTGAGACCCGCAGCCGCCACTCGAATCCGAACTTGTCCTACATCGCATGTAGGACTGGGCTCTTCAACCCACGCCACTTGACCTTCAACGCCTTGCAATGCTTTCACAGTGCCTCCATAGTGAGTCTGGACTGAGCCCGTAGCTGTAGCGCCGGGCTTTCTTGCATTATGCGACCGGCCCTCGTGGAACCGGCGACTTCAAAGACGGCCTAATATGCGTGATCAATTGTCCCCGCGTCGAATCAGCATGAAGCATTTTTTCCCCAGCACCGCCCTAGCCCTATTCATTGGTATCGGTCTGTTGCCGATGTCGACCAATTCATTTGCAGCCAATAGCTGGGACAAGCTTCAGCCTGATCGTGACGAAGTGATCGCCAGCCTGAACGTCGTCGAGTTGCTAAAGCGCCATCACTACAGCAAGCCGCCGCTCGATGACGCGCGTTCCGTGATCATCTATGACAGCTACCTCAAGCTGCTGGACCCGTCGCGCAGCTACTTCATGGCCAGCGACATTGCCGAATTCGACAAGTGGAAAACCCAGTTTGACGACTTCCTCAAAAGTGGCGATCTGAACGCCGGGTTCACCATCTACAAGCGCTACCTGGACCGCGTCAAAGCGCGTCTGGACTTCGCCCTTGCCGAGTTGAACAAAGGCGTCGACAAAATCGACTTCACTACCAAGGAAACCTTGCTGATCGATCGCAAGGACTCCCCTTGGCTCAAGTCCACCGCAGAACTCGACGACCTGTGGCGCAAACGCGTCAAGGACGAAGTGCTGCGGCAGAAGATCGCTGGCAAGGACTCCAAGCAGATTCAGGAAACCCTGACCAAGCGCTACAAGAACCAATTGGCGCGCCTGAACCAGACTCGTCCGGAAGATATCTTCCAGGCGTACATCAATACCTTCGCCATGTCCTACGACCCGCACACCAACTATCTGTCTCCGGATAACGCGGAAAACTTCGACATCAACATGAGCCTGTCCCTCGAAGGCATTGGCGCCGTGTTACAGAGCGACAACGACCAGGTGAAAGTCGTGCGTCTGGTGCCTGCTGGCCCGGCCGACAAGACCAAACAAGTCGCACCGGCCGACAAGATCATCGGCGTTGCCCAGGGCAACAAAGAAATGGTCGACGTGGTTGGCTGGCGCCTGGACGAAGTCGTCAAGTTGATCCGCGGGCCGAAAGGCACCGTGGTGCGCCTTGAAGTGATCCCGGCCAGCAATGCGCCGAACGACCAGACCAGCAAGATCGTCCAGATCACCCGCGAAGCAGTCAAGCTTGAAGACCAGGCGGTGAAGAAGTCGATCCTCAACCTGAAACAGGATGGCAAGGACTACAAGCTCGGCGTCATCGAGATCCCGGCCTTCTACCTGGACTTCAAGGCTTTCCGTGCTGGCGATCCGGATTACAAAAGCACCACTCGCGACGTCAAGAAACTGCTGACCGAGTTGCAGAAAGACAAGGTCGACGGTGTGGTCATCGATCTGCGCAACAATGGCGGCGGCTCCCTGCAGGAAGCCACCGAGCTGACCAGTCTGTTCATCGACAAAGGTCCGACCGTTCTCGTGCGTAATGCCGATGGCCGGGTCGATGTGCTGGAAGATGAAAACTCGGGTGCGTTCTACAAAGGGCCGATGGCGTTGCTGGTCAACCGCTTGTCTGCCTCGGCTTCGGAGATTTTTGCTGGCGCCCTGCAGGACTATCACCGCGCGCTGATCATTGGCGGCCAGACCTTCGGTAAAGGCACCGTGCAGACCATTCAGCCGCTAAACCATGGCGAACTGAAACTGACCCTGGCCAAGTTCTATCGGGTTTCCGGCCAGAGCACCCAGCATCAGGGCGTACTGCCGGACATTGATTACCCGTCGATCATCGACACCAAGGAAATCGGCGAAAGCGCACTGCCTGAAGCCATGCCGTGGGACACCATCCGCGCGGCCATCAAGCCGGCGGTCGACCCGTTCAAACCGTACATTGCGCAGCTCAAATCCGAGCATGACGTACGTTCGGCCAAAGACGCGGAGTTCGTGTTCATCCGTGACAAACTGGCCCTCGCGCAGAAACTGATGGCGGAAAAAACCGTCAGCCTCAATGAAGCTGATCGTCGTGCGCAACACGCCGATATCGAAGCCAAGCAACTTGCCATGGAAAACATCCGTCGCAAGGCCAAGGGTGAAGAGCCGCTCAAAGAGTTGAAGAAAGAAGACGAAGACGCAATCGCGGCCGAGCCAGACAAGACCAAACCAGAAGACGATGCTTACCTGAGCGAGACCGGGCGAATTCTGTTGGACTACCTGAAACTCAATAGCGCGGTAGCCAAGCACTAAGTTGTCACAAGCAAGATGATGGCAATTTAATGCCGACGCTCTCCGGAGCGTCATCATACAGTCATCATTCTGTCGTGAAATAAAGGACTGCAAGCCCTCCCTCTATATCCAAGAGAGTGCTTCCAGTCCTTTTTTTATCGCCAGAGAAAGCCATGACCACCACAGAACAGCTGAGCGCCTTGAGTTCCATACTGGCTCAAAGCGGTTTGCACAGCTTGTTCCAGCCGATCATTTCCCTCTCTGAGCGACGCATTGTCGGTTACGAAGCCCTCAGTCGCGGGCCCTCCAATAGTCCGCTGCACGCTCCCCTCGCACTGTTCGCCGTGGCCCGTCAGGTCGGCCGCCTGAGCGAGCTGGAAATCGCTTGCCGTCAAAGTGCCTGCCGACGTTTTAATGAGCAGCAACTGCCCGGCAAACTGTTCCTCAACGTTTCCCCTGAATCCCTGCTCGAAGCCGCCCACCAACACGGTCGCACCCTGCAACTGCTGCAGGATTTCGGTATACCGCCGAGCCAGGTGGTGATCGAGCTGACTGAACAAACCCCGACCGACGATTTCGAGCTGCTGCAAACCGCGCTGCATCACTACCGGGCGATGGGTTTTTCCATTGCACTGGATGATCTAGGCGCGGGGTATTCAAGTTTGCGGTTGTGGTCCGAGCTGCGTCCGGATTACGTGAAGATCGATCGACACTTCATCGACGGCATTCACCAGGATGCCCTCAAGCGCGAATTTGTCGGCTCGATCCTGCAAATCGCCAAGGCCTCACGGGCACAAGTGATCGCAGAAGGTATCGAGTTACCGGAAGAACTCGCCGTGTTGACCGAGATGGGCGTCGATCTGGTCCAGGGCTATTTGCTCTGTCGGCCTCAAGAGCAACCGCCCCGGGATGCCCGGGCGATGATGCCCAAACACGACAGCTGCGCCGTGGCGCTGAACGATGAAGGCAGTGACCTCAGCGCCCTGCTCAACGACCAACCGGCAGTGAGTCGCGATACACCGACCGCCACGGTGCTGGAAGCTTTTCGCCGCCAAGCCAACCTGAACTCCCTGGCGGTACTCGACGAGCAAGGCCAGCCCTGCGGCATCGTCCACCGGCATTCGCTCTCCGACGCCTTGCTCAAGCCTTTTGCCACCGACCTGTTCGCCCGCAAGCCGATCAGCCGTCTAATGAACGACGACTTCCTTGCCGTTGAGATGAGCCAATCGTTGCAACAAGTGAGTCGCCTGATCACCAGCCGCGCGCGACAGCGCATCGAAGAAGACTTCATCATTACCCTCAACGGCGGTTACCTGGGGCTGGGCCGAGTGATCGACGTACTTAAACTGATTACCGAACTGAAGATCCAGCAAGCCCGCTACGCCAACCCGCTGACTCTTCTACCGGGCAACGTGCCGATCCAGCAATGCCTGTCGCGACTGCTGCAACAGCAACGGGAGTCGGTGATCTGCTACGTCGACATCGACAGTTTCAAACCCTTCAACGACATCTACGGCTACGGCCGTGGGGACGAAGTCCTGCTGTGCCTGGCGCAATGTCTGAATGATCGCGTCGACCCTTCCCGCGACTTTGTCGGCCATATCGGCGGCGATGACTTCCTGCTGGTACTCGGCCCGGAAGACTGGCGCAAACGCTTGAACCAGTTGCTCGACGACTTCCAAAGCCAATGCCGTCGCTTTTATCGCAGCGAACACCTGGAAGCAGGCTGCTTCATTGCTCCAAACCGTCAGGGTGTGCGCCAGGAGTTTGCATTGCTGTCACTGTCTATCGGCGTGGTGCATTTACATCCACAGGCCTGTGGACAACTCGATGCAAGCCAGTTGGCGGAGATGGCATCGCAGGCCAAGCATCACGCGAAGAATGTGCCGGGGTATAGCGTGCATGTGATCGATAGTTTGGCGGTGCCTGACGCCGAAGAAGCATTGCAGGTCGGGTAGCGGTGATTGCTGATCTTGATCGCTCCCTCGCGTGGGAACGATCATTCAACTAAGGCAGCCTTAATTCGTTATTGGAGGCTCGGATTGACGCGATGCCAGCTCTTTGAGTTTGATCTCCGCCAACGGATGCCCTGCTTTGGCGGCCATTTCCCAAAACCGCGCTGCTTCAACCGCATCCGGCGCGTTGCTCGGCGTTCCGGCGAGGCTGATCACGCCAACTTGATACGCCGCTTTGCCATCCCCCGCCAATGCCGCCAAGCGCAGCAATCGCGCTCCCTCTTCGCGAGCGCCAAGGCCGACGCCGCGAAAGGTCAGGATGTGGCCATAGAAGCTCTGAGCGCCAACATCACCCAGGTTCGCCATGCGTGCGAACTGGCCTTCGAGCCAGCTCCAGCCGCGCGGCTGACGTACAAACCACGACCAATGAAACAGCCTACGCGCCAGCCAATAACCGGCCCTCGCCTTGAGTCGTAGAAACACTTAGGCCTCTGCCGATTCGGGGTATTCGTATTCGAACACCCTCACCACTTCCGAGGCATGCCAGGACGCTGCGGCGATGCCATCGGAAGGGCCGGAGAAACGCCCTAAACGCTCGACACACTCAAAGAAACCGGTGCGCGGTAAGCGGCTCGCGCCCTGGCTGATCACCAGCGAACTGCGCAACGGCTGCTCGGCCTTGGCGTCCAGAGCGGCCAGATGTTCAAGGGCGGCGGTCAGGGTTTGCATGGCCGGTGTGGGCAGTTGCAATCGTTCGAGCAACGCCCGGTATGTCAGAAGGTGACGTTGGCGGCGTGCCTGATCCAGTTCGCCCAGCAACCCGTCCCAATGTTGACGACTGATGCGTACGCTCACGATTCCTCCCTCCATCCTGGCACCGTCAATTCCCAGGCCAGGCTGCGGCGAATCGCAGCGTCGGGTAGACGCTCGCCACTTTCGATCAAGGCCAGATAAGACGGGCTGATGCCTACCGTGCGGGCCAACGCCTCGATGGCGATGCCCTTCCCTTCGCGCAAATTGCGTAGTTGATCCAACCCCGGAAGAATCTGGTCGGGTGTTGCCGCTTGACGCTCTGGGGCGACTCGCGGCGGTTGTTCATTGATACCTGCTGCTTTTAGTAGAGCCTGATACTGAGCCCATGGCAGAACCGCATACTCGGGCTCTCCTTCGCGTGTAATTATCTGAATATCCATGACTACCCCGTAGGACAACAACACTTAGCGAGTCGGCACTTTTCCCTAGAAGTGTAATCCTAACAGCGGCCAAGGTCGCGGGGGTATCAATCTGTGGATGAGATTGAATCAGTTCAGTTTTTTTTCGGCCCCTGAAGCTGAAGTTGTTCCGGGGTATCAGGAAGGCGTTCGACCACCGCAAGCTTTTCCGGCAACTGACGCTTGCGCCAGGCGCGGAAGGCATTGAGTTCATCGTCCAGAGCTTTCATCAGCCAGGCCAGCACCGCGATGTCATCGAGCATGCCGAACACTGGAATGAAGTCCGGAATGGCATCAACCGGACTGAGGAAGTACATCAGGCCTGCCACGACCGATATCAGGGCTTTGGGGCTGATAGCCCGATACTCACCCCGCCAATAAGCCAGGCAGAGTGCCTGCAACAGGCGGAGATCATCCTTGAGTTTGCCCAGTCGATTTCCCTGGCGGGCACCTTTGCTGGCTACCGCGAAGAGCAAGGTCGGCAAACGTCCACGCGTGAGCAGACGTGCGGCCAGAGGTAGGAAACGTGCAAAATTCCAGGGCGTTTTCATCATTTCCTCCCACTGAAATGTTATCCACACAAATTGTGGATAACCTTGTGAACAGAGCTGCTTTTCACCGCTGAAAGCCCCGTTTCATAAGGGCCTAACTCAGATCGGGCGTTTTTTACTCACATAAAAAAACCCAAGATTTCATTGACTTGGCGCTCTGGCGCGGCTAGCACAGGCGTCCTCAATGGCTATGACTCCTGCCTACAGTATCCGTTCGCTTTGTTTACCTTTGCTGAACGCCAGATGCAACAACGCCCCGCATAAGCGAGGCGTTGTTTTTAGAACAGACGTTGATTACTGGGCAACGGCGTCTTGTTTTGCTGGATCTTTGATTGCAAGCAGTTCCAGGTCGAATACCAGCACCGAGTTGGCCGGAATCGCCGGGCTTGGGCTTTGGGCGCCGTAAGCCAGTTCGCTAGGGATGTACAGTTTGTACTTCTCGCCAACGTGCATCAGTTGCAGGCCTTCGACCCAACCCGGAATCACACCGCTGACCGGCAGATCGATCGGGCTGCCACGCTCGACGGAACTGTCGAAAACGGTGCCGTTGGTCAAGGTGCCGGTGTAGTGAACGGTCACTACGTCAGTCGGCTTAGGCTGTGCGCCATCGGCTTTCTTGACTACTTCATACTGCAGACCCGAAGCAGTGGTGGTTACACCGGCTTTCTTGGCGTTGTCTTCGAGGAATTTTTTGCCGGCAGTTGCCGACTCTTCGCTCATTTTGGCCATACGCTCTTCGGCACGCTTTTGCAGTGCTGCGAAGGCTTCGACCAGTTCGTCATCCTTCAGCTTCTGCTCTTTTTTGCCGACGGCATCTTCGATGCCTTGGGCTACGGCTTTGGAGTCCAGATCATCCATGCCTTCCTGAGCCAGGCTCTTGCCCATGTTCAGGCCAATCCCGTAGGAAGCTTTTTGCGCCGGGGTTTTCAGCTCTACGCTGGTCTGCGAATCACAACCCGCAAGTACCAGGCTAACCAGGGCCACCGCCGCCGCCAACCGATGCTGTTTCATACTATTTCCTTGTTCATGCGCCTATAAGGGCAATCGAATAAAGCCGCGAGCTTATCAGGCGGCCACGACCAATGGCTACCGGCATGAGAGCAGGGAACTACTGATAAGTTCAGGTGTTTTAACGCATTTCGGGAATGGGCTGATGAAGCTTCTGTCATCTTGCGCTCACAGAGACCGATAGCAGAACCCTGGCATATGGCGTAATGGCCACTTGCCACACCTCGGATGCTGAGGCATAAGGGAGCTTCAAATCGACAAGGATGTTTATCTTGCACCTTTTCTTCCGCTTGCTGGCTCTGTTCGCAGTCCTGCTGGGGCTAGGCCTCGCCGTGGTTCTTTACTACGTCGCCAACCCGAAACTGCCGGTCTGGTCACCCGTGCAGCAAGTACATTACCTGGCGCAATGGAGCGCCAGCGACCGCGAGATTTACTACTTCACGCCCCAGGGTACTCAGGTCAAAGGCTTGCGCTACGACTGGTTCAAGGCCCTCGAATTACCGTTCTCGCAACAGCGGTTCGCCGCTCCCGAATACCTCGCCCGCTTCGGTTTTCTGATCGACCCCAGCCAGAGAGCCTCGCCGACCAATCCTGGCAATCTGCCAGTAGGTTTTGCCCGACATCAGAACCCTGGAAGCCAGGACGAGTTTCTGGACATTACCTGCGCCGCCTGCCACACCGGCGAACTGCGCTTTAACGGCCAGGCCGTGCGCATCGATGGGGGTTCGGCGCAACACGTTCTGCCATCCAGCGTTCCGACGTTGCGCGGCGGCAGTTTCGGACAAGCACTGGTAGCGAGCCTAACGTCGACTTACTACAACCCGTGGAAATTCGAACGTTTCGCACGCACGGTGTTGGGCCAGGACTACGATGCCCGGCATCAACAACTGCGCAAAGATTTCAAAGTCTCTCTCGACACCTTCTTGAAGGTGGCCTGGAGCGACACCCATCGCGGGCTCTACCCGACCGAAGAAGGCCCCGGCCGCACCGACGCTTTCGGGCGCATTGCCAACGCCAGTTTCGGCGATGCGATTTCGGCCGCCAACTACCGCGTGGCCAACGCTCCGGTCGACTATCCGCAACTGTGGGACATGTGGACCTTCGACTGGGTGCAGTGGAACGGTTCGGCGCAGCAGCCGATGGCCCGCAACATCGGTGAGGCCCTGGGTGTGGGCGCCACGCTGAACTTCTTCGACGCCAACGGCCAACCGCTTAAAGGTGACGCCCGTTATCCATCCAGTGTCCGCTTGCGCGATCTGCACCTGATCGAACAAACCCTGCAACGGCTCAAACCACCGACCTGGCCGGAAGAACTGCTGGGCGCCATCGACAAAACCCGGGCCGCAAAAGGCCGTGCGTTATTTACCGAGAACTGCGCCGGCTGCCATGTCCCTCGATCGGTCCAGAGCGACGGGCGCTGGGTGCAACAGTTGAAAATGCTGCCCGTGGAGTTCATCGGCACAGACCCGGGCGCGGCCAATAACATCGCCGACCATCGCTTCGACCTCACCGCCTTGAAATGGGACCCGGCAGAGCTGGCGCAACTGGATGTTCAGTTGCAGCCGACGCCCACTGAATCGCTGGATCTGAGCAAGCTCTCATCAGCCAAAGGGTTAGCCTACATCACCGCTTTCGTCGGAAACCGTGCCTTCCTTGAAGCCAACATTCCTGCGGCAGAACGACCGGACATGAATGGCTTCGGCCTGCCGATTGGGGTGCGCGAATTGCGCGCCTACAAGGCACGACCATTGGCGGGAGTCTGGGCGACCGCACCGTTTCTGCATAACGGTTCAGTGCCGAGCATTTATCAGTTGCTCTCGCCCCAGGATGAACGCGCAAGCACCTTCTACAAAGGCACTTTCGACTACGACCCGAGGCACCTCGGCTATCGCACCGAGGCCTTCACCAATGGCTTCATGTTCGACACGCGCATCACCGGCAATCACAACAGTGGTCACGAATTCCGGGCAGGCAAGCGTGGCAGCGGCGTCATCGGTCGCTTGCTCCAACCAGAAGAGCGCTGGGCGCTGCTGGAATATCTGAAAGTGTTGGGCGGCCCGCTGGAGGCGCAATTACCATGAGCAGACTCTGGATGCGCTTGGGTGCCTTTCTCGGCAAAACCCTGCTGTGGTTGCTAAGCCTTGGATTGCTCGGCTGGGCGCTGGCCACCGCGTGGTTCGCCTGGCAGCAAAGCGGCCCGGTTTCGGCGGAAGAACTGATTCCGGATGGCGAATCAGCGATGACCCAAGACATCATCCAGACGGCCGTGCGCATCGTCGATCAGCACCGAGAAAGCACCCGCTACCTGCGCGACGCCCATGCCAAGGCCCATGGCTGCGTGAAGGCCGAGGTTCAGGTGCTGCCGGATCTGGCGGGCGAGCTGCGTCAGGGTGTGTTCAGCGAACCCGGAAAAACCTGGCAAGCGACGATGCGGCTGTCCAACGGCAACGCCTACCCGCAGTTCGACAGCATCCGCGATGCACGAGGCATGGCAATCAAGTTGCTCGATGTGCCCGGTAAACAACTGCTGCATGACCAACAGAATCGTGGTGAACAGGACTTCGTGATGTTCAACCATCCGAATTTCTTCGTCAGCAATGTCGCCGAGTACCGCCAGAACGTAGCCGCTCAGGCTGACGGCAAGAAGCTGATGGCGTTCTTCCCGGGTTGGGACCCACGGACCTGGCAGGTTCGCCATTTGTTTATCGCGCTGGCAACATTGTCACCCGCCCCGCAAAGCCCGACCCAGACGACTTACTTTTCGGTTTCTCCCTACAAATTTGGTGAAGCCAATGCCAAGTTCCGTGTCATGCCCGATCTGACAAGCTGCCCGACCTACAGCTTGCCCGCGCAAAACCAGAAGCTGCCGAACTTCCTGCGCAATGCGCTGAACCAGCAACTGTCAACCGACCGGATGCCGGCCTGCTTTGTCCTGCAGGTACAGCGCCAGGACCCGGCCCGGCACATGCCCATCGAAGACACGAGCATTGAGTGGCAGCAAAGTGATGCTCCATTCGAGACCCTGGCGCGGATCAAAGTACCCGCTCAAGACTTCGATACGCCTGCGCTGAACGCGCAATGCGATAATCATTCGTTCAACCCGTGGTTTGGCCTTGAAGCTCATCGCCCCATTGGCGGCATCAACAGGTTGCGCAAAGCCGTGTATGAAGCCGTGAGCGACTACCGACACCGCCGCAACGCGGAGCAATAAGAAGGCAGAACGAAAAAAAGCGACCCAAAGGTCGCTTTCTCGATGGAGCTTCGGCAGAAGCCAAACCCCAGACAGCAAAAAACCCGCATTAAGCGGGCTTTCTGTGGAGACTTGGCGTTCAGCATGCCAAGTGACCGAATATGGCGCAGCGGACGGGACTCGAACCCGCGACCCCCGGCGTGACAGGCCGGTATTCTAACCGACTGAACTACCGCTGCGCGTAACATTGAAAGTAATGGTGGGTGATGACGGGATCGAACCGCCGACATTCTGCTTGTAAGGCAGACGCTCTCCCAGCTGAGCTAATCACCCTTTACCTTCGTTGCGGGGCGCATTGTGCCACAGATTTTCATAAAGCGTTGATTTAATTGAAAAATTATTCAAAAAAACTGAAAACCTATAAATCGACGCGTCCTGCAGGAACAACTTACAAACTTCGGACAGAAAAAAACCCGCGTTAAGCGGGCTTTTCCGTGGTGACCTGGCGTTCAGCGTTCCAGATAACCGAATATGGCGCAGCGGACGGGACTCGAACCCGCGACCCCCGGCGTGACAGGCCGGTATTCTAACCGACTGAACTACCGCTGCGCGTAACACTGGAAGCGAATGGTGGGTGATGACGGGATCGAACCGCCGACATTCTGCTTGTAAGGCAGACGCTCTCCCAGCTGAGCTAATCACCCTTCACTTTCGGTGTGGCGCGCATTCTACGGAGCGACCACATCCCTGGCAAGCACTTTTTTAATTAATTTTTCAGGCCTTCCAAAGGCTTAGAGAAGGGTTGGCCTATGGCGCTGCGAAGAGAATAATGCCCCCTTTGTATAAAGGAGAGACTCGCCCCATGTGGTTCAAAAACCTGCTTATCTATCGCCTGACCCAAGATCTGCCTTTTGATGCCGAGGCGCTGGAAACTGCACTGGCCACCAAACTGGCGCGTCCATGTGCAAGCCAGGAGTTGGCCACCTACGGTTTCGTCGCTCCATTCGGCAAGGGCGAAGATGCTCCGCTGGCGCACATCAGTGGCGACTTCCTGCTGATCGCCGCGCGTAAAGAAGAACGAATTCTGCCGGGCAGCGTCGTGCGCGACGCGGTGAAGGAAAAGGTCGAAGAGATCGAAGCCGAACAAATGCGCAAGGTCTACAAGAAGGAACGCGATCAGATCAAGGATGAAATCATCCAGGCCTTCCTGCCGCGCGCCTTTATTCGTCGTTCGTCGACTTTCGCTGCCATCGCGCCGAAACAGGGCCTGATTCTGGTCAACTCGGCCAGCCCGAAACGTGCCGAAGACCTGTTGTCCACCCTGCGTGAAGTCATCGGCACCCTGCCGGTACGTCCGCTGACCGTGAAGATGTCCCCTACCGCGACCATGACTGAATGGGTCACCACCCAGAAAGCCGCAGACGATTTCTTCGTGCTGGACGAGTGCGAGCTGCGTGATACCCACGAAGACGGCGGCATCGTGCGTTGCAAGCGCCAGGACCTGACCAGCGAAGAAATCCAGTTGCACCTGAGCACCGGCAAAGTGGTCACTCAGCTGTCGTTGGCCTGGCAAGACAAGCTGTCTTTCGTTCTTGACGACAAGATGGTGGTCAAGCGCCTGAAGTTCGAAGACCTGCTACAAGACCAGGCAGAACAGGACGGAGGCGAAGAAGCCCTCGGCCAACTGGACGCCAGCTTCACCCTGATGATGCTGACCTTCGGCGACTTCCTGCCGGCGCTGGTTGAAGCGTTGGGCGGCGAAGAGTCTCCGCAAGGAATCTAAATACCGGCTCAACAGGCTACCGACTGAGCCGCGAACTTGATCCCCAGGTTAATGATGGGCACTCTATTGCAAAAGCGCGAGGACGACCTCGCGGCTCAATCGAGTCATTAATCTGGGGACGACCCCGTCCATCGATGGAGGTCTCTCATGCCCTGGATCATTCTGTTTGTCGCCGGTCTGTTCGAAGTTGGCTGGGCCGTCGGCCTGAAATACACCGAAGGCTTCAGCCGGCCTCTCCCCACCGCATTGACCGTTGCCGCCATGGCCATCAGCCTTGGCTTGCTGGGCCTTGCCATGAAGGAATTACCGCTGGGCACGGCCTATGCGATATGGACCGGTGTCGGTGCGGTCGGGACGGTAATTGCCGGGATCATTCTGTTCGGTGAATCCATGGCGTTGTTCAGGCTTGCCAGTGTGGCGTTGATCATTTTCGGGCTGGTTGGGCTGAAGATCAGCGCCTGACGGTTGACGGCTATTACGATAAAGCCCGCCCCCCCCTATTGATATAGACAGGGGGAGCGGGCTTTTTCAATGGCGAGTATTAAACAATCAGCTCTCGGCCAGCTCCATGCGTCCACGCGCGACAGGAGCCTTTTCTGCATGCTCAAACTGCATGCAACGCTCCAGGAACAGGAACATGTAGTCGTAGCTCTTGCAGACGGCCTGACGCAATTCCATTTGCAGGGATGTACTTGGGTTCATACCCGCCAGCGTACAGATGATTTCCAGGGCTTCCCATGGATGGGCATCGTCGTAGTGGGCATGCATTTTTAACCACTTCATGGCCCGCTTGCGATCTTCCTCCGGGAATGAGGCCGCGTAGACACCACTCGAACAGACCAGCGCCGTCCACTCCCCGGTCGCACCTTCAATGGCGTAGTTGGTGGCCGCGACGGCAACAATCAGCGAATCCGCTGAACTGGTGTGCCAGCACCAGTGGCTCAGGGCATGAAGTTCAGGGGCAACCTTTTGCGCTTGCAAATCTTCCAGGCTGACACCGTGAGCAAGACTCCAGTGCACCCAGTAATCGGCATGGTTCAATTCGACGCGAATGTTACGCATCAACCAGCGACGCGCCATGTCTTCACCTGGATGGCGGGCAAAGCGAGTCTTGGTCAGGTTCTGTGCCATATATAACGCGAACTGTTCGACTACCGGCCAGCCACCAATCAGGTACTGGCGCATGGTCTTTGCACTGAGCTTGTTATCACGCAGACGCTGATACAGTTCGTGTTCGACAACCCGGCGCTTACTCTCGCTGCAATCCTGAATCAGGCGTTGAGCCCAGGCGGGATAACTTGCAGCTTCCATGAGTGGTCCGGTTCGGTTGAATGTGTCGATCACTGTCGGGCTCCTTTTGATTGTGATTATAAGGATCAGCAAGAGATTTCAACGGAATGTGCCAGGTGCCTTGAATAACAAAGGCTGAGGCCTGGCTGGACGACTTTGTAAGCTGTCGCAGGTAAACAAATGCGGGCGTTCAATAACATACCCTTGAGCGTAATCCACCCCAATCTCCAGCAATGCCTGCTCGATCTGGGGTGTTTCAACAAACTCGGCAATCGTACGCTTACCCATAACATGACCGATGTGATTGATCACTTCGACCATGGCGCGGTTAATCGGGTCGTCCAGCATATCCTTTACGAAACTCCCGTCGATCTTCAAGAAGTCTACAGGTAAATGTTTCAAGTATGCGAATGAGGACATCCCTGCGCAGAAGTCATCCAGTGAAAAGTGGCAACCTAAGCCTTTGAGCTCATTAATAAATCTGATTGCACTTCCGAGATTGGAAATAGCACTGGTTTCAGTGATTTCAAAACAAATCATTTCAGGCGGTATGGCGTAAATAACAAACTGTTCACGCAGGAAGTGCAGAAACGGTTCATCTCCGATAGTTGTGCCTGACAGATTAATCGCACACATGGCCAACGGCCCTTTATGCTGTTCGGCGATGCATTGGGCAATGATCTTGAAAACGTTCTGCACAACCCAGCGGTCAAGGGACGTCATCAGACCATAACGCTCAGCAGCCGGAATAAAACTGTCGGGCAAAATCATGCGTCCGGCTTCATCGTGCAAGCGCAACAGAATTTCAATATGCCCGCCGCCCTTCTCGATATGACCAAGGGGCGCGATTTCCTGGGCGTACAGACAGAAGCGGTCTTCTTCCAGCGCCATGTGCAAGCGCTGCACCCAAGCCATCTCGCCGAAGCGCAGGGACAGTTCCGAATCATCAGCGTGATAGACCTGAACCCGATTGCGGCCCTTTTCCTTGGCCATGTAGCAGGCCATGTCGGCGGCGCGCAGCGAGGCTTCGAGCGTGGTCGGATTCGGAACAACATGAACCAGCCCGATGCTCACAGTGGTCACGAATGGTCGACCTTTCCAGACGAAGTGCAGGTTCTGCACGGTCTGACGCAGGCTCTCGGCGATTTTTTCTGCGGTTTCCAGGGCGCAGTTCTCCAGCAGAATGCCAAACTCGTCGCCACCCAGGCGGGCCAGGGTATCGCCTTCGCGCAAACCGGATTGCAACAGAGCGCAGATATGCCGCAGCAACTCGTCACCCGCCGCATGGCCGCAGGTATCGTTGACCAGTTTGAACTGATCCAGATCGAGGAACATCAAGGCATGGCGCCCCGAATGCCGCGCCTGGATGTGCAGCGCCTGTTCCAGGCGATATTCGAACTCGCGGCGGTTGGCGAGCCCGGTCAAGGCGTCATGGGTCGCCTGCCAGGACAGATTGGCAATGTACTGTCGCTCCTGGGTCATGTCGTGCAGCACCAGCACCGCGCCGCTGACCTTCCCGGCGTTGCGGATCGGCGCACCGACCAGGGTGACCGACACCGTGCTGCCATCCAGGCGCTGGATCAGTTTTGAGTGTTCGCTGCCACCGCTCAGCTGTCCGCTCAAAATGTGCTCGATCAACGTGAATCCATCGGCCTGAGCGTTCTCGTCCAGTAGATTGAACAGCGCCGCCAGCGGCAAACCTGTGGCCTGCTCGGCCTTCCAGTGAGTCAACGCCTCGGCGGCCGGGTTCATGTAGGCGATTGCGCCTTCGACATTCGTGGTAATCACGCCATCGCCAATCGATTGCAAAGTGATCTGCGCTCGGTCCTTCTCCAACTGCAGGGCCTCGGCGAACGCATTGCGGTGCTTGAGCAGTTTGTGGGTGCGCATCAAGGCCAGCGCAATCAAGCCCAGGGCGGTGGCGAAGTTAGTCACCAGCAGCAGCAGCAGGATCACCCGTGAGCCTTCGCCCAAGGCATCGCTGAAGGCTTTCGCCGCCGGAGTCACACCTTCGTTGATGGCGAATATCTGGTCTTTCCAGCGCTTGATGTCAGCCTCGGCGGCCTGATTGACAGAAATGTACTGATGCATTTCCTTCGCAACGTCATCGAGTTGCACCAGGTACGCGTCGCCCACCGTCCAAAGGTCGATAGCTTTTTCGAGGTACCTGAAGTGCCGGAAATTGAGGTAAAGCCAGATCAGACTGGAGACGTCATCCGGGTGGTTACCGCCCTTGAGGATCGCCACCCGTGCCGCTTCGAGATTAGGCGGCCGATGATCCAGCGCCACACGCAACTCGTGCCCCCCCTGCGGTACGGCAATGGCGTTCTGGTATTTTAGGAAAATTGTCTCCTCGCGGTTGTCGGCGTAGAGATTGAGGTAATAGATGGCGTCTTTTTGGCCTTTGGACCACAGGCTTTCACCGGCAACGTAGCCGCGAACCGCCGACTGAACATACAGGCTGACACCGCCCAGCAAGGCTTGAAATAACACGACGGCTATAAATGGCCAGACGATGCCCAACAAACGTGGCGTTCCGAGAGTCCGTGCTTGATTCATGAGGTCCCTTGTTTTAGCACTGCCAGATCATCATCCACCGTGATCGCTAAAGCTAGACTAGGGTGCGTTCCCGGTTCCGGCAAGCAGAGGATCGGCCTCAATGCCGTATGCGTGCGTCCCATATAGATATATACCGCCGATATCGGTTTCGAGATCTATTTACTAGGCACTTCGGGCTCCCCTATCCGTTTCGGGACCCCTTTCAAAGGAGTGCGACATGACAGAGATATCTTTACCATCACCTGATCAGCCCACCCGGTTACCGGCAGACGAAGAATTTCGCGCCAGGCAGGCTCTGGGGCTCGACGACGGCCCGGATATCGAAACCCTGGACCTGCGCCCCACGGCCCGAGATCGAAGACGGTTCAAGACTATTCAGCGCGCGGCCCCCAACCTCGCGCAACACATGACCATCGACACTTACAAGTCAAAACGAATCAACGTTCAAATCATCGACATCGTGAAGGCTTTCCTGAACGGCAAGCGTTCGTTAGTCGGTCATCTCGGCGCCTCTGTACTGACTTCCGCATCCATGGATCAGCTGCGCGCCACGCCATCTGTATTCCTCCAGCAAATGCTGAACACGGTTGAAGCTCAAGACCTGGCCGACAGGTTACTCAGGGCACTCAAGTGGTATGGCGCAGGCCATGGCGAACAGACTTCGCAGTCCATACGCCATCAACTGGTTTGCAAAGCTATATGCCTTTACTTGCACGCCCCGTCAGCCGATGAGCCGCAGCAAATCGCCGGATTCCGTTGGCAAGACCCGACTCACTGGGGCAAAAGCTACCAGACCCTGCGCAGCGATTTTGAACAGCACTTGCTGCGCACAACACGGGGCGCTGATGCAAAAGAAGTGACCTTTCTCGCTCGGGTGTTCGAGACTCGCCTATCAAAGGACTTCGCTGTACGCGATATCCCGCCCGACCTTCCTTACAAGAGCTCGGTGGTGTGGGTGAACTTCATGCACGGTGTGCTGCTGGCAGATGAACTCGGTCTTGATCGATTGCAGCCGCTGTCCTTTCAACAACTCGTCGACCTGCCCCTGACCCAGAGCGCCGACGCCTCGTCCGAACGACTTGAGCAAATTGCTCGACTGAGGATCGGTCCAGCACTGGAATGGGCGGTCTGCTGCGGCATCGTTCAATCGCGAGCAAAATCCGATTACGACGAGGACGATATGAAACGGGCGATGGCGGCGCTGGAAAGCCACAGCGAGAGTCTGAACAACGCCGTTATGACACTGGATCTGCCGCCCCCTGAAAGACTGAAGATGGCCAAACGGGTAAAGGATGATTTATTTGGCGATGCAACGTTCGAATCGGACGGGAGCAAGTTGCTGCGCGATGAGCCACCGAGCAACTTGGGGTTCAGAGATATGCCCTCATTAAAGCTGCCGGGCGATGCATTCCTCGATGTCTATGCCGATGGCCAATTCGATGACGAAAGCAAATGGTTTGTGACCCAGTCCGATGGGAAAACACGAACCCGTCACTGGATCAAGATCGACGATAAGCGAACCCTGCATCATGAGGAGTTTCGCAAAAATCACAGGGGGATCGAAAGGCGTGTGTTTAGCAGATACGGGGGCAAGACGCTGCCTGATATCAACACCCAGTTTGAAACAGACTTCACAAACTACCTCTCGAAAATCAGGACGGCCTATCAGACTCTGATCGCCAGTCTACTGACCTCACTGCCACTGAGCGACCGCCAGGCCCTTGAGTGGGGCGACATCCGCTTGCTGAGCCTGCACCTGGAAAAAACACACATCGCATTAAGGGGAGACATCCGCCCAAGAAAAGGTTTCGTTCTACAGGTGACCCACCATCATGAGATCACCTATTACGAACTGATCCCGAGTGCTGGCGTCATTCGTTGCCGACCCCACTTGAGGTTTTCAACCGTCAAAGGGGTTCGCACCACGTTTCCCTTGCACGCCTCAATCCCCGGACAAACACATACTGCTGAAATCAGCGCTTCTCTGCTTCTCGATTGGTCAGCGCACTTAGATGGCAAGCAGCCTGCTGACAGGGCGTACTGCATAGCGATCCTCGGTGTGGTAGGTGACGTGCCCGCAGCTAGCCATAGCGAAGGAACGGCGCGGGTATCCTCCCGTTTGAATGCAGTGGCCCACTACATTGCAACGCATTTTCTGTACGTAGATGAACGGCAGTTGCATACCCAGGCTCGCGGCATGACGGCATTCGACATCATCAGGGCTAGAAACGAACAACGGCGCGATACGTTCGCAGAGCTGGCCCAAGGGCTTGTGCCCTTCTGGGGCAGTATTGAAGACCTTTTGTCGGGCAAAACTGAGCGGATACTCACAGGCGTGATCGGACTCGTTTTGGACCTGGCGTCATTCATCAGTCCTGTCGGGAAATTCATGTCGGGTTCGGTGCGTTTGATCAGGGCCGGGGCCACGGCCTCGCGCATGACCGTCAAAGCAAGTCTGCCGTCCTTTTCAACGCTGACCCAAAATCTATTGACCGCTTCGCTGAGAAACCTGAACCCGCTGGACGGGGCTCCGACACTGCTCAAGACAATGGGACGCGGTGCGCGGAAAGGGCTGTACACGGCGGGCCACATTGGTGCTAGCGGGTTCAAAAAACTGGCAGGACACGCCGACAGCTACCGACTGATCCACAACCTGCCCCAGACAACCGACCCGGGACGCTGGAAACCGCTGACAAACAGCGATCGACTGGCAACGGTCAACGGTGTCGATGATGTACTTGTGCGCAATACCAGCCCATCGGACCTGACCCGATTCCACCCCGTCGACCCGGTGACGTCCTTGCCCTATGGCCCTCGCCTGAGTAATAACCGCAGAAACTTCATGCAGGGCCGGTCAGTCTTCAAGATGTCTCCCCCTACCGAATCCCACGTCCTGGCAGAACTCCCGGAACACGTCCGCCTCCGTAAAATACTCGAGGTCGATGGTCGGACGACGGTGTTTGTCGACGATGTGCCTTATCGACTGGATGGCGACACGCTACGCCGCGCTGACATGATTGATAGCAGTGAAATACTGAAGGCAATACCTTGCCGCCCACGACGCGCTCCAACAGCAGACGTTTGCAAAACAAGCTACGCGACTCGAAACCCGGCCCCCACGCCAGCACTCAACTCGTTCGACGAAACCAAGGGATGGGCTCCCTGGTTTGGAGACACTATCTATACGCCGGCCAACCCGGAATGGCCTCTGTCACTGAAAGCCCTGAGAAACCTTGACCAACTCACGGCGTCGATAGCGTTTCAAAAAGGCATTTACGGGCGAATCAGAGCAAGTATCCCTCTCTCGCGCACGAATCAATTTGATACCCTTGAGGCCGGCGCCATCATCGTCCCGGCAATTGACGGTTCGAAGCACTATGTGTTCACCCGACTGGATGCCGGAGATTTTTACGTCGCCGAGCGCCTTCCGGTGCAAAGCTTCTCCGCCCCCCTGACATTGCGCAAGACGCAAACCTTGCCCGCCAACCTGGTAGAGGAACTGAAGACGGTTTATACCGGATCGCTCAATGCCAATAACACAGTAAGGATTCACGGTATAGAAGCGGTGGAGCGGGCGATGAGAACCATGGATGAAATTGCCATTCCCATTGGCGGCCACGCGAATCCACCCAATACGCTCAAGCTGCTCGAGGTGGATACCAGCCCGGGTGAAGCGGTATTTTTCGACCATTCCACACGAATGATTGTCAGCAAACTTCCAACCGGGGCGACGTCCTGGTCTCGCAGCCGATCTGCTTCGGACAGCTTTCGCCAAAGCACCGCGGAAATTTTCGATACGCTGTTCGTCGGAAAAACCATTAGCCCCCAGTTGAACAGCGACTTGAAAATCAATAGGACGATGAGCACGTTTCAGAAGTTGCTTCCCCCTTCTCTTCAAACACAGAGCGCCAGAAACATCGCCTACGCCGCTGTCGTAACGTCGGCCGGGAAACGCGAGGTTTATGTCAGCGTTTCAGGTGCGCAAGGACTTACCGGAGAACTTCCTCTATTCAAAACTCCGTTCGCTCCTGATGAAGTAATCATTAACGGAACCACCTACTTCAATATCGACGTCGGCCAGACCTTTACCAGAACGTCGTTGAACGTCACAAACGACGGAAAGGTACTGGCCATTCCACACACGATAAAGGACATTGACACCTATCAGCCGTCAATGACCAGCCGACCGACCTCTTTGGACAGCGAGGCCAAGCTGATCAGCGTGCTCCGGGAAAAATACCCGGATCGTGAAATGATCACGTCCGTCAACGTGGCCACGACCATGCCGCCATGTAACAGCTGCTCTGTCGTCATGAAAGAGTTCGGCCATGACGGCACGGCCGGTACGCTGGACGTTCTGTGGAATTGACTTACAACTGCTGCAAATGCCCATAGAGCTTGGCGTACAACCCTCCATCAGCAATCAACTGCTGATGGTCGCCATCCTCGGCTATTTGTCCGCCATCAAACACCAGCACCCGATCAGCCTGCTTCACCGCGGACAACCGGTGCGCAATGATCAGTGTGGTGCGGTTGCTCAAGAACCGCGCCAACGCTTGGTGCAGGTTGTATTCGGTGGCGGCATCCAGCGCTGAGGTTGCTTCGTCGAGGATCACCACTTTGGGCTCGGCCAACACCATCCGCGCAATCGCCAGGCGTTGGCGCTGGCCGCCGGACAAACGCACGCCGGAACGTCCGACGATGCTGTCCAAGCCGTTGGGCAACTCACGAACCGTGTGGTGCATCTGAGCAATTTCCAAAGCCTGCCAGCAGGCTTCGTCGCTGCGTTCGCGGCCCATGGTCAGGTTGGCACGGATGGTATCGTTGAACAGCGCCGGATGTTGCAGGACCACGGCGACGTTCTCCCGCACGGTTTCCAGGCCGATCTCTTGCTGGGTCGAGCCGCCGAAACGGATGGTCCCGGCGAGCGGCGTGTACAAACCCAGCAGCAACTGCACCAGGGTACTTTTGCCACCACCGCTGGCGCCGACAATCGCGACCTTTTCGCCCGGGGCGATCGACAAGTTCATCTGGTTCAACACCCACTCGTCACCGTAACCGAAACTCAATCCCTGAACTTCGATGCCCACGGTTTCGCGACCGTTGAACGGGTCGACACCGCCCGGGTATTCAGGCTCATCGGCCCGGGCCAGCAACTCGTTGATCCGCGACAGCGCGCCGCCGGCCGCGTAATAGGCGTACTGCAAATTCAGCAGCTGTTCCACCGGACCGATCATGAACCACAGGTAGCTGAACACCGCGAGCATCTGGCCGATGGAAAGGTCGGAAAACAGCACGGTGAGCATCGCCGCCGCACGGAAAATATCGATACCAAACTGGAACAGCAAGCCGCTGGCACGGTTCGAGGCATCGGTTTTCCACTGAGAGTTCACCGCGTAATCGCGCACTTCCCGGGCGCGCTGACCCAAGCGCCCAAGGAAAAAGCCCTGACGGTTACCGGCACGCACTTCCTGAATGGAATCGAGGGTTTCGGTCAGCGCCTGGGTAAAGCGCGAAGTGCTGTCGTTTTCGAGTTTCTTCAGGTGCTTGACCCGCTTGCCCAACTGCACCGTGGCATAGATCACCAACGGGTTGAACAGCAGGATCAGCAACGCCAGCTTCCAGTGCATCCACATCAGGATGGAGGCGGTGCCGACCAGGGTCAGCATGGCCACAAGGAAACGACTGAGGGTTTCGCCAACGAATTTGTCCAGGGTGTCCAGGTCGGTCACCAGGTGCGTGGTTACCGTGCCGCTGCCCAGGCTTTCGTACTCACCCAGCGATATGCGCTTGAGCCGTTCAATCAGCCGCACGCGAATGCGGTACACGATGTCCTTGGCCAGCGCCGCAAACAACCGCGCCTGCACCACGTTGAACAGCAAAGCGGCGCACCGCAGTCCCAACGTCACCAGCAGCATCAGGCCGATGTAACCCGCGGCTTTCTGCCAGTTTTCGGGCAGCGCGTGGTTCATGATCTTCAGCGCGGCGTCACCGTGGCCCAGTAGCACCTCGTCCACCAGCAACGGCAAGAGCAAGGGAATTGGCACGCTACACAGGGTTGCCAACACCGCCACGCCGTTGGCGATCCACAGGGATTTTTTGTGATGCAGCGCCAGGCGACGGATTTGCGCCCAGCTCAGACGGTCGACACGCGAAACAGGTGGTGCGTCGTCGGGCAGATCATGCACAGGTAGCGCGCTCCAGCCAGCGGCCGAGCAACGGAGACAATACGCTGAGCGGCTGATAACCATTGGTCAACAGCGCCAATTGACCATCACGCTCAGCCAGCAAGGTAGGAAAACCGGCAATGCCCAGGTCCTGGACCCAGGTGAAATCGGCCGCCGTCGCGGTGTGCTGATCAGCACGGTCGAACGCGGCGGCGAACTCGATACGCGGCAGACCGGCCTGCTCCGCCAGCGCCACCAGAACACTGGCATGAGTGACATCGTGACCTTCGGCATAAAACGCGTGCTGAATAAGCCCGAGCAGTTTCCACGCGCAATCCGGCGCCAGACTGCGCGCGGTCACCAACGCCCGACAGGCCGGCTCGGTGTCGTAGACGAACCCGTCAGGCAACGCGCCCTCCAGCTTGAACGGTTGCCCCGTGGCTTCGGTGACCGCCTGCCAATGCTCAAGGATGTAGCGCCGGGTGGTCGGCTCCAGCGCGGAGCCGCTGCCGGTACGCAAACCGCCCACCACCAGGTGCACGTCCACACCCGCTGCTTGCGCCTGCTCGACCAGCGCGTTGGCCACCGGCGCAAAGCCCCAGCACCAGGAACACATTGGGTCCATCACATAGAGCAGGCGTTGCGCAGACATGGTTCAAGCCTCGGAAGGAGTTTGCTTGTAGTTGTAGCCAATCGGATGAGGAAGGTTGCGAGCCTTGGCCAGTTCGATCTGCTTTTGCCGGTCGATGGCACTGCGACGGGTCTTCTCGCTCAGCTTATCCCAGCAATGCGGGCAACTGATGCCGGCCACGTAGTGCTCGGATGTGCGGTCGGTGGCGCTGATCGGTGTACGACAGGCATGACATTGATCGTAGTCGCCTTCGCTGAGGTCGTGACGAACGGTCACGCGGTTATCAAACACGAAACAGTCGCCCTGCCACTTGGTTTCTTCCTGCGGCACCTCTTCGAGGTACTTCAGAATGCCGCCCTTGAGGTGATAGACCTCGTCGAAGCCCTGGCTGAGCATATAGCTCGACGCCTTTTCACAACGAATGCCGCCGGTGCAGAACATCGCGACTTTCTTGTGCACGGCCGGGTCGAAATTGGCTTTGATGTAGTCGGGGAACTCGCGAAAACTGGTGGTCTTCGGGTCCATGGCGCCTTCGAAGGTGCCAATCGAGACTTCATAGTCGTTGCGGGTGTCGATCAACAGCACTTGCGGATCGCTGATCAGCGCGTTCCAGTTCTCTGGATCGACGTAGGTGCCGACCTTCTTGTTCGGGTCCACGCCTTCGACGCCGAGGGTGACGATTTCTTTCTTGAGTTTGACCTTGGTGCGATAGAACGGCTGATCGTCGCAGTACGACTCTTTGTGGTCGATGTCGTCCATGCGCGGATCGTTCTTGAGCCAGGCCATCAGCCCGTCAATGCCTTCGCGGCTGCCTGACACGGTGCCGTTGATGCCTTCTTCGGCGATCAGAAGCGTGCCTTTGATGCCGTTGTCGACCATCGCTTGCAACAGCGGCTCGCGCAGGGCGACGTAATCTTCCAGGGTGACGAACTTATAAAGTGCCGCCACGACAATCTGTTGTGTCATGGGTGATTCTCCAGGTGGCTACCCTCGTAAGGGGTGAACCGGATGCGAAAAAAAACGCGCCGGGGGAGCGGCGCGTTGCGGATTCTAGCAAAAAACCGATGCTTAATGCTTGCTGCCGCCAGCACAGGTCGGCGAGGCTGGAGCCGCGTCGATCTGTGCCCATTCCGCTGGCGTGTAGGTATGCAGCGCCAACGCATGGAACTCACCCATCAGCTCCCCGAGCGTGCCGTAGACTTTCTGGTGACGCTTGACGCGGTTGAGCCCTTCGAACTGCTGGCTGACCACCACGGCCTTGAAGTGAGTCTGCAACCCACGGCTGTGCATGTGGCTTTCATCCAGCACTTGCAGATGCTGCGGCTGCAACAGGCCCAGCGTCGATTCGATGCGTTGTTGCATGGTCATACCGAACTCCGCTTAAGGCTTTTTCTTGGCTGGAGCGGCGGCGCCTTTAGGCTCCAGCTCGGCGGTCATGTCTGCCAGCAATTTGTTGACCACAGGCACGGCGCTTTCCAGTTTGGCTTGAGTCATCTGGGCCGATTGCTGAGTCAGCTGCGGCATTTTTTCCAGGACTTTCTTGCCCAGTGGCGACTGGTAGAACGCGACCAGGTCTTTCAGCTCGGATTCGCTGAAGTTGGTGGTGTAGAGCTTGACCATGTCCGGCTTGAGCTTTTTCCAGCCAATGGCTTGGTCCAGCGCGGCGTTGGCTTTGGCCTGGTAGGTTTCCAGCAAGGCTTTTTTCGACGCCAGGGCTTTGGTCTGTTCAAAGCGCTGAGCGAACATTTGCTGCACCTGCATGTACACCGGAGTGCCCAATTTGTCCGCGTGTGCCAGGGTCAGGAAAGCTTCGGCACTGGCGTTGTGGCTAGCGGTATCGGCAAAAACAGGGCCGCTGGCGCAAACCAGTGCAACCGCGGTACAGATGGCACGAAGACGAGTCATCGAGTTTCCTTAATCTAGCAGGCGAGGTAAAACCCCAAGGGCGTCCATTCTGCGCCTAAAAAAGTGTGTCACTCAACCCCAAGCCTTGCCGGGCCTGATTTAGAGAGGTTGAACGGTCAAATTCCAGACTGATGGAACCACGGCCAGCGATCGGGGCCTAAACTGCGCTATCAGACCTACAGGAGTGTGCATGATGAGCCGTATCGAAACCGACAGCCTTGGCCAGGTGGAAGTCCCGGATGAAGCCTACTGGGGCGCTCAGACGCAACGCTCGCTGATCAACTTCGCGATCGGCAACGAACGCATGCCGCTGGCGGTGCTGCATGCCCTGGCGCTGATCAAGAAAGCCGCTGCCCGGGTCAATGACCGCAACGGCGACCTGCCTGCCGACATCGCCCGGCTGATCGAACAGGCTGCCGACGAAGTGCTCGACGGCAGCCATGACGACCAGTTCCCGCTGGTGGTCTGGCAGACCGGCAGCGGCACCCAGAGCAATATGAACGTCAACGAAGTGATCGCCGGGCGGGCCAACGAACTGGCCGGTAATGGTCGCGGCGGCAAATCGCCGGTTCACCCGAACGATCACGTCAACCGTTCCCAGAGTTCCAACGACTGTTTCCCGACTGCCATGCACATCGCGGCAACCCAGGCGGTACAACAGCAATTGCTGCCGGCGATCAACGAGCTGTCGGGCGGATTGGCTGAGCTGTCCGCACGGCATATGAAACTGGTCAAGACCGGCCGGACCCACATGATGGATGCAACGCCGATTACTTTCGGTCAGGAACTGTCGGCGTTCATCGCGCAACTGGATTACGCCGAGCGGGCGATCCGCAGCGCGCTGCCGGCCGTCTGTGAACTGGCCCAGGGCGGCACCGCGGTCGGCACCGGGCTGAACTCGCCCCACGGTTTTGGCGAAGCCATCGCCGCCGAACTGGCCGCCCTCTCCGGCCTGCCGTTCGTCACCGCACCCAACAAATTCGCCGCCCTGGCGGGCCATGAACCGCTGACAACACTGTCCGGCGCGCTGAAAACCCTCGCCGTGACCCTGATGAAAATCGCCAACGACCTGCGTCTGCTGGGTTCCGGGCCGCGAGCAGGCTTCGCCGAAGTGAAACTGCCAGCCAACGAACCGGGCAGCTCAATCATGCCTGGCAAGGTCAACCCGACTCAGTGCGAAGCCCTGTCGATGCTGGCGTGTCAGGTATTGGGCAACGACGTCTCCATCGGGTTTGCCGCGAGTCAAGGGCACCTGCAACTGAACGTATTCAAACCGGTGATCATCCACAACCTGCTGCAATCGATCCGCCTGCTCGGCGATGGCTGCAGCAACTTCCAGCAGCATTGCATTGCCGGCCTGGAGCCGGACGCAGAGAAAATGGCTGAACATCTGGAGCGAGGGTTGATGTTGGTGACAGCGCTGAATCCGCACATTGGTTATGACAAATCGGCGGAAATCGCCAAAAAGGCTTACGCAGAAGGGCTGACCTTGCGTGAGGCGGCGTTGCAACTCGGGTATCTGACGGATGAAGAGTTTGATGCGTGGGTAAGACCGGAGAATATGCTGGAGGCCGGTGCCAAGGGCTAAGCGCCCTCCCCCAACTGATCGTTCCCAGGCGTGGGAACGATCATCCGGCCGCTACTCGGGCCTTTCGAGCCCTGAGCCCGGCAATCAACGACGGCCCCAACGCCACCAGCGCCGACCCCATTACCACCAGCACCGCCCCGCCATAACCCAGACCATTGATCGTCTCGGCATGCACATAGTCCGGCCACATCCACGCGGCCACTGCCACCGCAGCAAACGTCACCAGCGGCGTAACCGCCAGCGTCGCACTGACCCGCGACGCCTCCCAATGGGCCAGAGCCTCAGCAAACGCACCGTAGGCGATCAGGGTGTTCATGCAGCACGCCAGCAGTAGCCAGCCTTGCAGCGGACTCAGTTGCAGCGCTTCCAGCGGATGCACCCACGGCGTCAACAACAGCGCGCAGAACAGATAGATCACCATCATGACCTGAAGCGAATTCCACACCGTGAGCAATTGCTTCTGGCCCAAGGCGTAGAACGTCCAGACTGTGGACGCCAACAACACCAACAGCACGCCGGCGGTGTAATCGGTCAGCGAGGTCAGCAACTCGGCCAGCCGCTGATTGAAAAACAGGGCAAATCCGATCAACAGCACCAGCAGGCCAACCCCCTGCCCCACGCTGAACCGTTCCTTGAACACAAACAGACTGGCGATCAGCAACATGATCGGGCCCATCTGCACCACCAGTTGCGCGGTGCCGGGACTAAGCAGGTTGAGGCCCATCAGGTACAGCACGTAGTTGCCCACCAGGCCGAGCACCGCCATCAACACTAACCAGCCACCACGCGGCCCGAGCACCTTGCGGCTCGGCAGGCGTTTGGTCGCCGCCAGATAAATGAACAGGCACCCGCCAGATACGAACAGTCGAAACCAGGTCACCGTCACAGGGTCCATCACCTGCAACACTTGCTTGAGTTTGATCGGCAGGATTCCCCACAGCAGCGCGGTCAACAAGGCCAGGAACAGACCGAAAACCCAGCGACCCGATGAAATGTGCATTGCGAACCCCGAAGCCAAGTGGCGAGAAAGCTCATTCTAGGCCTAGCGCCGTCCGGCACACAGGGACAGTTGGGCGCTGGCCGCGTATAAAACTGTGCAGGTCGCACCATTAAAATGGCGCTATGCCGTCGATCGGCTGGCCAGGCGTTGCAAGTGGTTCATGCATAAGCTCAGGGGGATTCGCCAACAGGAACATTCCCCAGGACAATGCCCCAGCCACTCACTTTCGCTGCGACCGGGTGTGTCGCGTGAATGGGCATTTGTATTTCAGTACCCGGAAAAAACCCTTGAAGGGCCGTTTGAAAATCCCGAGAAGTTGGCGACAGAGGTACAGGCTTACATTGAGCGGATGCCGCTTTTACGTATGAACCTATAGACCGCGGCGCCTGCATCGTCGAATCGCCGCCCGGAGCAAGCTCGCGATAGCGCTTAACCAGGCAACACAAATCTGCAGTCTTAACGCACCACTTCGAACAGCCCGGTCGCCCCCATCCCGCCACCCACACACATAGTGACGATGCCGTAACGCACGTTGCGCCGCTGCAATTCACGCACGAGGTGCCCGACCTGACGCGAACCGGTCATGCCGAACGGATGACCGATGGAAATCGAGCCGCCATTAACGTTGTACTTGTCGTTATCGATCCCCAACCGAATGCGACTGTGCAGGCATTGCGAGGCGAACGCTTCGTTGAGTTCCCACAGATCAATGTCGGCAATCTGCAAACCTTTGGCCTTGAGCAATTTCGGCACCGAAAATACCGGACCTATACCCATTTCATCCGGCTCGCAACCGGCCACGGTGAAACCACGAAAGAACGCCTTGGGCTTCAACCCCAGTTCCAGTGCTTTTTCCAGGCTCATCACCAGCGTCATCGACGCGCCATCGGACAGCTGCGAAGAATTGCCTGCCGTCACCGAACCGTCTTCGGCAAACACCGGTTTCAATCCCGCCAGGCTTTCCAGCGTGGTGCCCGGCCGATTGCAGTCGTCGCGATCGACGATGCCGTCAAGGATCTGCACCTGACCGGTGACGTTGTCTTCAACGCGATACTTCACCGCCATCGGCACGATTTCATCGTCAAACAATCCATCGGCCTGAGCCTGAGCGGTACGTTGCTGACTTTGCAGCGCATACAGATCCTGTTCTTCGCGACTGACGTTGTAACGACGAGCGACGATTTCGGCCGTCTGGCCCATCGGGAAATAAATACCTGGCACCTGCTCTTTAAGCAGCGGATTGATCAAGTTGTCGGTGTTGATGCTTTTCATGGTCAGGCTGATCGACTCGACACCACCGGCGACGATGATGTCGCTGCAACCCGAGGCGATCTGGTTGGCGGCGATGGCGATCGCCTGCAAGCCCGACGAGCAAAAGCGGTTGAGGGTCATGCCGGCAATGCCGGTGCCCAGGCGTGACAGCACCGCGATGTTGCGACCGATGTTGAAGCCCTGGCCACCTTCGTTGGAACCGGCACCGACGATGCAGTCCTCGACGCTGGCCGGATCGATGCCAGAACGCGCCAGCAGTGCATTGACGCAGTGGGCCGCCATGTCGTCCGGACGGGTCTGGTTGAACTTGCCGCGAAAGGATTTGGCCAGGCCGGTCCGCACGCTGTCGACGATCACCACTTCACGCATGGCATACCTCATTGTTGTTGTCGGTTGAGAGTGGACCGAGCATAAGTCCACTGCATTAGCGACCGCGACAATCATTCACCCCGCGTATGCGTAACCATCGTTCACTTCTTACGCGCCTTTACCTTCCTGTCGTGCTTGTCGGACTTTTCGAAAGCCTCTTCCAGCGCCAGATTGATGGTGCGCAGAACTTTCACTCGCGCCCAACGCTTGTCATTGGCTTCCACCAGCGTCCAGGACGATATCTCGGTGCTGGTGCGATCAACCATGTCACCGATCGCCGCGCGGTAGTCGTCCCATTTATCACGATTACGCCAGTCATCTTCGGTGATCTTGAAACGCTTGAACGGAATTTCTTCCCGCGCCTGAAAGCGCTCCAGTTGCGTCTGCTTGTCGATGGCCAGCCAGAACTTGACCACGATCACCCCGGCCTCCGCGATCTGCTCTTCGAAATCGTTGATTTCACTGTAGGCCCGCAACCAGTCCGTCGGCAGGCAGAAGCCCTCGATGCGCTCCACCAGCACCCGCCCGTACCACGAACGATCGAACACCGTGAACTTGCCCTTGGCCGGGATGTGCCGCCAGAACCGCCACAGATAAGGCTGTGCACGTTCCTCTTCGGTGGGCGCGGCAATCGGCACGATGTTGTACTGGCGTGGATCGAGGGCCGCCGCGACTCGGCGGATCGCCCCACCCTTGCCTGCCGCATCATTGCCCTCGAACACCGCCGCCAGCGCGTGCCGACGCATGCGTTTGTCGCGCATCAGGCCGGAGAATCGTGCCTGCTCGGTAATCAATTGCTCTTCGTAATCGTCCTTGTCCAGGCGCCGGGTTAAATCCAGGCTGTCGAGCAGGTTCAACTGATCGACATGAATGGGCAACGGCGCGGCATTGACCTTGTCGGGATGAACTTTGGGTCGCTGCAGGGCATTTTGCAGGCCTTCGAGCAAGATTTTGCCCACCGTCAGGCTTCGGTAATGAGGGTCCACCCCTTCGATCACATGCCAAGGCGCATAGTCGCGGCTGGTACGGCGCAACACCCGTTCGCCGTATTTCACGAATTTGTCGTAGGTTTTCGATTGTTGCCAATCCAGTGGACTGATGCGCCAGCTGTGTAGCGGGTCATCCGCCAGAGCCTTGAGTCGCGCCTTCATTTGCTTCTTGGAGAGGTGGAACCAGAACTTGAAGATCAGTGCGCCTTCGTCGCAGAGCATTTTTTCAAAGCGCTCGGACTGGTTGATCGCCTGATCCAGCACCGGGTTCTTGAACAAACCATGAACCCGGCCTTGCAGCATCTGGCTGTACCAGTTGCCGAAGAAAATCCCCATGCGGCCCTTGGCCGGCAGCTTCCGCCAGTAGCGCCAGGCCGGTGGCCGAGCCAGCTCTTCGTCGGTCTGCTGATCGAACGTGCGGACCTCGATCAAGCGTGGGTCCATCCATTCGTTAAGCAACTTGACCGTCTCGCCCTTGCCGGCGCCTTCGATACCATTGATCAGAATGATCACCGGAAAGCGGCCCTGCTGGTGAAGTTCGAACTGTGCTTCGAGCAAGGCTTCACGCAGGGCCGGTTCTTCGGCGTCATAGGTTTCTTTGTCGATGGCGTGACCGATTTCGGCGGATTCGAACATAGATGGCTCCCTTTCCAGATTGAGCAAGACTAGCGGATTGACCTCGCCTGCGTGGGAGAAATCCCATTTTCAGCGTTCGAGCTGGATCGGACGTTGCCATGGGTCAAGCACCGCTACGGCGATCGGCTAGAATGGCCGCCTTGCCGTTGCCGAGCCTGCCATGAAACCTGTATTGCCCCACGCCCAGCTCGACTGGGACGACCAAGGGCTCCCGCGCTCGCGGGTGTTCGACGATGTGTATTTTTCCGATCTGTCAGGGTTGGACGAAACCCGCTACGTCTTCCTCGAACAGAACGCGTTGCGTGAACGCTTCGCCGCGTTGCCGGCCAATGGCCGGTTGGTGATTGGCGAGACCGGTTTCGGCACCGGGCTGAATTTCCTTTGCGCCTGGCAGTTGTTCGAGCAGCACGCGGTGGCCGGGGCGCGACTGCATTTTGTCAGTGTCGAAAAGTACCCGCTGAGCCTGCCCGATCTGCATCGGGCCTTGGCCTTGTGGCCGGAGCTCAAGGCGTTTGCCGATCAATTGCTGACGCACTACGTGGCGATCCACCAGGGCTTCCAGCGCCTGGTGCTGGACAACGGCCGCGTGACCCTGACCCTGCTGATCGGCGATGCCTTGGAACAATTACCGCAATTGGACGCGCAGATCGATGCCTGGTTTCTCGACGGGTTCGCCCCGGCGAAAAACCCTGACATGTGGACCGCCGAACTGTTCGCCGAACTGGCGCGTCTGGCGGCACCCGGCTCGACCATCAGTACGTTTACCAGCACCGGCTGGGTGCGCCGCCTGCTGAACGCGGCAGGTTTCAAAATGAAACGCACGCCCGGCATTGGCCACAAATGGGAGATTTTGCGGGGTGCGTTCCTCGGTTGGCCTGAGGAAGTCCCGGCGCCCGCCTTGGCTAAACCGTGGTTTGCCCGTCCGACGCCACTGAACGGCGAACGTCGTGCCTTGGTGATCGGCGCCGGCCTGGCCGGTTGCGCCAGCGCCGCCAGCCTGGCTGAGCGGGGCTGGCAAGTCAGTCTGCTGGAGCGTCACAATGCGCTGGCTCAGGAAGCCTCGGGCAATCCACAGGGCGTGCTGTACCTCAAGCTTTCGGCCCATGGCACCGCGTTGTCGCAATTGATTGTCAGTGGCTTCGGTTATACCCGGCGCCTACTGGAACATTTGCAACGGGGCATCGACTGGGACGATTGCGGGGTCTTGCAACTGGCCTTCAACGCCAAGGAAGCCGAGCGGCAGGCACAATTGGCCGCCGCCTTTTCCCCGGACCTGGTGCACTTGCTCGATCAACCCCAAGCCCAGATTCAGGCCGGAATCGCCCTGGAGCACGGCGGATTATTTTTCCCGGAAGGTGGCTGGGTTCATCCGCCGGCGTTGTGCCATTGGCAGGCGTCTTCGGTGAACATCCAGTGGCTGCTCCATCGCGAGGTACTGGAGCTGCGCAAGGTTGATGATCAGTGGCAGGCCTGGGACGGTGATAATTTGCTGGCCAGTGCCCCCGTGGTGATCCTGGCCGGTGCCGCCGAAATCAAGCGTTTTCCACACAGCGCCGAACTGCCCCTCAAGCGTATTCGCGGGCAGATCACCCGACTGGCGCAAACCCCTGAAAGCCAGAGTCTGGCCACCGTCGTCTGCGCCGAAGGCTATGTGGCGCCCGCTCGATTGGGCGAGCACACCCTCGGCGCCAGCTTCGACTTCAAGCGCGATGACCTGACCCCGACCCTCGCCGAACACCTCGGCAATCTGGCCTTGCTCGAGGAAATCTCCCCCGACCTGGCCTCGCGACTGCAGGCACAGGCACTGGACCCGCAACAGCTTGAAGGACGCGCCGCATTCCGCTGCACCAGTCCGGACTACCTGCCGATCGTTGGCCCGTTGGCCGAGCAAGTAGCGTTCGCCGACGCCTATGCCGTATTGAGCAAGGACGCCCGACAAGTGCCGGACATTCCCTGCCCCTGGCTTGAGGGCTTTTACGTCAACAGCGGCCACGGTTCTCGCGGCTTGATCACCGCGCCACTGTCGGGTGAATTGCTCGCGGCATGGATCGAAAACGAACCTCTGCCCCTGCCCAAAACGGTCGCCGAGGCCTGTCATCCCAACCGTTTTGCCGTGCGCCAGTTGATCCGCGGAAAAGTCTGACGGTCCGCCTTATAACTTATTGGTCTAAAACTCCGGGGATTCAGCCGGGTCAGTTCCTGAGTACCGCCGTTTGTGGCGCGGTATCGATTGACCCTCCCCAACGGAAAACCGGTAAGGAATTTATGTGCGGATTAGCTGGCGAGTTACGCTTTGATCATCAACCTGCGGACCTCGCGGCCGTTGAACGAATGACCCATCACCTGGCCCCTCGCGGCCCTGACGCATGGGGCTTCCACAGCCAGGGGCCGATTGCCCTGGGCCATCGTCGCCTGAAAATCATGGACCTGTCGGATGGCTCTGCGCAGCCGATGATCGACAACCCATTGGGCTTATCCCTGGCCTTCAACGGCGCGATCTACAACTTTCCGGAGCTGCGCACTGAGCTTGAAAGCCTCGGTTACGCCTTCTACTCGGGTGGTGACACCGAAGTGCTGCTCAAGGGCTATCACGCCTGGGGCGAAGCCTTGCTGCCCAAGCTCAACGGCATGTTCGCCTTCGCCATCTGGGAGCGCGACGCTAAACGCCTGTTCATCGCCCGCGACCGTCTCGGGGTGAAGCCGCTGTACCTGTCGCGTACCGGCCAGCGCCTGCGCTTTGCCTCGGCACTGCCGGCGTTGCTCAAGGGCGGCGACATCAACCCAATCCTCGACCCAGTGGCACTCAATCATTATCTGAATTTCCACGCCGTGGTTCCGGCCCCGCGCACCTTGCTGGCCGGCATCGAGAAACTGCCACCGGCGACCTGGATGCGCATTGAAGCGGACGGCACCACCGAGCAGAAAACCTGGTGGACCCTGCCCTACGGCCCACACGCCGACGAGATGAATCTGACGCTCGAAGACTGGCGTGACCGTGTACTCGACAGCACCCGTGACGCCGTGGCGATCCGCCAACGGGCGGCGGTCGACGTGGGTGTTCTGCTTTCGGGCGGTGTCGATTCGAGCCTGCTGGTCGGACTATTGCGTGAAGTCGGTGTTGAGAACCTGTCGACCTTCTCCATCGGTTTCCAGGATGCCGGCGGCGAGCGCGGCGACGAGTTCCAGTATTCGGACCTGATCGCCAAACACTACGGCACTCAGCATCACCAATTGCGCATCGACGAAAAAGAGATCATCGAACAACTGCCCGCAGCGTTCCGCGCCATGAGCGAACCGATGGTCAGCCATGACTGTATTGCCTTCTATCTGCTGTCCCGCGAAGTGGCCAAGCATTGCAAAGTGGTGCAGAGCGGCCAGGGTGCCGACGAGCTGTTTGCCGGTTATCACTGGTATCCACAAGTTGACGGTGCCGATGATCCGTATGCCGCCTATCGCGATGCGTTTTTTGACCGCAGCTACGACGACTACGCCGCTACCGTGCAGCCGAAATGGCTGACGGCCAACGACGCGGCCGGTGACTTCGTCAAAGAACATTTCGCACAGCCCGGCGCCGATGCGGCGGTGGACAAAGCCTTGCGTCTGGACAGCACGATCATGCTGGTGGACGACCCGGTCAAACGCGTCGACAACATGACCATGGCCTGGGGCCTGGAAGCGCGCACACCGTTTCTCGACTACCGCCTGGTGGAGTTGTCGGCGCGCGTGCCGGGCAAATTCAAACTGCCGGATGGCGGCAAGCAAGTCTTGAAAGAAGCCGCGCGCCTGGTCATTCCAAGTGAAGTGATCGATCGCAAGAAAGGTTACTTCCCGGTGCCGGGCCTGAAGCATTTGCAGGGCGACACACTACATTGGGTGCGCGAACTGCTGCTCGATCCGAGTCAGGATCGCGGACTGTTCAAGCCAGAAATGCTCGACCGCCTGCTCACCGATCCGCAAGGCCAGTTGACTCCGTTGCGCGGTTCCAAGCTGTGGCAATTGGCGGCCCTGAACCTGTGGCTCAGTGAACAAGGAATCTGATCGATGAAACCCCACGCCACGGTCTACAGCCAACGCTTGTTGCGCGGTCAGGCGCCCTCTTACGAACGCTTGCAGGCACGCCTGGCCGAAGACGGCAGTGAATTGGGCGCCGCACCGATTGCGGTGCATTGCGGTTGGGGCCGGTTGCTGATCGGCCACACCTTCCCGAATGCGGCGAGCCTGGCCCAAGAGCTGCTCAACGAGCACATCGGTGAACGCGATATCGCCCTGTACGTGGCTGCGCCTCAGCAAGTGCTGGGGCTGGAGCCGGCCCAATTGTTTCTCGACCCGTCTGACACCTTGCGCCTGTGGTTCAGTGATTACCGCCAGTCGACTCGAGTGTTTCGCGGCTTTCGCATCCGCCGGGCCCAGAGCGATGCCGACTGGCAGGCGATCAATCAGCTGTATCAGTTACGCGGCATGCTGGCGATCGACGCGAGTTTGCTGACCCCGCGCCATCAGGGAGGCCCCGTCTATTGGCTGGCCGAAGATGAGGACAGCGGCGCGATCATCGGTAGCGTCATGGGCCTCAATCACCACAAAGCGTTCAACGATCCGGAAAATGGCAGCAGCCTGTGGTGCCTGGCGGTCGATCCGCAATGCTCGCGACCGGGCGTCGGTGAAGTGTTGGTGCGGCATTTGATCGAGCACTTCATGAGCCGTGGCCTGAGTTACCTGGACCTGTCAGTGCTGCACGACAACCAGCAGGCGAAAAGTCTTTACGCCAAGCTAGGGTTTCGCAACCTGTCGACCTTCGCCATCAAGCGCAAAAACTGTATCAACCAGCCGTTGTTTCTTGGCCCGGGTCCCGAAGCCGAGTTCAATCCTTATGCACGAATCATCGTTGAGGAAGCGCACCGTCGCGGCATCGATGTCCAGGTCGATGACGCTGATGCCGGGATGTTCACCCTCAGCTATGGCGGGCGGCGGGTACGCTGCCGAGAATCGCTCAGCGACTTGACCAGCGCCATCAGCATGAGCCTGTGCCAGGACAAAAGCCTGACGCACAAAGTGCTCAAGGCTGCCGGTTTGAACCTGCCGGCGCAGCAACGGATGGGCAACGCCGATGACAATCTGGCGTTTCTCGACGAGCACGAACGGGTGGTGGTCAAACCGCTGGATGGTGAACAGGGCCAAGGCGTCGCGGTGGATTTACGGACCATCGAAGAGGTCCAGCACGCCATCGAATCTGCCCGCCAGTTCGACAGTCGCGTACTGCTGGAGAGCTTCCACGAAGGCCACGACCTGCGGATTCTGGTGATCGGTTTTGAGGTGGTCGCCGCGGCGATTCGCCGACCGGCAGAAGTGGTAGGCGATGGTCAGCACTCCATCGGTGCACTGATCGAAGCGCAGAGCCGGCGTCGTCAGGCGGCTACCAGCGGTGAAAGCAAAATCCCGCTGGATCATGAGACCGAGCGCACCGTGCACGCGGCGGGTTATGACTACAGCAGCATTCTGCCGGCCGGTGAGCATCTGTTCGTACGCAAGACGGCAAATCTTCATACCGGCGGGGTTCTTGAGGATGTCACTGCGATTTTGCATCCGACGTTGGTGGATGCGGCAGTGCGAGCGGCGCGCGCGCTGGACATTCCAATGGTCGGGCTTGACCTGATGGTGCCCGCCGCCGATCAACCGGAGTACGTGTTTATCGAAGCCAATGAGCGCGCCGGACTGGCCAACCATGAACCACAGCCGACGGCTGAGCGGTTTGTGGATTTGTTGTTCCCACACAGTTAGACGGCGGCTTAGCCCCCCTCTTCCTGATCGTTCCCACATCGAGGCGTCGAACCGTCCGCGTGGGAACGATCAGCGCTTAACTCATCAGGAGTTTCAATGACCAGCAAAATTCCGGAACCGGATCTGAACTACCTGCAAAAAGTCCTGCTGGAAATGCTCGCCATTCCCAGCCCGACCGGGTTCACCGACACCATTGTGCGTTACGTCGCCGAGCGGCTTGAAGAACTTGGAATTCCCTTTGAAATGACCCGTCGCGGCACCATCCGCGCCACCCTCAAGGGCAAGAAAAACAGTCCCGACCGTGCGGTCTCCGCTCACCTCGACACCATCGGCGCGGCGGTTCGCGCGATCAAGGACAACGGTCGTCTGACCCTCGCGCCTGTGGGTTGCTGGTCCAGCCGTTTTGCCGAGGGCAGCCGCGTCAGCCTGTTTACCGACAACGGCGTGATCCGTGGCAGCGTGCTGCCGCTGATGGCTTCCGGGCATGCGTTCAATACCGCCGTGGATGAAATGCCAATCAGTTGGGATCACATCGAGTTGCGCCTGGACGCCTATTGCGCCACGCGCGCCGATTGCGACTCGCTGGGCATCAGCGTCGGTGATTTTGTCGCCTTCGACCCTTTGCCGGAGTTCACCGAAAGCGGTCACATCAGCGCCCGACATCTCGATGACAAGGCCGGTGTAGCGGCGTTGCTGGCGGCATTGAAAGCGATCGTCGACAGCGGCGAAGAGCTGATGATCGACTGTCATCCGCTGTTCACTATTACCGAAGAAACCGGCAGTGGCGCGGCGGCGGCGTTACCGTGGGACGTCAGCGAATTCGTCGGCATCGACATTGCCCCGGTCGCGCCGGGTCAGCATTCCAGCGAACACGCGGTGAGCGTGGCAATGCAGGATTCCGGTGGACCTTACGACTATCACCTGTCGCGGCATCTGCTGCGCCTGGCCAGTGAGAACGAGTTACCGGCGCGTCGCGACCTGTTCCGCTACTACTTCAGCGATGCCCATTCGGCGGTCACTGCCGGGCATGACATTCGCACCGCCCTGCTCGCCTTCGGCTGCGACGCCACTCACGGGTACGAACGCACCCACATCGACAGTCTCGCCGCCCTCAGCCGCCTGCTCGGCGCCTACATTCTGAGTCCGCCGGTGTTTGCCAGCGATGCTCAGCCTGCCAAGGGGTCGCTGGACCGGTTCAGCCATCAGATCGAACATGAGACGCAGATGGAAAGCGATACGCGGGTGCCGTCGGTGGATAGCCTGGTGGGGCAGCGGTCGGATAACTAAAGCGAACGCAGCTCCTACTGGCTCTGTGCGTTCAACCGCCGTAGCATCGCGCCATTGTTTAGCCGAGGTGCCTATGCTGATCCCCCACGACCAACTTGAAGTCGACACACTCACCCGTCTGATCGAGGATTTCGTGACCCGTGACGGTACGGACAACGGCGATGACACGCCGCTGCAAACCCGTGTTCTGCGTGTTCGCCAGGCATTGACCAAGGGCCAGGCGCTGATTGTCTTCGACCCGCAAAGCGAGCAATGCCAGTTGATGCTCAAACACGATGTGCCCAAGCACCTGTTCGACTGAGACCTCAGTGTGCTTTGTTCTTCGCCCGTTGGACCTGGATGCGGTCGTAGACCTCGGAACGGTGCACGTTGACGTTTTTCGGCGCTTCGACACCGAAGCGCACACTGCCTCCGTTGACGGCAAGAATGCGCACGGAAATGTTGTCACCGATGGAAATCAACTCGCCCACAACGCGACTGAGTACAAGCATGGCATTCGTCCTTCAGGGTTATCGAACCCTGAAGATGCCCTGCACTGAGTGGGGCTTCAATGCGACGGCAGCAAATCAGTCCCGCCCTACAGCACCACCCGAACAGATCCTATGGAAGCGTCCGACAAACTCATTAAATGAAGGACCGATCCTTCAGGAAGCGGAGAAGCGCGGGCCGAAAAGGATGACACTCGCCCCGATCACACACAGTGCCACGCCGAGCCAGTCCGAACCCAGCGGACGAATTCGCTCGACCACCGCTAGCCAGCCGATCGACGCGATGATGTAGATGCCACCGTAAGCGGCATACGCGCGACCGGCGTAGGTTGTTTCGATGCGGGTCAGCAACAGTGCGAACAAGGTCAGACTCAGCAGCGCTGGCACGACCCACCAGGCGCTTTTACCCTGGCGCAGCCACATCCAGAAGGCAAAGCAGCCGGCGATTTCGAACAGTGCGGCGAGGAAAAACCACAGGTAATTGAGCATGCATACATCTCGCGAGGATGGCCGATGACGGCCACCCTAACGACGGTCTTGTGTAGGGGGCAAGCTCAACCTGCGGTTTGTTTGGCCTTGGCGCGCATTTTGTCGGCCATGACGGTCATTTCGTCGTAGAGCAGTTGCGGGTTCTTCTGCTTGAGCGCCCAGGCCATGCGGCCCTGTTCGTGAGGCAGGATCATGAACTCGCCGGCGGCGACGTGCAGATAGATGTAATCAGCAATGTCGGCCGCGGTGATGGGCGAGCTTTCCAGCAACTTGCCGACCTGGGCTTTGATGGCCGGCGTCGGGCCACGGAACGAGTCCAACAGGTTGGTCTGGAAGAACGACGGGCACACCACATGCACGCCGATTTCCTGCTGCGCCAGTTCGACCAACAGGCTTTCGGACAACGCCACCACCCCCGCCTTGGCCACGTTGTAGTTGCTCATGGCCGGGCCTTGCATCAGGGCGGCCATTGACGCGATGTTGATGATCTTGCCTTTGCTTTTTTCCAGCAGCGGCAGGAAGGCCTTGCAGCCCTTGACCACGCCCATCAGGTTGATCGCGATCTGCCAGTCCCAGTCTTCCAGGGACAGTTCACTGAAGAACCCGCCCGAGGCAACGCCGGCGTTGTTGACGATGACATCGATGCCACCGAGTTTCTCGTCGCAGGCTTGGGCGAAAGCGGTCAGCTGGCTGTAATCGCGCACGTCGCAACGCTGGATAAAACCGTCGCCGCCGGCTTCGCGCACCCATTTCAGGGTTTCCTGCAGACCGGGTTCGCTGACATCCGACAAGGCCAGCTGCCAGCCTTCACGCGCCCAGCGCAGTGCGATTTCGCGCCCCAAGCCCGAGCCCGCACCAGTGATCATCATGCGATTTTGCATAGCAAACAGCCTTGTTGTTCCGGGGAAGTTGTACCGAGTGTAGCGAAGGACAATGCCCGACCCACGCTCCATCAGATTGCTGAATGGCCCGAGCAAACCGGGAGAGCGCCTGAACCCACTAGAGCAATAAAAAAGAAATAAGCCTTTCTTCGAAAAACATTAAAAAAACTTGGAATTTTCTTTCATTCGGCACAGTCGGATTTTGTAAGCAGCCCGGCTTTATAGCCGCCCGGCTGACAGCTAAACGCCAGGTAATTCCAGAACACTTCCAACAAGGAAATAGACATGGGCACAATTCTAATCATTATTCTGATCCTCCTGCTGGTAGGTGGTTTACCGGTCTTCCCGCACTCCAGAAGTTGGGGTTATGGTCCGTCGGGTATCATCGGCGTGGTGTTGGTGGTGCTGTTAATCCTGTTGTTGCTCGGCAAGATATAAAGGCTTAACAGGCAAAAAAAAGAGGCCCTTTTCAAGGGCCTCTTTTTTATTGCATCAAGACTTAGTCCGGCTTGCCATCCACCACACCGGCGGTATTGTCGATCAAACTCTCGGTCGCCGTTTGCAGGAACGCTTCGAGCTTGAGCTTCAGCTCAGCGGTACGCGGTGCATCCAGAACGATCTCGGCGTGAGGTGTCGCGCCCAGTTCGTACTGGTACATCTTCGGCGCCATTTCCTTTTCCTTCGGCAACACCAGAATCTGATCAGCCGTGATGATGGCGGTGGTTTGCTCACTACCCGACGGCTTGATCACGCCGAAACCGGTGTCGCCTTCAGGCAGGTTGAGCAAATCGCGGCCCCAGCACTGATGACGCACTTCGCCACCAATACGGCCCATGATGGTCGGCACAATGTCGATCTGCGTGCCCACGGTATGGTCTCGCTCGCCGAATTTCTCCTGGATGCCCGGTGCGATCAACAACATCGGCACGTTGAAGCGACCCAGGTCCATTTCGGTGATCTGACGCTCGTTGCCAAAACCGTGGTCGCCAACGATCACAAACAGGGTTTCCTTGAAATACGGCTCCTTGCGGGCCTTTTCAAAGAACTGGCCCAGCGCCCAGTCCGAGTAGCGCATGGCGGTCAAATGCTCATTCAGGCTACCGCGATCGGTCACGCGCTCGACCGGCAATGGGGTCGGCAAGGCGTAAGGCGTGTGGTTGGACAGGGTTTGCAGCAGCGCATAGAACGGCTTGCCGTTTTCCCGCGCCTTGAGCTCTACCAGACCACGGTCGAACATGTCCTGGTCGGACACGCCCCAGGTCGGATCAGAGAACACCGGGTTCACGTAGTCGTTACGACCAATGAAGTTGGTCATGCCCTGGTTGCTGAAGAAACCCGACTGGTTATCCCAGGCGAAGTCGCCGTTGTAGACGTACACGTCGTCATAGTCACGGGCGCTGAGCAATTGCGGCAGGCCGGACAACTTGTGGCTGCCTTCCGGCGTCTGCATCAGGTATTCGAAACCTGGCAGGTTCGGGAAGCACGCCATGGTGGCGAACATACCCTGGTGGGTATGGGTCCCGTTGGAGAAGAAGCGGTCGAACAGCAGGCCTTCCTTCGACAGTTTGTCGAGGTACGGCGTAATGTTGCCCGGCGCACCCAAGGCGCCCACCGAGTGACCGGCCATGCTTTCCATCAGGATCACGACGACGTTCTTGATCGGCAGGGTCTTGTCGGCTGGAGGCGTGTAGTCGCGACGCACGGCTGCGGTTTCGGCATCCACCAGCTTGTCGTCCGCCATCACCAGCATGTCACGCACGACTTTCTGCGCTTCAGGCTGTGGCAGGGTGGCCTTCCAGATGTTGTCGCGATCTTCGGACATCCTGCTCTTGGCCGCGGCGACCAGCGACAAGGTGCCGTTGAGGCCCAACTGGTTGGCGAAGTTCGAGTCGGTGGTGTAGACGTCACCCCAACGCATAGGCGGGCCTTGGCGAAGGGTGCCACGAGCGGCGACCACGCAGATCAGCAGGCAGACGACAAACACCGCGATGCGTGCGTACCACGGGGCGACCTTGCGCGTGCCGATGCTGCCGCCGCTGAAGGGACCACGAGGCCGGGTGGCGCGGTCGGCGCCCTTGAACGCCAAGGTCAGGATCAACGTGCCCACGGCCCAGGCCAGCAGGTAGCGAACCACCGGAAAACCGTACCAGAGCATGCTCATCACGGTTTTCGGGTCTTCCTTCACATACTGGAAGACCAGGCCGTTGAGGCGCTGGTGGAACTCGCGGTAGAAGTCCATCTCCATCAGGCCCAGGAACAGGGCGATGCTCGAGACAATGGTCAACCAGAACCGGAAGAATCCGCGTGCAGCCATCGCTCGGACGCTGAACAGCGCCAGCAGCAATGGAATGCTGAGGTAGACCACCAGGCGCAGGTCAAAACGCAGACCGTTAGCGAACGCTTCAAGAAAGGTCGAAGCCGGGGTGTCGAGGATCATCTCACGGTTGTAAACCAGCAGCGCAAGGCGCAGCAGGCTGAACATGACCATCATGACCAGGGCACACAGCAGCGTGTAGGCCAGATGCGATTTGACGGTCGGTTGCAGCAGGCGACTAGAAGCTCGCTGCTGACTCAGGGCGTCCGGGTTTGCCATGTCGTTTTAGGACCCATTGGAAGTTGAAGTTTCAAAAATACAGCGGCGCGTTGCCCTCTGTTGGCCAGTACTCGGCCCCGGGGCTTGCGCAGTGCGCAAATGTTGCACGATCACCCGCGGCATTGCCATTGATTACTGTCCGGCATGTTTGGCGCGGGCGAATTGTCTTGGAGGCTTTGTGAAAATTTCGTGCAACGCATATTCGGAAACAAAATAAAACCGCGGCCTGAATTCAAAATGCAAACGCCCCGAACCAGTCGGGGCGTTTTATAAAAAAAGCAGCGCTGTTACTTCTCAGCGCGTTCTTTCAGGGCTTTCAAGGTATTGAACGGCGCATCGACCACAAATTTGTTGGCCACCATCGACGGTATGCTACCGCCCGGCTCGGTGTGCACCTGATAAGTCACTTCGATCTGATCGCCCTTGGGCACGAACTTCCAGAAACCGTCGACCTTGGTAACCCGCACGAAGCCTTTTTCTTCAGGCATATACTTCGGCACACCTTCGAGTTTACGGGTCAGGCTGCCATCAGCCCCCTCGAGGGTGGTCACATGCAGCACCGAATCACGCTCGGTAACCGGCCAAGGAGTATTGAACTGAGTGTAGGTCCAGCTCTGATCACCTTCGTGTTTGAGCAATTTCTGGGTCTTGCATTCGTGAATCCAGGCGCAGGCCCCCGGCACGTCTTCCTGCAAAGCACGCAGTTTGGCCATGGTGGTCTTCATCAGCGTAACACCACGGTAGGCCTTGTAATCGGAGCCGCCCACCTCGCTCAAGGAGATCTTGATGCCGTCCTGTTCCTTGGCGACTTTCCAGTCTTCGGCCTGAGCAGCCGTGGCGGCAAACATTACCGTCAAACCACACAACACAGCCATACGATGCAGCGAACCCATAATCTTATTCCTTATTGTTGAAGTTCCGTTCGTTGAATACATCACGCCGCCGTCATTTGCTCCCACCATCCCAGCAATTTGATCGCTTCGTCATTGCTGCTTCCGCAGACTTCGGGGTCGGCTTCGAATGCCGAGCAAACGGCTGGCCGTTCGGGTCTGCCGAAAATGCCGCACAGGTTTTCGGCAGAAAGTTGTACGCAACGTTCACCAGCGGGCTTGCCATTGGGCATGCCGGGAATCGGTGAACTGATGGAAGGGGCAATGCAACAGGCGCCACAGCCTTCACGGCATTTCATGACGACGCGCTCCTCGACGGGCGATATGTTAAAGGACGTGGCACAGAGTAACCGCTAAAACGCTTGTTTAAAATTATCTGGACCCGGTTTTTTCGCTTAAACGAGTGTGACTGACCAGTCTCCGACAAAGCGTCTGGCCAGCGAATCAAGAACGCTAAGACATTATCGTTTGAACTCGAACTCCAGGGCTGCGCCTTCGACTTCATGGCGCTCTTCGTTGCGCAGTTGCAACTGCATTTCGTTGCTGATCAGCCTCCCGTTAAGCTGAAACGGACCCGCCTTGTCACCAAACATTTGCGGGAATACTGCATCGTGCCGTGGTAACGCTACCGTACCGATCGGTTTCAGCTCCTCGGCCATGTCTTGGGGCAGGCTTAGATCCAGGCCGGCCGAAGGAAGCTTGGTTTTCGCGATCTCACTGGCGGGTTTGGACTTGGAGGCCATCGGCGGTCGCTTTTTCACCTTGGCCACTGTCTTTTTGATCGACGCGGCTTTCTTGGCGGGGGCAGGTTTTTTCGAAGTGGCGCTGGCTGCCGGTTTTTCTTGCGCGGAGGCCGCCAATACGCTTTCGGCCTGGGTGGTTATCAGCAGGCAGATCAATAGCCAGACGGCGGGAAAAATCGGCTTCATAGACCCAACGGTACCAACGGCAGGAGCCATATGCTCGCCTGTTGCAGGGGACATGACAAGCTCGAGCAGGAATATCCTGCCCGCCCCCTCAAAAGCCGCCGACCATCTCCTGACAGAGCTGGGTGGCGAGCATGCCCAGGGTCATCAATGCACGTTCGGCTTCACGGTTCCAGGGTGTGCCGCAGTTCAGCCGAATGCAGTGGTTGAACTGCTCGGTGTTACTGAAAATCAGCCCCGGCGCGATGCTGATGCCCTGCTGCAACGCACGAACGTGCAGCTCCTGCGTGTTGACCCGCCCCGGCAGGCTGACCCACAGAATGAAGCCACCGGTCGGCCGGGTCATCTGCGTGCCTTCCGGGAAGTATTGCTGCACCGCCAGCTGGAAAGCACTGAGGTTCTTGCGGTACTCCTGACGGATGTAGCGCAAATGTCGGTCGTAACCACCGTTCTCCAGGTACGCCGCAATACCCATCTGCGTGACGCTACAGGCCGAATGGGTGCTGAAGGTCTGCAAACGCTGGATTTCCTGCTGGTACTTGCCGGCAATCATCCAGCCGATCCGCACGCCCGGCGACAGGGTTTTGGAGAAGCTTGAGCAATAGATCACCCGATCCAGCCGATCGTAGGCTTTAAGTGATTTGGTGCGACCTTGCTCGAACATCAGTTCGCCGTAGATATCGTCTTCGACAATCTGGATATCGAAATCCGAGGCCAGGCGCAGCAGTTGCTTTTGCCGCTCTTCGGGCATAGTGCCGCCCAATGGATTGCTCAGACGAGTGGTCAGCACCAACGCCTTGATCGACCACTGGTTGGCCGCCAGCTGCAGGGCTTCAAGGCTCATACCGGTGGCCGGATCGCTCGGGATCTCGATGACCTTGAGGCCCAGCAGGTCAGCCAGTTGCAGCAAACCGTAGTAAGTCGGCGACTCGGCGGCGATCAGATCGCCTGGGCGTGTCAGCACTCGCAGGGACATCTGCAACGCGTCGACGCAGCCGTGGGTAATCACCACTTCCGAGGGATCGACCACCACGCCGGCATCGCGCATTCGGATCGCCACTTGTCGGCGCAAGGGTTCGAAACCCGGGCTGAACATGTAGCTGAACGCCCGCGGGCTATGGAAACGGGTGACTTTGGCCAGTTGCTGATGCAGCGCCCGCACCGGCAGATAATCAACGCTCGGTACCGCCGCGCCCAAGGGAAACACACCCTCGCGGCGGGATTCGACCAGGACTTGCTGGATGATACTGCTGCGCGTGACCAGGCCTGGACGCTCGACCCGGGCGATGTCCGGTGTCGGCGCGGTCAGGGCCGGGGTCTGGTGCACATAGTAACCGGACTGCGGCCGGGCGCGGATCAGCCCCTGATCCTCGAGGTTGGCGTAAGCCTGCAACACCGTCGCATGGCTGACGTTGAGCTGCGAGCTCATCTTGCGCACCGAAGGCACGCGCTCCCCCGGTTGATAGACGCCACGGCGGATGTCTTCAGCCAGTTGTTGAGCAATACGTTGGTACAGCAAGAGATTGGTCATGACGCAGCACTCGATTTCACGGGCATTTTATTCTTGTGTGAAACAATACCGGAACAGTTTAGAAGTGTACTGGGACAGTTGCCACAATAGTCGACCGTACAGTGCAGTGTCAGCAAAAACTGTACTGTTTTGTGAGTTGATTAGCAGACGTAAAAAAACCCGGCGCTGACGGGCAGGCCGGGTTTTCCAGTGACGCAGCCCTTAGCGGGCAGCGCCGAGCTGGCCTTTTTCGTCAGAGAACACAATTTCCACCCGACGGTTCTGTGCACGTCCCCGTTCGGAGGCGTTCACATCGACCGGATATTCATCACCGTAGCCTTCGACCTGAATACGTTTATCGTCGATGCCCAAGTCCATCAGCACGTCCGCCACTGATTGCGCACGGTCACGGGACAGCTTGAGGTTGTCCTGCTTGACGCCGGTACTGTCGGCGTAGCCTTCGATGCGCACCACGCGCTTGGGGTTGAGCTGCAGGAACTGCACGATCTTCAACACCACGCGGTTCGCCGAGTTTTTCAACTCCGCTTCGCCCGTGTCGAACAGCACGTCACCCAAGGTCATCACCAGGCCGCGGTCGGTCTGGGTGGTCGCCAGCGCGACAATCTGTTCTTCGAGCCACTTGCCCTGCTGCTGCACGCTCAGCAGCTTGGATTCGCGCAGGGCCAGTTGCAGGCGCTGACGCTCCAGTTCGAGCTTCGCTGCACGTTCTTCGTTGAGCACCTGATTGGTGTGTTCGCGCGCGATTTCGCTATAACGCTCACTCAGGTAAGCGTAATGCAGCACGTCCGATCCACTGCCCCAGTAGCTGGACAGACGATCGGCACGGGCCAGCGACTCACCGGCGCGAATCACATCCTTGGGCGCGATTCGCAGCACACTGGAATCCTCCTTGACCTTCTGGAAGTCAGTACTGGCCTGCTTTAACTCGGCGTCGCTGTGCTGACCGGCACAACCATAGAGGCTGGCGCAGCCTGCCAGGATCAAACCGCCCAGGGCATTGGTCTTGAGGCTCATTGGGCGTCTCCCAATTGCTTGCGCAGGCGAGTGATGCGGGTATTGAGCGCGTTCAACTGCTCCTCGCTCTTGAGGGTCAGAACCCGGGCTTCGGCCAGACGCGCATCCAGCTCCGCCTGCTCGGCCCGCATGCGCGCGTTCTTGAAGGATTGGTCGTTCATGCTGCCCTTGGCGCGATTGAACTTGTCTTCGGCCAGTTTCATTTCCGGCACGTCGGCGGCGGTAGCGCCCACGGCCTTGGCCTGTTCGAGTGCTTGTTCGGTCAGGCGCATTTGTTCATTCGGCACCGGATCGGCTGCACAACCCGCCAGAGCCAGAATGGCCAGGGCAGCGAAAAGAGGTCGAATACTCACTAAAAATCCCTACTGTTTTGGGGTACTGACAGGTTGTGGCTGCGGCTGCGAGAGCTGCGCCTTCCAGCGCTCGATATTGCGTTGCAGCACGGCTTCCGTCAGTCCGGACGCGGGCAATTCTGTCATCTTTTTGGCCAGCTGTCCGCGCAACCACGGATCGTTGCAGGCGGAGTTGTGGGAAACCGCGAGGAACAGGCCGGGTTTGTCGATCGGTTGTGGACGGGCGATCAGGTCGTTGGCCATGCTCAGCGTCTGCACGGCGGCCATGCCCGAGTAGCGTCCCGCGAGGACAAACTCCACCTCGCCCAACAGCAATTTCTGAAAGGCCTGGGTCAGGTTTGTCGTGCGTGTGAGGGTCAATTGCTGCTCGGCGAACATGCCGAATGCTGCAGTCATTCGAGACTGTTCCGACAACGCACCGGGGTGACCGTGAAGGTCCTGCGCTTCGTTGTAGACCAGCGTCGAGTCTTTGCGGGTCCAGATCAGGTAATCGTTTTCCCGCAACGGAGGATGAATGTAATCCAGGGTTTCCAGCTCACTGACCGTCAATGACGCATCCGCCAGTATGTCCATTCGCCCGCTACGCACTTCGTCCAGGGCCTGGGAGCGCTTGCCGGCGTAAAGCAGTTCGACCTTGATTCCCAGCTCCCCCGCCACGTGCTGCAACAGGTCAGCACTGGCGCCGATCAAGTACTTGGGGTTCTGCGGGTCTTGCCACAGGTACGGTGGCGCATCGGGGCTGCCGGTCACCACCAGGCGTTCGCACTTGCCTGCAGCGACGGACAGCCCGGAAAATACTGTCAGGCCCAACAGTAATGACCCGCCATAAACGCGGCGCAAATCCATGGAGACACTCTCCCACTCAAATCCGAAACAAAAAAAAGCCCGACCAAAAGGTCGGGCTCTTTATAAGTCAGGCCGCTGGATTAAACCAGCTTCTCAAACTCTGGGATGGCTTCGAACAGGTCCGCCACCAGGCCGTAATCGGCCACCTGGAAGATCGGCGCTTCTTCGTCCTTGTTGATCGCAACGATCACTTTGGAGTCTTTCATGCCGGCCAGGTGCTGGATCGCGCCGGAGATACCGACGGCGATGTACAGCTGTGGAGCAACGATCTTGCCGGTCTGACCGACCTGCATATCGTTGGGTACAAAACCGGCGTCGACCGCGGCGCGGGAAGCACCGACGGCCGCGCCCAGCTTGTCGGCCAGGGCGTACAGGTGTTTGAAGTTGTCGCCGTTCTGCATGCCGCGACCGCCGGAAACGACGATCTTGGCAGCGGTCAGCTCCGGACGATCGGACTTGGCCAGTTCTTCGCCAACGAAGCTGGAAGTGCCAGCGTCGTGAGCCGCAGCAACGGCTTCAACAGCGGCCGAACCACCTTCAGCCGCCACCGGGTCGAAACCGGTGGCACGCACGGTGATCACTTTCACTGCAGCGTTCGACTGAACGGTAGCGATAGCGTTACCGGCGTAGATCGGGCGCTTGAAGGTGTCAGCGCTTTCAACCGAGATAATCTCGGAGATCTGGTCAACATCCAGGGTCGCGGCAACGCGCGGCAGGATGTTTTTGCCGTTGGAGGTAGCGGCAGCCAGGATGTGGCTGTAACCAGTGCCCAGTTCGGCGACCAGCGGCGCTACGTTTTCCGGCAGTTGGTGAGCGTAGGCGGCGTTGTCGGCCACCAGCACTTTAGTCACGCCAGCGATTTTCGCCGCGGCTTCAGCCACGGCGCCAACGCCCTGGCCTGCAACCAGAACGTGGATATCGCCACCGATTTTGGCGGCAGCCGCCACGGTGTTCAGCGTGGCCGGGGCCACGACCTTGTTGTCGTGTTCAGCGATTACCAAGATAGTCATGATTAGATTACCTTCGCTTCGTTTTTCAGTTTCTCGACCAGTTCAGCCACCGACTTGACCTTGATACCCGCGCTGCGTGCAGCTGGCGCTTCGACTTTCACAGTCTTGTTGGTGGAGGCGGTGGAAACGCCCAAAGCGTCCGGAGTCAGCACTTCGAGAGGCTTCTTCTTGGCTTTCATGATGTTTGGCAGGGACGCGTAGCGCGGCTCGTTCAAACGCAGGTCGGTGGTGACAATGGCCGGCAGTTTCAGGGAAACCGTCTGCGCGCCGCCGTCGACTTCGCGAGTCACGGCAACCGTGTCGCCGCTGATGTCGACTTTAGACGCGAACGTACCCTGACCGTAGCCGCTCAATGCCGCGAGCATCTGGCCAGTCTGGTTGTTGTCGCTGTCGATGGCTTGTTTGCCAAGGATCACCAACTGAGGCTGTTCCTTGTCGACAACAGCCTTGAGCAGCTTGGCAACGGCCAGCGAAGTCAGGTCTTCAGCCGATTCGACGAGGATGGCGCGGTCGGCACCCAGAGCCAGCGCGGTGCGCAGTTGCTCTTGAGCGGCGGCCGGGCCGATGGAGACGACGACGATTTCAGTCGCAACACCTTTCTCTTTCAGGCGTACGGCTTCTTCCACTGCGATTTCGCAGAACGGGTTCATCGACATCTTGACGTTGGCGAGGTCGACGCCGGAATTGTCCGCCTTGACGCGAACCTTGACGTTGTAATCCACAACGCGTTTGACAGCTACAAGAACCTTCATGGATTCCTCGTTACTCTCCGGTGAAAAGAAAGTCGCCTAGGCGAACCTGGCGGTTTGATGCTCATCGGCGCAAGGGCACCTCTAAAAACGCTGGCAAAGGTATCAAGTGACAAGCGCTCACGATGAAGATGACCGTTCGTCAGCGGTGACTGACGAGTCATTCATTATCGCGGCGTGTAAACTGCGCGCCAGAACCTGCGCTACGCATCACCTTTTACTGCCATCGCCCTGTCTTTAGAGGTGCTCTTGAAACCAACAGTCAGCCTACGGCGAGCGCAAAACCGACCGTATATTGACCGGAACACCTATTCCGGTCAATACGGCAAAATGGCCAGTCATAAGCCGCGTGACTTTGATTTCTCTGGCTTTGAGCCGATTCAAACAAACGTTTGTATTGGACGCTAGGAGTGGTGTAGATATAATGCGCCACCTTAGAGAGAAAGGTGGCTCATCGATTGTCCTCTTCCTGCATTGCGCAGGAATTCATGGATGCGACACCAAACCTCCAATTAGAAAAAAACTGTTGAGCCTTGAGTAGGAGATAACCTGTGGAACGCGAATACATGGAATTCGACGTGGTCATCGTCGGTGCCGGCCCCGCGGGTCTTTCCGCCGCCTGCCGCTTGAAGCAGAAGGCCGCCGAAGCCGGTAAGGAAATCAGCGTCTGCGTGGTCGAAAAAGGCTCCGAAGTCGGTGCTCATATCCTGTCCGGCGCCGTGTTCGAACCACGCGCCCTGAACGAATTGTTCCCTGACTGGAAAGAACTCGGCGCCCCGCTGAATACGCCGGTCGTGCGCGATGACATTTATGTGCTGCGAAGCGCAGAGACCGCCACTAAGGTGCCTGACTTCTTTGTGCCCAAGACCATGCACAACGAAGGTAACTACATCATTTCCCTGGGTAACCTGTGCCGCTGGCTCGCCCAACAGGCCGAAAACCTGGGCGTGGAAATCTACCCGGGCTTCGCCGCCCAGGAAGCACTGTTTGATGAGAACGGCGTAGTTCGCGGGATCATCACCGGTGATTTAGGCGTTGACCGCGAAGGTCATCCAAAAGAAGGCCTGTACACCCCAGGCATGGAACTGCGTGGTAAATACACGCTGTTCGCCGAAGGTTGCCGTGGGCACATCGGCAAACAACTGATCCAGCGCTTCAACCTGGCCAGCGATGCGGACGCCCAGCATTACGGCATTGGCCTGAAAGAAATCTGGGAAATCGATCCGGCCAAACATCAGCCAGGTCTTGTGGTGCACACCGCCGGCTGGCCGCTGGACATCATGAGCAACGAGAACACCGGCGGCTCGTTCCTCTATCATTTGGAAAACAACCAAGTGGTGGTCGGCCTGATCGTCGATCTGTCCTACAGCAATACTTTCCTGTCGCCATTCGATGAATTCCAGCGCCTCAAGCACCACCCTGTACTCAAGCAATATCTGGAAGGTGGCAAGCGCATCAGCTATGGTGCCCGCGCCTTGGCCAAAGGTGGCATCAACTCGTTGCCGAAGATGGTATTCAAAGGCGGGGCGCTGATCGGCTGCGACCTGGGCACTATGAACGTGGCCAAGATCAAGGGCAGCCACACGGCGATGAAGTCCGGCATGCTCGCGGCCGACGCGGTGGCTGATCGCCTGTTCGCTGACTCCGAAGGCGGCGACGAGCTGACCAACTACGTCGACAACTTCAAAAGCAGTTGGCTGTACGACGAATTGTTCGCCACCCGAAACTTCGGCCCGGCAATGCACAAACTCGGTCCGATCATCGGTGCAGGTTTCAACTGGTTCGACCAGAATATCCTCGGCGGCAAACTACCGTTCACCTTGCACGACACCAAACCGGATTACGCTTGCCTCAAGCTCGCGGCCGACTGCAAGAAGATCGACTATCCGAAACCGGACGGCAAGATCAGCTTCGACAAACTCAGCTCGGTGTTCATCTCCGGTACCAACCATGAAGAAGAGCAGCCGTGCCACTTGAAGTTGACCGATCCGAGCATCCCGATCGCCAAGAACCTGCCGCTGTACGATGAGCCTGCCCAGCGCTACTGCCCGGCCGGCGTGTACGAAGTGGTGACGAAGGAAGACGGCGAGAAGCGCTTCCAGATCAACGCCCAAAACTGCGTTCACTGCAAGACCTGTGACATCAAGGACCCTGCACAGAACATCACCTGGGTAGCGCCGGAAGGCTCTGGCGGCCCGACTTACCCGAACATGTAAGTTGAACGCCTGAACATCAAGGCTCCCGAACGGGGGCCTTTTTGTTGTCTGTCAGGCAGCGCGCTCATCACCGGGATTACGCTCGAAGTAGCGCTTGTACTCGCGACTGAACTGCGACGTACTTTGATACCCGACCCGATGCGCCACCTGCGCCACGCCCAAACCTTCGGCCACCAGCAACGTCTGCGCCTTGAGCAAGCGCAAGCGCTTCAAGTACTGCACGGGCGACAACAACGTGCTGCGTTTGAAATGTTCATGAAAGGTCGACGCACTCATGTTCGCGCAACTGGCCAGGGTTTCGACGTTCAGCGGCTCGGTGTAATGCGCATGCAGATGGCTGAGCGACGCCGCGATCCGGGCGAATTGTCCCTGTTGCTCGACCAACGCCCGCAGCACATCGGCTTGCGGCCCGCGCAAGGCGACGAACAGCAACTCACGTAATCGCGCCTGCCCCATAACCTGGCATTCCAGCGGATCGTGCAGGCAACGCAGCAACCGTTCAACACAACCACGCATCGCATCGTCGAGCACCGCTGAGGTCATGGACTCTGGCGTTTGCGCCGCAATACTACGCCCCGGCGCCAGCCCCATGGCCAAGACCAACTCACCGAGCAACACCCGGTCGATGGCGATGGAAACGCCCAGCATCGGGCCATCGGGCGCTGAAAACGTCTCGCATTCGAACGGCACCGGCAATGCCTGAATCAAATAGTGCCCGGCGCCGTACTCCAGCGCACGCGGCCCCAGATACGCCAACTTGCTGCCCTGGGCGATGATGACCAGACTCGGCTCGTAAATCTGCGGGCCGCGAGCCACATCACAACTGGCCCGTAACACCTGCACCCCCGGCAACGCCGTGGGCGCGAAACCATCGCGATTAGTCAAAGGCTGAATCAGCGAAACCAGCGTGGCATTGGCATCCAGATGACGGGTCAGCAGCATGAGAATTCTTCACAAAAAAGTCGCGGAAAGAGGGATGACAGCATCATCGCAGGTCTGATGGCCAATGCGACCCATTGAAGGCTGATGTCGGAGGATTAGGCATGACACCCGGAGGAATCGCCATGGCCGGTCGACGGTGCGGCGCCCAGAATGCTCCACCTCACCCGTCACAGCTTTTGCGAGGTTCATCATGTACACCGCCATCGGATACGCCGCCCAGTCGGCCACCACTCCCCTCGCCCCCGTAAAATTCGAGCGTCGCAGCCCACGTGCTGACGACGTTGCGATCGATATTCTCTACTGCGGCGTCTGCCATTCCGACATCCATCAGGCACGCAACGAGTGGGGCATTGCCGTTTACCCACTGATGCCCGGCCACGAGATCGTAGGTAAAGTTACCGCCATTGGTGCGAACGTCACGAAACACAAAATCGGCGATCTGGTCGGCGTCGGCTGTATGGTCGACTCCTGCCGCAGCTGCGAAGCCTGTCAGTCCGACCTCGAGCAATATTGCCTCGAAGGTCCGACCATGACTTACGCCACCCCGGACCGAGTCGACGGCAGCAACACCATGGGCGGCTATTCCGACAGCATCGTGGTCAGCGAGCACTTCGTGGTGCGCATCCCCGAGAAACTTGACCTGGCCAGCGCCGCGCCAATCCTCTGTGCCGGCATCACCACCTATTCACCGCTCAAGCACTACGGCGTGAAGGCCGGCGACAAGGTCGGGATTCTCGGCATGGGCGGCCTCGGCCACATGGGCATCAAGTTCGCCAAGGCGATGGGCGCGCAAGTCACGTTATTCACCCGCTCGGCGAGCAAGGCTGAAGAAGGTCGTCGCCAAGGGGCTGACCACGTGATCGTGTCCACCGATGCCGAACAGATGAAGGCCGCCGCAGGACATTTCGACTTCCTGCTGGACACTATTCCGGTGCAACACGACCTCAACCCCTACCTCGATACGCTACGTTTCGACGGCGTGCACATTCTGGTGGGTTTGATCGAACCGGTCGATCCACCGGTGCACGCCGCCAAACTGGTATTGGGCCGTCGTGTGCTGGCCGGCTCGCTGATCGGCGGCATCGCTGAAACCCAGGAAGTGCTGGATTTCTGCGCCGAGCACAACATCACCTGCGACATCGAAATGCTCGACATCCACCAGATCAACGAGGCTTTCGCCCGCATGATCGCCGGTGACGTGAAGTACCGTTTCGTGATCGATATGGCGACACTGAAAGTCTAATCAGACCTTCGCGCCAAGCTCCGCCGAAAGCCGAGCCGTGACCCCTTTGATCAGGGGAATCAGCTCGGCCATTTTCTCCAGCGGCATATATGGCACGGTGCTGGCGATGCTGATGCCGGCAACGATGCGCTTGCTGGCATCACGGATCGGCGCCGCCACACAGCGGATCGACGGTTCGTTATCTTCCAGATCGAACGCATAACCGCCCGCCACATACTCGACCATCCGCTGCTGAAACTGCACCCAGGACTGTTCCGGGTGCTGCGGCCAAAACTGGCTTTTACCACCCGCCGGCAAGCTGACTTCGTACAGCCGCTGCCACTCTTGTTGCGTGTCATCGAGCATCAGCGCCTTGCCGATCCCGGTGCGCGCCAACGGCATGCGATGGCCAACCCGCGAACGCATTTCCGGGCCATTGCGTCCCGGATTCTTGTGCAGGTACAGCACTTCGTCGCCTTCACGAATCGCCAGGTGAATGGTGTCACCCGTCAACACCGACAACTCATCCAGATACGGTCCGGCCAATGTGACCAGCGGCAATTCTTCACGCGCCTGGAAGCCCAGCTCGATCAGCTTCGGCCCCAACAAATAACCGACTTGCGGCACCACCCGCAGATAACGCTCGTCCACCAGACAACTGGCCAGACGATGGGTGGTGCTGCGTGTCGTGCCGATCAGGCGGGCGATTTCCTTGAGATCGCGGGCGCCATTGGCCACGGCCTGAACCACACCCAAACCACGAAGCAGTGTCTGGGTGCCGGTCGGTGCGGCGTCCTTGGCGATTTTTGGGGCATCTTCCTGCATATCCAGCCTTAACCGTTGAGCGAGTGAACGGGCGGCATTATGGTCGCCCGAATGCTGCAACTACAACTTGATACGCTCGACTTTACCTACCAGCAAGATGTAGGAAAGCGCGCCAATCAACGCCAGAACCGAGATATAGGTGATCGCGGGAGCGAACGAATCACCGGTCGCGAGGAAACCGATGACGATCGGCGTGGTAATCGCCGACAGGTTGCCGATGAAGTTGAACACCCCACCGGTCAACCCGAGCAATCGCGCCGGGGCCAACGTTGAAACCAGCGACCAGGTGATCGAAGCCAGCCCGTTACCGAAGAACGCCAACGCGAGGAAGGCGATCACCAGCGGTGTCGACTCGACGAAGTTGGCGCCGATGATCGAAGTGGAAATCAGCAGGCCGCCAATGATCGGCAACTTGCGAGCGAAACCCACGGTGTAGCCGCGGCGGATCAGCCAGTCAGAGAAGAACCCCGAACAGAGCACACCGACGAAGGCGGCGAGAAACGGCAGCGACGCCAACAGGCCGGACTTGATGAAGTCCATACCGCGATACTTCACCAGGTAGGTCGGGAACCATGTCAGAAAAAACCACAACGTCGAGTTGAGGCAGAACTGGCCGAGGTAGATACCCCACAATTTGCGTTTGGTCAGAACGATGCCGAGGTCGGTCCAGCTGAATTTGGCTTTGACTTTGGCTTGTTCAGCCTGGATATCCACCAGCCCGCCACCTTCGCGGATCAGCTCGATTTCGGCGTCATTTGTGCCTTTGAAATCCCTAGGTTCGCGGTACACCGCGTACCAGATCACCGCCCAAAGAACACCCACTGCACCGGTGCTGACAAACACCATGTGCCAGCCATATTGATGCTGCAGCCAGGCCAATACCGGTGTCAGGAACGCCAGACCGACGAACTGCCCGGACGTATAGAAACCAATGGCGGTAGCGCGTTCGCGCTCGGGGAACCAGGTAGTGACCACACGGCTGTTGATCGGGTACGCCGGTGCTTCCAGTGCACCGACTGCCATGCGCAATACGAACAGTGCGATGAAGCTGGCGGCGAAGCCGAGCATGATGGTAGCGATCGACCACAGCAGCAATGCGACGCTATAAAGAATCCGCGGCGGCACCCGATCTACCAGCCAACCGCCGGGGATTTGCATGGCGGCGTAAGTCCAGCCAAATGCGGAGAAAATCAGCCCGACGTGAATAGGATCGATGCCCAGTTCGCTGGTGAGTGCCGGGGCGGCGATGGACAGGTTGCTGCGGTCCAGGTAGTTGATCACTACGGTGATAAACAGCAGCACCATGATGAAAAAACGCTTGCGACTGGGCGTCACCAACGACGCCTGCCCCGTGAGGGTTTGCGGTTGCATGGGGTATGCCTCTTCTTATGTTTATTGAGGTCGTAGGTTTTGATCGTTCCCACGCGCAGTGGGAACAATCTTGTCGATCACCGCGCGGGCATCACCACTCAGCAAAGCTGCCATCGGCATGGCGCCAGATCGGGTTGCGCCAGCGATGGCCGACTGCCGCACGTTCGATGACGTATTCCTCGTTGATTTCGATCCCCAGGCCCGGGCCATTCGGGATTTTCACGAAGCCTTTGTCGTAGTCGAACACCCGCGGGTCCTTGACGTAATCCAGCAGGTCATTGCTCTCGTTGTAATGAATGCCCAGGCTCTGTTCCTGGATGAACGCGTTGTAGCAAACCGCATCCAGCTGCAAGCACGCCGCCAGTGCTATCGGGCCCAACGGGCAATGCAGCGCCAGCGCCACGTCGTAGGCTTCGGCCATGTTGGCGATCTTGCGGGTTTCGGTGATACCACCGGCGTGAGACGCGTCCGGCTGGATGATGTCGACGTAACCTTCGCTGAGCACACGCTTGAAATCCCAGCGCGAGAACAAGCGCTCACCGAGGGCAATCGGGGTGCTGGTCAGTGGCGCCAATTCTTTCAGCGCTTCGTAGTTTTCGCTGAGTACCGGCTCTTCAATGAACATCAGCTTGTAAGGATCAAGTTCCTTCATCAGCACCTTGGCCATGGGCTTGTGCACCCGGCCATGGAAGTCCACGCCGATGCCGACGTTCGGGCCCACCGCATCGCGCACGGCGGCGACGTTGGCCAGGGCCAGGTCGACTTTCTCGAAGGAATCGAGGAATTGCAGCTCTTCGGTGCCGTTCATTTTCACCGCCGTGAAACCACGCTCGACGGCCTCTTTCGCAGCGCGAGCGGTGTCCGCCGGCCGGTCGCCGCCGATCCACGAATAGACGCGAATCTTGTCCCGCACCTGCCCACCGAGCAGATCACTGACCGACACACCCAGGGCCTTACCCTTGATGTCCCACAACGCCTGATCGATACCGGCCAGCGCGCTCATGTGGATTGCGCCGCCCCGGTAGAAGCCGCCCCGGTAAAGCACGGTCCAGATGTCTTCGATGTTGCGTGGGTCTTTGCCGATCAGGTAGTCGGACAATTCTTCAACGGCGGCAGCAACGGTGTGAGCGCGGCCTTCGACTACAGGTTCGCCCCAGCCGGTCACGCCCTCGTCGGTTTCGACCTTGAGGAAGCACCAGCGCGGCGGAACGATGAAGGTGGTCAGCTTAGTGATTTTCATCTCGTACTCTCTTTTTGTAGGTGCAGCTCTTGTTAGATGCAGCGCTCGCAGCGCCAAAAAGTCTTAACGCAGAGCGTTCCATGCAGCGACATACGCCTTGGCGTTTCCCGCCACTTCCTCTGGCGTCATGCCCGGTTTGAACAAGCCGGAACCCAAGCCGAAACCTTTGACGCCCGCGTCGATAAACACCTGCATGTTGTCCGGCGTGATCCCGCCGACCGGCGCCAAAATCGTTCCCGCGGGCAGCACCGCGAGCCAGGCTTTGACGACTGCGGGGCCCATCTGCTCGGCCGGGAACATTTTCAGTACGTCCGCCCCTTCGGCCAATGCCGCAAAGGCTTCAGTCGGCGTCGCCACACCCGGCGACAGGAACAACCCCGCCGCTTTCGCTGCACGTAACACCTTGGCATCGCTGTGCGGCATGACGATCACTTGGCCGCCCGCCGCTCTCACTTGCTCGACCTGCTCCGGCGTCAACACTGTGCCAGCACCGATCAGGCAATCGGCGGGCAAGGTACTGCGCAGGATGCGGATGCTTTCGTACGGTTCAGGGGAATTGAGCGGCACTTCGATGACGCGAAATCCGGCGGCGTAAAGGACTTCGCCGATGGCTGCCGCTTCTTGCGGGCGCAGGCCACGCAAAATCGCGATCAGACCGTTTTGCGCCAATGCTTGCTTGAGCATGTCAGACCTCCAGTCAGGTTTAACGGAATGAGTGTGGTGCGATCAGTCCGGCGGCAATCGCCAGCTGCCACAAGCCGCGTTCGGTGGCTTGTTCGGCCTGGGCCACCCGGGCAAAACCACAGGCGTCTAGGGCTCGGCTGTAGCGGGCACAGAGTTGGGCATTACCGATGAGGATGATCGAAGGCAGATGAACGCTGTTGCGTCGGCGTCGCTGCACGCTGGCCAGCGCCGACAGCTCATGGCCGATCAACAAGCCGGACAAGTAATCCGGTTGAGCGGTGGCGCTGAGTTCGCCGGTCAACCCGAGGCTGCGGGCACTGAACACTGTCGACAGCGGCCCGATCTCGCCCTCCGCCGACAGCGCCACCTGCACACCACGATCAAAGGCGTGACCATCGAAAGACGCGCCCTTTTGCTGAGTACGCCCCAGAATGCTGTGCTCACTGAGCACGGCGAAGACTTCGCCGGTCATGAAGGTATCGAAATGCACAATGCAGCCGTCGGCCACTTCCACCCATTTCGAATGACTGCCCGGCAAGCCGATCAACAGATCATTGCCCGCCTCGGCCGGTAGACTCTGCAGCACGCCGAGCACCTGGGTTTCTTCACCACGCATCACGTTCGGCAGGCGCGAACGTTGAATCACGCCCGGCACGATGTGCACATCGACACCGCGAAGACTGCGAACCGTTTGTAGGGAAGTTCCGAGATTGCCGACGTTCGCTGGCGTATCGCGGTAAGCCGCTTCACGCCAGCCTTGTGCGCTGCCGACCATGCCGCAAGCAATCACCGGCAAATCTGGCTGCGCGTCGAGCCAGTCACCGCAGGCCTCATCGAAGGCCAGTTCAAAACCGTCGGCACATTCCTGACCCGCGATCATTCGCGGCGTCGTGGGCAGTTGCATGATCCCCGACGACAGCGAACGCTGTTCGAGCACCTGGCCACCCGCGGCGAGTTTGTAAGCACGTAATGAGGTTGTCCCCCAATCGAGCGCGATCAATTGCGCCAGCATCGCTTCACCTGTTTTGTTTATTGGCAGTGAGTGAGCTGGACTATAAACCCGGACGCAGGGAAATCTCAATATATAAATATCACTCCCACATAATGGGACGATCTTTAGCAGACACCGGTTGCGATCTAGCCCTCGGCAAACTCCCGCAACACCGCCCCATCCATCCGATACCGCACCCACTCTTCCTGCGGCTGCGCGCCCAACGACTTGTAGAACTCGATCGCCGGTTTGTTCCAGTCCAGCACGCTCCACTCAAATCGACCGCAATCATTGGCACAGGCGATTTTCGCCAAGTGGCGCAGCAAGGTTTTGCCCGCCCCGCCGCCACGTTGTTCGGGGGTGATGTAGAGGTCTTCGAGGTACAGGCAGTTGCTGCCGAGCCACGTGGAGTAGCTGAAGAAAAATACTGCGAAGCCGATTGGCGAGCCGTCGCGCAAACAGATCAGGCCGTGGGCAGTGGCGCCTTCGCTGAACAGGCTGCGCTCGATGTCGGCGACGCTGGCGATGACTTCGTGGCGGGCACGTTCGTAGTCGGCCAGTTCGGTGATGAACCCGAGGATTTGCGGTGCATCGCTCGGGGTCGCCGGGCGGATCTCGATCGTCATGGACGTGCCTTCGTCAAAAGTGGAAAACGCCATACTAAGGTGGCAAGCGGCGCTCGTCACACTGGAAATTCAAAGCGGATCCATGGAGCATGTCGCTGCAAAAGACGTCTTCACTTAACAGGATGTTTATGAACATTGATGCTTTCGCACCACTGCAACTCCTCGCTGCGCAACTGCTGCCCCACGCGCTGGAACCCTCAGAGGACGGCGCCCATGATCTGTCGCACTTGCAGCGGGTGTGGCACAACGTGCGTACGCTTCACGCTGAAGAAGGTGGCGATCTTGAGGTGCTGCTGGCGGCAGTGCTGTTGCACGATTGCGTGGCGGTAGAGAAGAACTCACCGCTGCGTTCTCAGGCGTCGCGACTGGCTGCCAAAAAGGCATCGATCATGTTGGCGGACATGGCCTGGCCAGACGCAAAAGTCAGCGCGGTTGCCCATGCCATCGAAGCACACAGTTTTTCCGCCAACATCGCGCCGGCCACGCTCGAAGCCAACATCATGCAGGACGCCGACCGTCTCGACTCCCTTGGCATGCTCGGCGTGGCGCGAACCTTTTACGTCGCCGGACGTATGGGCAGCGCGTTGTACGACCCGCAAGATCCTGAGGCGAAGGCACGAGAATACGATGACAATCGTTTTTGCCTCGACCATTTCCAGACCAAACTGCTGCACTTGGCGGACGGATTCCAGACGACCACCGGACAGCGTCTGGCGCAGATTCGTCACGAGCGCCTGAAGGGCTTCATGGAGCTGTTCAAGGAAGAAATAGGCGTCTTCTAAACCACTAACCCTGAAATCGATAACCACAGACCTGACATCGACGCCTTGAGTGATAGATAGATGAAGCTCTCTTCTATCGGGTCAAGGAACCGCGTCATGCCTAGCGCAACACCCCAAGTCTCCAGCAGGTTGTTCGGCCTGTTTTGCCTGGCCAGCTATTTGCTGTCGCTGTCTTATGGTTCGACCTTTTTGCTGTCGCTGTTGATCGGTACCCGCGGCCGCGTGTTCACTCGACTATTCATTGTTCTTCCTCGGCTTCATGGGCGCAGCGATCAGCAGCCGCATGCTGATCGCCGGTTTCGTGGTCAAGCGCGACCCGTTCCGGGCGTCCTGCCTGCTGTCGGGCTTGATGATGGGCTCGATCCTGATGTTTGCTTTTGTGGTCGACGACGGGTTCAGCTACGTACTGGCGGCGGTGATGCTCGGGGTCGGTTACGGACTGACCTATTCAGTGATCAATGGCCTGGCGCCGAACCGTTACCAGCAAAGCGCTGCAGCAGGCCTAGACCGTTCGTCGCTCATCAGGCACCAATCCAAATCGGGGGTGGACCAATATCAGGTAAGGACTCTAATTAAATGGACCTATCCACATCCATGAAGAGGTAACCATGAACGCCGATATAAACCTTGAGAAAGAAGTCCTGACCCGTCTGCTGCATGCCCATCCAAGCGGTTTAGGCAAAGAGGTCCTGGACAATTACCGGGGGGAGAAAGTCGTGGCCAGCACGCTTGCCACGCTGCAGGATCGTGGATTGATCCAGCATGGTCATGTGATCTGCAACGAGGCCGGCGAGCACTCGTTGAACTTGCCGATCAAACTCAGTGCCGCCGGGGTTGAGGCGGCGCGCAAGCTGGATATTTAAGCAGCTGAGGGCCCTTTCGCGAGCGTGCTCGCGAAAGCGGCCGATCAGGCACCGAACGTCTGGCGGATTAACTCATCCACCTCAGCCGTCCCCGGGGAAGTTGCCGGCCCCCACCGAGTCACCGCCAACGCCGCCGCCGCATTAGCCCGCCGCGCCGCGTCAATCGGTACCAGCCCTTGCGCCAACCCGGCCACAAATACCCCGGCATGGGCATCACCCGCGCCGTTGCTGTCCAGCGCCTCAACCTTGAAACCCGGCACATGCTGGCGGTCTCCGCGCTGGTGGATCCAGCACCCTTGCGGGCCGTCACGAACCACCATCAAGACGTCGGTCGGCAGATGATCGGCCAACCGGTTCAACGCCTCGGCAATGTCCGACGCACCGGTAAACTTCAACGCCTCGACACTGTTGCTGGTCCACAGATCGATGCGCGCCAGCAAAGCTTGCATCAACGGCTCATCCGGCGAATCCACCAGCGGGCCCGGATCGAACACCACGTTGATGCCGCGCGGCAAATCCAGCACCCAATCCACCAGCGCCTGGGCTTTTCCGCCATGCAGCAGGCTGTAGCCGCTGACGTAGACATAGTCACCCGCCTCGGCCGGCACGCTGGCCAAATCCTCGGCAGTCAACTCACCTTCGGCACCGATATAGGAAATGAAACTGCGCTCGGCGGACGCTTCGGTCAACGCGACGCACAATCCCGTATCCCGTTCGGCGCGGTGAGTGATGCCGATCCGAATGCCTTCAGCCTTCATCGCTTCACGGGCAAGATCACCGAAACGGCCGGTGCCGTGGCGACCGAGGTAAACCACCGGCAGACCATTGCGCTGGGCGGCAGCCATCACATTGAAGCCGCCGCCAGCCTCGAAACTGGCGGACTGCGCCAGCACGTCGCCCCCCGAATGCGGCAGTTTATTCACGGCCATGACCAGGTCAATCATGACCTGGCCGGTGTGCAGCAATCTAGGCATGAGCGTTCTCAACCAACGCGGCGCGACGATCCCTGGCGCCACCCAGTACAAAGTAGATCCCGCCAGCCACCAGGAACGTCACGATCCAGCCGAGGCCGTTATGGCCCAGCCAGGAGTCGGACAGGAAACCGCGGAACCAGACGGTTTGTTCGGTCGTACCAATGGTGGTGAAGCTGAAGCCCAGCGTGATCGCCAATGCCCACGCACCGAAGGCGCGCCACTCGATACCGCCGCTGTACCAGTAAGCGCTGCTCGGGCTGACGTCCAGCAGATCGTTGGGGCTGTAGTAATGACGATGGATCAAGTCGACGACGAAGATCCCGACCCACGCGGTGATCGGCACCGCCAGCAGCGAAATGAAGGTAATGAACGGGCCGTAGAAACTGTCGGCGATCAGCATGAAATAGATCGAACCGGCAAAGATCGCGACGATGTCCACCACCACCGCGTAAACGCGCTTGACCTTCAAACCGAGTGTCAGCGTGGTTAATCCGGCGGAATACACCGACAGGTTGTTTGACAGCAGCAACCCGCCGAACGCGGTGATCAGGTACGGCACGGCCATCCAGGTCGGCAGCATGTTGCGGATGGCAATGATCGGGTCAGTGGCCGAAGCCAGGTCATTGTTGCCCACTGACAGCAAGCCGCCGAGGGTGATCAGCAGCACCAGTGGAATCCCCGCACCGAACGCTGCCGAGGCCACCAGACGCACGGCTTTGACGCTGCGGTGCTGGTAGCGCGACATGTCGGCACCGGCGTTGGCCCAACCAATCCCGGTGCCGGCAGCCATGGTGCCGACGCCAATAATCATCGCGCTAAGCGGTGCCGGTGTGGCATTGAACACCGCGCTCCAGTCGATGGTGGCGCAGAGGAAACCGCCCACCAGAATGTTCAGCGCGCCGAACACGTAGGTTGCCCACTTCTGGATTACCAGCAAGGTGGCGTGACCGAGACCCGACACTGACAGGGTCAGCAGCACGAAAATCGCAATGAAGATCAACGTCAGCACAGGTGCGCTTTTAGCTTCCACCGGCGAGCCGAACAGGATTGAGCACAGCGACAACAATACGAACGCGGCGGTGGTGGTGTTGACGGTTTCCCAGCCCAGACGCGACATCAGCGAGACCAGTGTCGGACCGATGTTGCCGCGCACACCGAAGATCGCTCGCGACAACGTCAGGCTCGGTGCGCGACCACGGCGACCGGCAATGGAGATGATCCCGACCACCGCGAAGGAACCGGCGGCACCCAGGATCGCGACGATGATCGCCTGCCAGATCGCCAAGCCGCGAAAAGCTACAAGAGTCGCCCCTAACGGCAGGCCGAGGATGGAGATGTTGGCAGCAAACCAGACCCAGAACAGCTGCAGCGGATGACCGTTGCACTCCGCTTCCGGCACGGGCTCAATGCCACGGGTTTCCAGTTGCCCGACGCTTTGCCCGGCGTTCGATGAACTCATGTGAAATGCTCCTGTTGCCTTTGTTGTGGTTGTCGGCAAAACAGATTGTTGAGCGTTGGCAGAGCGCGTCTCAGCGCAGGGCGAGGAGCCCTTTTACCAACGGTTCCAACTCCAGATCGTTAACGGTTTTGACCTTGTCGATCATCGCCACCGGCCAACTCTCAAGGCCCAGGCAGGCCCCGAGCATGGCGCCGAGAATCGCCGCGATGGTATCAGTGTCGCCACCAAGGCTCGCGGCCATGCACAGCGCTTCGAACGCGTTCATTTCACCAATGGCCACTTGCTGGGCCAGGGCAAATGAGACCACCACCGATTCCTGTGAAGCCACCGAAGTGCCGATCACGTCGTACATCAAATCCGCCAGCAATGCCTTGTCGCTGTCGACACTGAGGGTCCGCGCCCAACTGATGCGCGAGGCGATGCGCCCGCCAGCCACCCAGTAGCCGTGACTTTCAGCTTGCTGAGCGATTTTCTGGCCGAGGTTCAACGCCTCGCCCAGGTCCATGCCGTTGATACCGGCCGAGACCACCGCCGCCACCGCCGCCGCGCTGGAGATGCCCAGCGTAGTGTTGTGGGTGACCTGGCAAGCCTGCACGACAGCGTTGATGAATGGCTCAGGGTGGGCGACGTTCGCCGCGATTGCGACCGGCGTTATGCGCATCGCCGCGCCATTGGTGGTGCCGTAGCGTCCTGCTTCTTCCGGCGAGTGGCCGGCGAGGATCATCTCGACGGCACGTTTGGTCGAAGGGCCCAGCAAGTCTTGCGAGCCCTTGGCCTGCATCGCGGCTTCCCATTCGATCAGCCGTTGAGCGAGCACCGACGGCTCGATCCGCCCCCCGCCTTCAACCAGTAATTGGCCGACCAGAATCGCCTGTTCGGTGTCGTCGGTGATCGAGCCTTTGAGCATGTTGGCGGCGATCGGTTGATCGGGGCCTGCGTCTTCCAGATCAGTGATTTCGCCGAAGCGCACCTTGATCTCGGCACGGCTCAACGATTGAGTCGGCATGCCCAGCGCATCGCCCAGAGCCAGTCCGTAGAACGCGCCCAATGCACGATTGAGCGCGGTCATTTTGGCTCTCCAAACTGCAAGTGCAGGCGAAAATGTACCGGGTCGAGCAAGCTTTCGACCTGCTCCATGAATCTGTTTTTCCGGTCGTAGGTGGTGCGCAAGGCTTTGAGGAAAACCGTGCCTTCCGGACGGCCGAGCAGTTCGGCGTCTTCGGCGTTCAAGGGCTCGGCGCCGATCCATTGATCGCCGCGCTCGCCGATATAACCGTAGGCGGCCAGAGTGATGGTCAGGGAGTTGTCGATCAGGCCGACCCGCGGCAGGCTTTCCAGGCCTCCGGTGGCGGGCATTAATGAGCGTTCAAGGGAGACCAGCTTGCCTTCGCTGGAACGGCGGCGACGGTCGAGGGTGATGAATTGGTCGGTGCCGAAACGCGGCAACAGATCAGGACGGGTGACCGCCTCCAGTCGCAGCACTTCGGTATTGATCAGGGCACCGCTGTCGGCCAGGGCCTGGGCCCAGCCGTTGCGTTGATCGAGCACCACGCCGTCGAAGGTGACGATGGACCCCACCCCGCTTTGCGTCGCGATGTAGTTGCGCCGTTTCAACTCAGCCAGGGCTTCGCGCAACGTGCCTCGGCTGACTTTGAATTCTTGAGCCAACTGATGCTCGCCCGGCAATAGAAAGCCGTCCTCCATGAGGCCGCTTTCGATGCGCCGGATGAGTTCATCGACCACCCGTTGTTTCTTGTCAAATCGTACCTGTCTAATCATGTACAACGTGATAACCGAAACGGGGTGGGGCGAGCAAGGAATATTTAGGGGAAGTGACAGAAGGAGTTACACACGATCGTTCCCAAGCAGAGCCTGGAAACGATCAGTTAGCAGGAGATGGTTAGCGTTGTTTGAGGCGGTCAATCACGACAGCCAACAGCAAGATCAAACCATGCACGGCGCAGGCAATCACCGAACCCGCCGACAAATCGAAGTGCCCGGACGCCAGGCAATACACCGTGGTGCCGCTGGCGGCCAGGTTGAGGATGATCTGGTAGATCTCGGCTTTGGCGCCGCGATCGATCAGGCCGAAACTGGCCGGCAGATGCCCCATGCCACGGTCATTTCCGGGACCCGGTGCAACTCTTGATGGATCACTGCAACGCCACTGCCGATACTGTCGGCGGTGGACTTGAAGACCCGTGCCTGCTCGCCGAGCTTTTCCAGTTCCTGCTTGAAGTTCTCGCGAGTGATCAGCGTTACGTCGTCCATCGCAGTGTACTTCGGCGGTTCTTTGCCGGTGGTGACCTACTCGTACATCATGCTGGCGGTGTTGTAGCCCTCGATGTGCGGGCTCGGCAGCATCGAGCCGAAGAAGCCGCTGTTGGCTTTCTTCAATTCGCCGATGGCATCGGTGCCGTTGATACCAATGCCGAGTGGGTGGCGTCCATACTGCCGGGTACGTCGAGGGTTTTCAGCGCCGAGAACGGAATGGGGTCTTTGGGTAATCCCCCCTGAAAAAAGTACTCGTCGGAAGTAGAATTTTCTCCTAATCGGATCAAGGAAATTTTAAGTGAAGACATCGCGTTTTTCGGATAGC